>RXJW01000124.1 GCA_003963005.1 Burkholderiales bacterium
ACCCGATGAGCAAGACCCTGATCATTGCCGAGAAGCCCAGCGTGGCGCAGGACATCGTCCGCGCGCTGACCCCCGTGGCGGGCAAGTTCGACAAGCACGACGACTATTTCGAGAACGACAGCTATGTCGTCAGTTCCGCCGTGGGCCATCTGGTGGAGATCGCCGCGCCCGAGGAGTACGACGTCAAGCGCGGCAAGTGGAGCTTCGCCAACCTGCCCGTGATCCCGCCGCACTTCGATCTCAACCCGATCGACAAGAACAAGGGCCGGCTCAATGCCCTGTCCAAGCTGATCCGCCGCAAGGACGTGACGGCCCTGATCAACGCCTGTGACGCGGGCCGCGAGGGGGAGCTGATCTTCCGCCTCATCGAGCAGTACGCCCAGCCGGCCAAGGGCAAGCTCAACAAGCCCATCCAGCGCCTGTGGCTGCAGTCGATGACGCCGGCCGCCATCCGCGAGGGCTTCGAGAAGCTGCGCAGCGACGAGCAGATGCTGCCGCTGGCCGACGCCGCCCGCTGCCGCTCCGAGGCCGACTGGCTGGTGGGCATCAATGGCACGCGCGCCATGACCGCCTTCAACTCGCGCGACGGCGGCTTCTTCCTGACGACGGTGGGCCGGGTCCAGACGCCCACGCTGTCCATCGTCGTGGAGCGCGAGGAAAAGATCCGCAAGCACGTCGCCCGCGACTACTGGGAGCTGCGCGCCAACTTCGACGCCCAGGCCGGCCAGTACGAAGGCAAGTGGTTCGACCCCGCCTGGAAGAAAAACGACGATGCCGAGCGCCGCGCCGACCGCATGTGGAACGCGGCCGATGCCGAGGCCATCGCCAAGGCCGTGCTGGGCCAGCCGGCCCACGTCACCGAGGAGAGCAAGCCCAGCACCACCAGCTGCGGCGCGCTGTACGACCTGACCACGCTGCAACGCGAGGCCAATTCGCGCTTCGGCTTCTCGGCCAAGACGACGCTGTCCATCGCCCAGGCGCTGTACGAAAAGCACAAGGTGCTGACCTACCCGCGGACCGACTCCCGCTTCCTGCCCGAAGACTACGTCGCCGTGGCCAAGCAGACCGCCGAGATGATCGCCGGCGAGGACCTGCCCGGCCCGCTGCAGGCGCTCGCCGCCCACGCCCGCGTCGCACTGAACAACGGCTACATCAAGCCCACCAAGAAGGTGTTCGACAACGCCAAGGTGTCGGACCACTTCGCCATCATCCCCACGCTGCAGACGCCCAAGAGCCTCACCGAGGTCGAGGCCAAGCTCTACGACCTCGTGGTGAAGCGCTTCCTGGCCGTGTTCTTCCCGCCCGCCGAGTTCCTGGTCACGACCCGCATCAGCAAGGTGGAGGCTGCCGGCAAATCGCATCACTTCCAGACCAACGGCAAGGTGCTGGTGAAGCCGGGCTGGCTGGCCGTCTACGGCAAGGACGTGGACGACGAGGACGCCAACCTCGTGCCGGTGCAGCCGGGCGAGGTCGTGCGCACCGAGAGCGTGGACGTGAAGGCCCTGCAGACCAAGCCGCCGGCGCGCTACACCGAAGCGACGCTGCTGTCGGCCATGGAAGGCGCCGGCAAGCTGATCGACGACGACGAACTGCGCGAGGCCATGGCCGAGAAGGGCCTCGGCACGCCGGCCACGCGGGCGGCCACCATCGAAGGCCTGATCACCGAGAAGTACATGCTGCGCGAGGGCCGCGAGCTGATCCCGACGGCCAAGGCCTTCCAGCTGATGACGCTGCTGCGCGGCCTGGAGGTCGAGGATCTGACCAAGCCCGAACTGACCGGTGACTGGGAGAGCAAGCTCGCCCAGATGGAGAAGGGCAAGCTCAGCCGCGAGCAGTTCATGGCCGAGATCGCGGCCATGACCGAGAAGATGGTCGCCAAGGCCAAGGGCTACGACCGCGACACCATCCCGGGCGACTACGCGACCCTCAAGACACCGTGCCCCAAGTGCGGTGGCATCGTGAAGGAAAACTACCGGCGCTTCACCTGCACCGGCAAGACCGGTGAGGGCGCGGACGCCTGCGGCTTCTCCATCGGCAAGATCCCGGGCGGCCGCAGCTTCGAGCTCGCCGAGGTGGAGCAGTTCCTGCGCGAGAAGAAGATCGGTCCCCTGGAAGGCTTCCGCTCCAAGGCCGGCTGGCCGTTCACGGCCGAGCTGGCGCTGGTCTACGACGACGAGATCCAGAACTGGAAGCTCGAGTTCGACTTCGGCGAGGACGCCAAGAAAGCCGAGAACGACGGCGAGCCGGTGGACTTCACCGGCCAGGCCTCGCTCGGTGCCTGCCCGAAGTGCCAGGGCCATGTCTACGAACATGGCACCAACTACGTCTGTGAGCACGCCGTGGGCGCCAAGGTCACCTGTGACTTCAAGACCGGCAAGGTCATCCTGACCCAGCCGATCGAGCCCGCGCAGGTTCACAAGCTGCTGACCGAGGGCAAGACCGATCTGCTGGAGAACTTCGTCTCGAACAAGACGCGGCGCAAGTTCAAGGCCTTCCTCGCCTACGACAAGAAGGAAGGCAAGGTCATCTTCGAGTTCGAGCCGCGCGCGGGCAAGGCGCCGCCCGCCAAGAAGGCGGCGGCCCGCAAGACGGCTAAGGCCTGACGCGCCGCTTGCACGGCGACTGCCTGACTGGACTTTTGGCCGGCATCCGGTTCTGATGCGGGCCAAAACAGGGGAGTTCAAGGGATGGCCCTGATACCGATACGCCTGGGCATCCAGGCGCGCCTGACGGCGGGCATTGCGCTGGTCGCGAGCCTGCTGGTGCTGGCGGTTGGCTGGTACTGGACGACACACGAGGAGGCCGACCTGATGGACGGCCTGCGCCAGCGCGAGGAGCGCATGGCGCGGCTCATCGAGCGCGGCTTCGCCGGGCCGATCTGGAACCTCGACCACGTGGCGATCGAGAACCTGCTGGACGCCGTCATGGCCGACCCCGAGGTGCATGCCATCGAGCTGAGCGGCCTGGGCCTGCGGGGCGGGCAGGCGCACCGCTCGCGCGAGACCACGGCCAACGGACCGCTGCGTCGCGAGTTCCCGATCACCTACCAGCCCGCGGCCGATGCGCCGGGCACGCAGGTGGGCACGGCAGCCCTCGTGTTCACGCGGGATCTCGTCGACGAGCAGATCCGTCGCACGCGGCTCTTCGTCGTGCAACTGCTCGCCGTGGTCGAGGTGGGCATCGTCATCGCGAGCTGGCTGCTCGTGCACTTCCTCGTGCGCCGGCCGGTGGCGCGGCTCGGGGCGCTGGCCCAGCGCGTGGCCAAGGGCGACCTCGGCGCGCAGGAGACCGTCGAGCGTGGCGACGAGATCGGCGAGCTGACGATGCGCTTCAATGCGATGAGCCTGAAGCTGCGCAGCGCGGCCGACCAGGTGCAGCTGAGCTCCGAAGGCCTGCGCGTCAGCGAGGCGCGCTACCGCAGCCTCTTCGAGAACGCGACCGAAGGCATCTTCCAGGCCGACGCCGACGGGCGCGTGCTCAGCATGAACCGCGCGTTCACGCTGATGCTCGGCCTGGGCTCGCAAAGCCCGGTGGGCCAGCGGCTGCGGGACGTTTCGGGCATCGACCGCGAGGAGTTCCGCCGCATCGTGGCGGTGATGGCCGAGCAGGGCCGCATCCAGCAGGCCCAGCTGCAGCTGCAGGGCGCCGGCGGCCGGCCGGTGTGGGTGGAGCTGAGTGCGCACTGGGTGGAGGGCGAGGGCGGACAGCGCCGCATCGAAGGCATGGTCAGCGACATCTCGCTGCGCCGTCAGGCCGAGGCCGAACTGACCCGCCACCGCGACCACCTCGAAGAGCTGGTGGCCGAGCGCACCGCCGAGCTGCGCGAGGCCAAGCTGCGCGCCGAGGCCGCCAACCAGGCCAAGGGCCGCTTCCTCGCCACGATGAGCCATGAGTTCCGCACGCCGCTCAACGCCATCCTCGGCTTCACGCAGCTGCTGCAGATGGACGGCGGCATCCCCGCCGGTCCGCAGGCCAAGCTGCAGCTGATGCGCGACTCCGGCCAGCACCTGCTGGAGCTGATCAACGACGTGCTCGACATGGCCAGCATCGAGGCCGGCAAGGTGAGCCTCAAGCCCACGGCCGTCGACCTGCGTGCCTTGCTGGACATGGCCAGCGACAGCGTGCGCCTGCGCGCCGAGCAGAAGGGCCTGGCCTACAGCCTGGACGTGGACGCCGCGCTGCCCTCGCAGGTCATGATCGACGGCCAGCGCCTGCGCCAGGTGCTGCTCAACCTGCTGTCCAACGCCGTGAAGTTCACCGACACCGGCGCGGTCAGGCTGCGGGCCCACATCGTCGAGCAGCACCCCGGCGAAGTGCGGCTGCGGGTGGAGGTGGCCGACACCGGCATCGGCATGACGCCCGCCCAGCAGTCGCGGCTTTTCCAGGCCTTCGAGCAGGTGTCCGACGCGTCCCGCCACCTCGGCGGCACGGGCCTGGGCCTGTCGATCAGCCAGCAGCTCGTGCGCCTGATGGGCAGCCAGATCCTCGTGCACAGCACGGCGGGGCAGGGCAGCACCTTCACCTTCGAGCTGAACCTGCCGTTGGTGTGAGGATCGGCTGAGGCGTGGGTTTCATGAACACAGCCACAGAGGCACAGAGACACAGAGACGTCGAGATGCATGACGAGATCCCGATGAAGCCGGGCCTCTCTGTGCCTCTGTGTGGCTGTGTTCGGCTGTGCCTTGCCTTGCCAGGCTGTAGCAGATGACCTGGGCCATTGCCGCGAAGCTGGTCGCCATCCTTGTCGCCGTCGCCATCGGCTGGGCCGTCGGCCGCATGCGCTGGCTGGGCGGCGGGCCGGCGGGCAGCGACACGGACCCCGCGCGGGTGCTGGCCAATGCGGCGTTCTACATCTTCGTGCCGGCGCTGCTGTTCCGCACCACGGCACGGCTGGACACGGCCACGCTGCCCTGGGCTTTCCTGCTGGCGTTCTTCGTGCCGGTGCTGCTAATGATCGCGGCCCTGTACCTGTTCCACCGCCGCCGCGCGCAGCCGGGCGCGCCCGTGGTGGCGCCCAGCATCAAGGCCATCACGGCCGGCTTTGGCAACACCCTGCAGGTGGGCCTGCCGGTGGCTGCGGGCGTGTTCGGCGAGAAGGGGCTGGCCCTGCACATCGCCGTCGTGAGCCTGCATGCGCTGGCCATCCTGACGATGCTGACCGCCGTGGTGGAGCTCGACCTGGCGCGGGAGCGGCGCGGCGGCAGCCTCGCGGCCACGTTGCGGCAGACGGTGCGCAACACGGTGATCCACCCGGTCGTGCTGCCGGTGCTGGCGGGCCTGGCCTGGCAAGCCACCGGCTGGCCTCTGCCCGCGGTGGCCGACGAAGCGCTGCAGACGCTGGGCACGGCCGTCGTGCCGCTGTGCCTGACGCTGATCGGCATGTCGCTGGCCTACTACGGCTGGCCGCGCACCTGGCGCGGCCTGGCCGGCCTGGTGGTCGCCAAGCTCGTGCTGATGCCCGCCATCGTGCTGGCCGTGGGCCACGAACTGCTCGGCCTGCGCGGCCTGCCGCTGGCAGTGATCGTCATGATCGCCGCGCTGCCGACCGGCTCCAACGCCTTGATCTTCGCGCAGCGGTATCGTGCGCTGGAAGCCGAGGTCACGGCGGCCACCGTGTTCTCGACGGTGCTGTATGTGGCCACGGCGCCCGTGTGGCTGGCGCTGCTGGCACGCCTGTCGCCGTGGTGAACGATGACTCCCGACACTTCTGTTGCCCGAACCCCCGATGCCCAATCGAGGCCTTGATGCCGAGGACCCCCGCCCGATGAACGCTCCCACTCCCCGTCGCCTGGTCGCCCTGCTGTCGCTGGCTGGCGCCCTGTCCCTGTCGCTGCCTGCCGCTGCCCAGCCGGCGGCTGCACCAGCCGGCGCCGTCATGGCGGATGCCGGGCGGATCGCCGTGCGCCACGAGAAATTCACGCTGCCCAACGGTTTCGAGGTCATCCTCGTGGAGGACCGCCGGCTGCCGCTGGTGGCTTTCAACCTTTGGGTCCATGCCGGGCCGCGCAATGAGTCCCGCGGCCAGACCGGCTTTGCACACCTGTTCGAGCACCTGATGTTCGCGGGCAGCCGTCACGTGCCGCGCGGCGAGTTCGACAAGTTCATCGATGCAGCCGGCGGTACCGACAGCAATGGCTCCACCAACTTCGACCGCACCAACTACTTCTTCACGCTGCCCTCCAACCAACTGGCCCTCGGCCTGTGGCTGAAGTCGGACATGCTCGGCTGGATGATCGACGAGGTCGACTCGGTGGCCCTGGCCAACCAGCAGGATGTCGTGCGCAACGAGCGCCGCCAGAGCTTCGAGAACCGGCCCTACGGCATCGTGGAGGAGGCGCTCTTCCAGGCGCTCTACCCGGAGGGTCACCCCTACCGCGCGGCGGTCATCGGCTCGCATGCCGACATCCAGAGCATCCAGCTCGCCGACGTGAAGGCCTTCGCCCGCACCTATTACCGGCCCAACAATGCCACGCTGGTGCTCGCCGGCGACTTCGACCCCCGCGAGGCCAAGGCCTTGGTGCAGAAGTACTTCGGCAGCCTCAAGGCCGGGCCGAAACCACCCGAGGTGAAGGTCGCGATGCCCGAGATCACGCAGGAGCGCCGCCTCGTCGTGACCGACCGCATCGAGCTCAGCCGCCTGAACCTGGCCTGGCACACGCCGGCGATGTTCGCCCAGGGCGATGCCGAGCTGGACGTGGCCGCCCATGTGCTCGGCGGCGGCCGTGCCAGCCGGCTCTACGGCCTGCTGGTGCGCGACAAGCAGCTCGCCCAGAGCGTGGAGGTGTCGCAGGCTTCGCAGTCGCTCAGCTCGGTCTTCAACATCGAGATCGTCGCCCGGCCCGGGGCCTCGCTGGACGAGATCGAACGCCTGGTCGATGCCGAGGTGTCGCGCCTGGCCGTGTCGCCGCCGACCGACGCCGAGCTGGCTCAAGCCCGTGCAGCCATCCAGACGCAGCTCCTGCAGCGCATGGAAAAGGTCACGACGCTCGCCGACCTCGTCAACCACTACAACCAGATGGCGGGCGACCCGGGTTTCGTGACCCAGGACCTGGCGCGGTATGCCGTCACGACGCCCGCCGCGGTCAGTGCCACCGTCGCGCGCTGGCTGCAGAAGGACCGCCGCGTCGTCGTGCATGCGGTGCCGGGCGAGAAGGTGCTGGCCGCCGAGGTGCCCACACCGCCGATGCCCACCCAGGCGGCGCGCAGCGAGCGTGAGTCGCTGAACGGCGCGGAGCCCTGGCGCAACAAGCCGCCTGCGGCCGCCAAGGCCAAGCCGCTGACGCTGCCCGCCGCGCAGAGCTTCACCTTGGCCAATGGGCTCACCGTCATCCATTCGCCCAAGCCGGGCCTGCCGCTCGTCAGCGCCAGCCTCGTCGTGCGTGCCGGCCAGGGGGCCAACCCAGCCGATCGACCGGGTCTCGCGACCTTCGTCGCCGCCATGCTGCCCGAGGGCACGGCAACGCGCAGTGCCCAGCAGGTGGCCGACGCGCTGGCGGGCCTGGGCGCCACCCTGCAGGCCCACGCGGGTGCCGAAGAGTCCCAGCTGGACTTCTCCGGTCTGAAAGCCAGCGCCGGTGAGGGCCTGGCGCTGATGGCCGACGTCGTCCGGAACCCGGCCTTTGCCGCGGACGAAGTCGAGCGCAAGCGGGCCCAGCTGCTCGCAGCACTCGCGCAGACGCGCGAACAGCCCGACCAACTGGCCAGCGTCGTGGCCAGCCGCGTGTTGTTCGGCGAGGGACACCCACTCGCTGCGGCATCGCTCGGCACCGAGGCCAGCCTGAAGGCCATCGATGCAGCGGCGCTGCGCGGTTTCTGGCAAAGCCGCTACCGCCCGGAGCGCTCGGCCCTCGTCGTGGCGGGTGACCTGACCGAGGCCGAATTGCGCGCGCTGGTCGAGCCGCTGTTCGGCACCTGGCAGGCTGCCGGTGAGGCCGCGCCCGCGCAGCCCCTGCCGCCGGCCCGGCCGGTGGCCGCCCGAACGGTCATCGTGGACCAGCCGGGCGCATCGCAGACGGCCCTGGCCGTCGTGGCGCCGGGGCCGGTCGCCGGCGTGCCCGATGCCGCCTCCATCAAGGTCATGAACGCGGCCCTGGGCGGCCTCTTCACGTCGCGGATCAACAACCAGTTGCGCGAGGTCAAGGGCTACACCTACGGCATCTCCTCCGGTTACGGCATGGGCCGCGAGCGGGGCCAGTTCAGCATTCGCGGCAGCGTGCGCACCGACGTCACGGGGGCGGCGCTGGCTGACATGTGGAAGGAAATTCAGGGCATGCGCGCCAAGCCCATGGGCCCGGCCGAGCTGCAGCGTGTGCGCAATGCGCAGCTGCTGTCCCTGCCGGGACTGTTCGACACCAATGCCGCCGTCGTGGCGGGTTATGCCGGCAACTGGTCGAACGGCCAGCCGCTCGGGACGATCACGGCGCTGCCGGGTCGCTACGCGGCCGTCACGGCGGCCTCGGCGCTGAAGGCGGCGCGCGATCATCTGGATCCGGCGCAGCTCATCGTCGTGGCCGTGGGCGACAAGGCGAAGGTGCTGCCGCAGCTCAAGGCCATCGGCCGCGAGGCTGAGGAGCGCAACGCTGAGGGCCAACCCAAGCCCTGAGGCTCGCGCGGCAATCGCCGCTAGCATCCGGGCATCGCGCTCCGCGGGGCGCTCTGCCCTCGCGACCGATGCGCCTGCCCGGGACACGCCGAGATCTCCTGCCCCTGCTGCTGAGCCTGGCAGTGCCTGGGCCTGGCGATGCGCAGGTGCGGGGCGAGGTCCTGCGGCTGATCGCGCCGCTCGCGCACGACCGCTTCGGGCTGTACCTGCTCGCCCTGCTGCGCCGGGCTGCCGAAGAGGCCAACCCGGGCCTGCGCTTCCAGGCCGTGGCCGCGGCGCGCATGACCCAGCGGCGCGTGGAACTCGAGGTCGCCAGCCCGACCGGCAGCCTGGACCTGATGTGGGGCATGTCCAGCTCTCAGCGCCAGCGCGAACTGCGCCGCGTCAATGTGCGCCTCGACCAGGGCCTGCTCGGCTGGCGTGTGCTGGTGGTGCGTGCCGACGACCTCGCCCGCTGGCCGGCAGACCTGGATGTGGCCGTCGTTCAAAGGCGCCGGGCCGGCCAGGGACTGCATTGGCCGGATGTGGCCATCCTGCGTGACAACGGCTATCTCGTGCAGACGGCTGCCGACATGCCCACGCTCTACGAGATGCTGCAGCGCCGTCACATCGACTACTTTCCTCGCTCGGCGATGGAGGTCACGGACGAACTGGCCAACCTCGCGCCGCGTGGCGTGACCATCGTGCCCGACCTGGCCTTGCGCTATGACGCCGGCAACTACGTGTTCCTGGGTGCCCACCGCGAGCCGGCTGCCGCCGCGCTGGAGTCGGCGCTGCAGCTCCTGGCCGCGCGAGGCGAGTTGAAGCGGCGCTTCGAGGCGGCCTTCGAGCCGCAGTTGCGCGAGCTGCACCTGGAGCGACGGCGCCTGATCGAGCTGCGCAACACGCTGGATTGAGCCCCACGCTACGGCTGGGAAGAAGCGGTCTTGTGCCGGCTGCGAAGCGCGGCCGGGCGGCAGCGACGAAAATCCCGGCATGTCTCTCGCTGCCTACATGGATGACCTCGGCCGCGCCGCCCGCGCCGCCGCCACGCAGATGGCCGCCGCCTCCACGGCCGCCAAGAACACCGCGCTGCTGGCCCTGGCCCGTCGCCTGCGCGAGGCCGGCCCCGCGCTGGCCGAGGCCAATGCGCGCGACCTGGCCCGTGCCGCCGAGCTCAGCGGTCCGCTGCGCGACCGCCTGAAGCTCGATGCGAAGACGCTCGCCACCGTCGCCGAAGGCTGCGAGCAGATCGCCGCCATGCCCGACCCGGTCGGCGAGATCACCGGCGTGAAGCGTCGGCCGACCGGCATCAGCGTGGGCCAGATGCGCGTGCCGCTGGGCGTGTTCGGCATGATCTACGAGAGCCGCCCGAACGTGACCATCGAGGCGGCGTCGCTCGCCATCAAGAGCGGCAACGCCTGCATCCTGCGCGGCGGCTCCGAGGCCCTCCACTCCAACCTCGCGCTGGCCGAGCTGGTGGCCGCCTCGCTGGCCGAAGCCGGCCTGCCGCCCACGGCGGTGCAGCTCGTCAACACTACCGACCGCGCGGCCGTCGGCCTGCTGATCGCGGCGCCGCAGTGGGTCGACGTCATCATCCCGCGTGGTGGCAAGGGGCTGATCGAGCGCATCAGCGCCGAAGCCCGGGTGCCGGTCATCAAGCACCTGGACGGCAACTGCCACAGCTATGTCGACGAGGCCGTGGACCTCGACCTGGCCGTCAGGGTCGTCGACAACGCCAAGACCCAGAAGTACAGCCCCTGCAACGCCACCGAGTCGCTGCTGGTGCATGCGGCGCAGGCCCGCGCCTTCCTGCCGCGCATCGCCGAGGTGTTCCGCGCCAAGGGCGTGGAGATGCGCGGCTGCCCGCGCACGCTGGCCTTCGTGCCCGGCGCCGTGCCGGCGAGCGAGGACGACTGGTCGACCGAATACCTCGCGCCCATCATCAGCATCAAGGTGGTCGATTCGCTGGACGAGGCCATCGCCCACATCAACCGCTACGGCTCGCACCACACCGACGCCATCCTCACGACGAACCACCCGAACGCGATGCGCTTCCTGCGCGAGGTCGACTCGGCCAGCGTGATGGTGAACGCCAGCACGCGCTTTGCCGACGGCTTCGAGTACGGCCTGGGTGCCGAGATCGGCATCTCCACCGACAAGTTCCACGCCCGCGGCCCGGTCGGGCTGGAAGGTCTCACGTCGATGAAGTGGGTGGTGCTCGGCCAGGGCGAGGTGCGCGGCTGAGCGAGCGCGCCCCGGCACGTTGACGCCACCGCAGCCGGCGCGCCAAGATGTGCGGGTCGGCGATCATTTGTGAGGAGGCGTCGATGGTCACAGCAGCGCGTCAGCCCGGGGTGGCGGGGGGCCTGGCCCGGCGGCATTGGCTCGCGGGCATCGTGGCGGCAGCCTGGTCGGTGCGGGCCGCCGCGCAAGACAGTCGCCCGCTCGTGATCTTCGGCGACGACAGCTACCCGCCCGTCATCCATCTCGCGCAGGGGCGCCCGCAGGGCTTCCTCGTGGACGTGCTGGAGCGGGTCGAACCCCGCCTGCAGGTGCGCTTCGACGTGCAGCTGATGCCCTGGAAGCGCGCCTACGTGATGGCACTGCGCGAGCAGGGCGGCCTGATCGGCGTGTCGCGCAACCAGGAGCGCGAGGCCCTGTTCGACTTCTCCCGCCCCATCTACAACGACGACATCCGGGTGGTCGTGCTGAAGGGGCGCGGCTTCCCGTTCAAGGACCTGGCCGACCTGCGCGGGCGGCGCATCGGCGGCGTGTCGGGTGCGAGCTACGGCGAGCGGGTGGACGCCGCCATCCGGGACGGCCTGTTCACGGTGGACCGCGACATCGGTCAGGTCAGCCGCCTGCGCAAGCTGCTCGCCGGGCGGCTGGATGCAGCCTTCATCGGCAACGGGGAGCGCGGTTTCGAGTTCCAGGTGGCGAGCCATGCCGAGCTGAAGGAGCACCGCGACAAGTTCGAGCTGCTGCCCGTGCCGCTGGCGCGCGACCCCCTTCACCTGGCCTTCCCGAAGGCGCTGCAGCAGCGCGAGTTCCTCGCCCAGTTCGACCAGCTCACCAAGGAGCTCAAGCTGCAGGTCTGAGGCCTTGCAGCGCTGTCGTGCGGGCGACGACGGTAGCATCTCGGGCATGACCGACCCCCGCAAAGCCCTCGTCCTTTTCTCCGGCGGCCAGGACTCCACCACCTGCCTGGCCTGGGCGCTGGACCGCTACGCCGAGGTCGAAACGCTGGCCTTTGACTACGGCCAGCGCCACCGTGTCGAGCTGAGCTGCCGCACCACGGTGCGCGAGCGCATCGCCGCGCAGTTCCCGGCGTGGGCTGCCCGGCTCGGTGCCGACCACCTGCTGGACCTCTCCCTGCTCGGCCAGATCAGTGACACCGCGCTGACCAGCGAGCGCGCCATCGAGCTGCAGGCCAACGGCCTGCCGAACACCTTCGTGCCCGGGCGCAACCTGCTCTTCCTGACCTTTGCCGCCACGCTGGCCTACCGGCGCGGTGCGTCAGTGCTGGTCGGCGGCATGTGCGAGACCGACTTCTCCGGCTACCCGGACTGCCGCGACAACACCATGAAGGCCCTGCAGGTCGCGCTGAGCCTGGGCCTGGACGCGCCGATGACGCTGGACACACCGCTGATGTTCATCGACAAGGCCGACACCTGGCGCCTGGCCGAGCGCCTGGGCGGTGAGGCGCTCGTGAAGCTCATCGTCGAGGACACCCACACCTGCTACCTCGGCGAGCGCGGCGCGCTGCATGCCTGGGGGCATGGCTGCGGCCACTGCCCGGCGTGCGAACTGCGGGCCAAGGGGTTTTTGGCCTACCGGCAGGCGGCATGACGGCCTGGCAATGGGTCGGCGTCGGCACCGGCGCGCTGCTGTTCTTCTGGGGCGTCGGGGCCTACAACCGGCTGATGTCCTTGCGCAACGCGATCGGGGACGCCTTCGCGCAGCTCGACACGCACCTGAAGGCGCGCACCGAGGCCTGCGACAAGCTGCTGGCTGCCGTGGCGCCGCGCCTGCCGAGTGAGCAGGCCACCTTCGACGCCCTGGCCAGCGCCCAGGCCGAGTCCCTGGCTGCCGCGCAGGCCTCGCGCTCCCGGCCCTGGGCGCCGGATCCGGTCGGCAGCCTGGCGGTGGCCAGTGCGCTGCATGCCGCCGCGCTGACCCGCCTGCTGTCGTTGCTGGACCACCAGGCTGCGCTGCGCAGCGAGACCGACATCGACGCGCTGGTGAGCGAACTGAAGCTCATTGAACGTCAGCGGGCCTTCGCCCGCCAGGTGTTCAACCAGGCCGTCGGCCAGTACAACGAGGCGCTGAACCAGTTCCCGACGCGGGTGCTGGCCAACCTCTACGGCTTCAAGGAAGCGCGCTCGCTGTGACGGCTCCTGCCGGCGCGGTGTAAGGCCTGGCCGGGTCCGGCCGACTGCGCGGGCATGCGCTTCCTGCCCGCTTTGCTCTTCGCCGTCGCTGCCCTGCTGGCCGTCTCGGCCCCGGCCCATGCCGCGCTGCCGCAACTCAGCGGGCCGACGCTGGACGGCGGCAGATTCGACCTGCAGGCCCTGCGGGGTCGCGTGGTGATGCTGTTCTTCTGGAACACCGACTGCGTGCCCTGCGTGCAGCGGATGCCCGAGCTGCGCGCCAATGCGGCGGGCTGGCGGGCCAAGCCCTTCACGCTGGTGCTGATCAACACCGACCGCGACCGCCAGGCCGCCAGGGCTTACCTGGCCACGCTGCGCCAGGTGGACAAGGCCGCGGTGGACACGCCCTTCCTGTGGGCCGGAGAGCAGCGGCTGGGTGGTGGCCTGACGGTGCCGTCGAGCGTGCCCGTCACGTTGGTGCTCGACAGCCGCGGCGAGGTGGCGGCGCGGCACGTCGGGCGCATCGCGCCCGAAGCCTGGGACGACGTGGCCGGGCTGCTGCCGTGAGGCGCGCGGCCGGCTTCAGCTGACCGCGATCGCGCCGGAGGCGCACATCTCCTGGAACAGCGCGGCCATCGCGGAGCCGCTCATCGTGTAGGGGTCGAGCTTGCCGGTCTCGGAGTACTTCAGCACCAGCGCCGGGTTCAGGCGGTGCAGGTTGACCTGGCCCATCGTCCAGCCGGGGAAGCCGCGCTCCGTGATCTCCTCGTAGGCCAGCAGGATGACGTCGCGGTGGCGGCGGTCGCTGACGATGTGCTTGTAGCGGGCATTGACCGCGTCGCGGCCGCCTTCCAGCACCTGCACGTAGACGCCGTCGGTGAAGCACAGCAGGCCGGTGATGCCTTCGGGCGGGTTGTGCTCGCGGGAGATCTTCAGGATGGCGGCGAGGTCGGCATCGGCCGCCGTGGAGGTCGCGCGGCTGGCGTACATGAGTCGGACGAGCATGGTTCAGCCTTTGGCAATCAGGGACAGGAATTCGCGCCGCAGGTTCGCATCCTTCAGGAACGCGCCCCGCATCACGCTGTTGGTCATCTTGGACTCGCTGTCCTTCACGCCCCGCCAGTGCATGCAGAAGTGGTCGGCCTCCATCACGAGGGCCAGGCCGTCGGGCTGCACGCGTTCCTGCAATTCGTTGGCCAGCATCGTGACGGCTTCTTCCTGGATCTGCGGGCGGCTCATGATCCAGTCACACAGCCGCGCGTACTTGGACAGGCCGATCAGGTTCGAGTGCTCGTTGGGCAGCAGGCCGATCCAGACCTTGCCCATGATCGGGCACAGGTGGTGCGAGCAGGCGCTGCGCACGGTGATCGGGCCCACGATCATCAGCTCGTTGAGCCGGCTGACGTTGGGGAACTCGGTGACCGATGGTGCAGCCGCGTAACGGCCGGCGAACACCTCGCGCAGGAACATCTTGGCCACGCGCTTGGCGGTTTCCTGGGTGTTGTGGTCGCTGTCGGTGTCGATGACGAGGCTTCGGAGCACCTCCTGCATCTTGGTCTGCACCTCGGCCTGCAGCGCGTCCAGTTCGCCCGGCTCGATGAAGGCGGCGATGTTGTCATTCGCGTGGTGGCGGCAGCCGGCGGACACCAGGCGGTAGCGGATGCGCTCGGAGACCGGCGCGTCGGAGGCGGGGGCGTTCATGCGCCTGATTGTGCGGTGAGTGGCACTTCTACACTGCCCCCATGTCACAAAGCCCCCAGTCCGCACCGCTGCACCGCTTGCTGTCCCAGGCGGCGGACGCCGTGCAGGGCGTGCGTGAGGGCCGCTCCCTCACCGACCTGCTTGCCCGGGTGCCGGCCGATCTGCGCCCTGGCACGCAGGCCCTGGCCTTCGCCGCGCTGCGGCGCCTCGGCAGCGCCGAAGCCACACGCCAGCAACTCGCCCCCAAGGCGCCGCCGCCGCGCGTGGACGGCCTGCTGCTCGTCGCCCTGGCCCTGCTCTGGCCGGACCCCGACCAGCCCCCGGCCTACACCGACCACACCCTCGTCGACCAGGCCGTCCACGCCGCCAAGCAGCGCGCACCGGCCAGCGCCAACTTCGTCAATGCCGTGCTGCGCCGCTTCCTGCGCGAGCGAGACGCGCTGGTGGCCGCTGCGCTGCGCAGCCCGCTGGGCGCCTTCAACCACCCGGCCTGGTGGGTCGAAAAGCTCAAGCAGGACTGGCCTGCCCAGTGGCAGGCCTTGCTGGCCGCCAACAACCGCGCCCCGCCGATGACGCTGCGCGTGCACGCCCGGCGCAGCAGCGCGGCGGACTACGTCCAGCGCCTGGCGTCGCTCGGCATTGCGGCGCGCGCGCTGGGCGGGCCCGCGCCCCAGGCGGTTCTGCTGGACAAGCCCGTGCCCGTCTCCGCCTTGCCGGGGTTTGCCGAAGGCCTGGTGTCGGTGCAGGACGCTGCGGCGCAGCTGGCCGCGCCGCTGGTGGTCGGCGCCGGCCTGCGCCCCGGCGCGCGCGTGCTGGACGCCTGCGCTGCCCCGGGCGGCAAGACGGCCCACCTGCTGGAGCTGCAGCCTGACCTGCAGCTCACGGCGCTGGACGCTGACGCCCAGCGCCTGGCCCGTGTGCAGGACAACCTGCAGCGCCTCGGCCAGAGCGCCACGCTCAAGGCCGCCGACGCCCGCCAGACTGCCACCTGGTGGGACGGCCAGCCCTTCGACGCCATCCTGCTCGACGCGCCCTGCAGCGCCTCGGGCATCGTGCGCCGCCACCCGGACGTGCGCTGGCTGCGCCGGCCGGACGACATCACCGCGCTGGCCCAGGTGCAGGCCGAACTGCTGGACGCGCTGTGGCCGCTGCTGGCCCCGGGCGGGCGGCTGGTGTATGCCACCTGCTCGGTCTTCCGTGCCGAAGGTCAGGCCCAGCTCGACGCGTTTTTGCAACGCCAGCCCGATGCGAAGTCCTACGCCGTGCCCGGGTTCACGGGGCACCTGCTCCCCCTGGCTGACAATGCCCAGCCACCGGCGCCGCCCCTGGACGGCTTCTTCTACGGCTTGTTGACTCGCTCCTGACTTGTTCGCCCGCTTCGCCATTGCTGCCTTCTTTGCCGCGCTGCTCGCCCTGATCCCGGGCGGGGCGCGGGCGGAGGGCATCGAGCTGGCGCTGCTGTCGACCCGCAAGGCCGACGACGGGCTGGAGCTGAGTTTCACCACCCGCTTCGAACTCAGCCGCGCGGCCGACGACGCCCTGCACAAGGGCGTGCCGCTGTACTTCGTGGCCGAGGTGACCGTGCTGCGCAACCGCTGGTACTGGCGGGACGCCCGTGTGGCCCGCACGGAGCGCGTGTGGCGGCTGGAGTGGTATGCGCTGCTGCGGCAGTACCGCGTCTCCACCGGCGGCCTGCACCAGAGCTTCGCCACGCTGGACGAGGCGCTGACCATGCTGCGCGGCCAGAGCGCCTGGCGCATTGCCGAGCCCAAGGACATCCAGGACAGCGGTAGCTACTACCTGGAGTTCAGCTACAAGCTCGACGTCAGCCAGCTGCCGCGCCCGATGCAGATTGGTCTGCAGACAGGCTTTGCGCTGAGCATCGAGCAGAAGCGCAACTTCGCGTCGGACTTCAGCCTGCAATGACCAAGGCGGCGCGCTGGGGCTGGGTCATCACGCTGGTGACCCTGACGGGTGTGGTCGGCGTGCTCGGTTTCCTGCTGTCGGTGGGCACGACCTCCGAGCGCGGTTTCTTCGAACGGCACTACCACTGGCTCTACTGGGTCAACGTCGGCGTGGCGGCCGTGCTCACGCTGGTCATCCTGACGGCTGCCGTGCGCCTGGCCGTGCGCGTGCGCCAGGGCCGCTTCGGCAGCCGGCTGCTGTTCAAGCTGGCGGCCATCTTTGCGTTGGTTGGCGTGGTGCCGGGGCTGCTCATCTACGCGGTGTCCTACCAGTTCGTGAACCGCAGCATCGAGACCTGGTTCGACGTCAAGCTCGCCAGCGCCCTGGAGGCGGGCCTGAACCTCGGCCGCGGCACTCTCGACGCGGCGGTGGCCGACCTCGCCACCAAGACCCGCGACGCCGCCGACCAGCTTGCCGACACCAGCACACCGCAGCTCCTCGCGCTGGAGCGCCTGCGCGACAAGCTCGGTGCCCGCACCGTGGCGCTGGTGGGCGGCAACGGCCAGATCCTGATGGAAAGCGGAGGCGACACGCGCCAGCTCACGCCCGACCGGCCCAGCAGCAGCATGCTCACCCGCGCCCGCGGCGGCATCACGGCCAGCCAGCTCGAAGGCCTGGACGACGAGACCACCGCGCTGCAGGGGGGCGCCCAGATCCGCACGCTGGCCCTGCTGCCCAACACCGAGCTGCGCCTGGGCCTGGGCGAGCGCTACCTGATGGTCATCCAGCGCATCGCGCCCGGCGTGCTGAGCAATGCGCTGGCGGTGCAGGCCGCCAACAGCGAGTACCAGCAGCGCTCGCTGGAGCGGGTCGGCCTGCGGCGCATGTACCTCGGCACGCTCACCCTCGTGCTCATCCTCGCCACCTTTGCCGCCCTGCTGCTCGCCGTCACGCTGGGCAACCAGCTCGCGCGGCCGCTGCTGCTGCTGGCCGACGGCGTGCGCCACGTGGCCGCGGGCGACCTCTCCGTGCGCCCGGTGCTGGCCTCGCGCGACGAACTCGGCGGCCTGACGCGCTCATTTGCCGACATGACCGGCCAGCTCGCCGATGCCCGCGCCCAGGTCTCGCGCACCGTGGCCGAGCTCGACGCCGCCCGCACCCACCTGCAGACCATCCTGGACAACCTCACCGCCGGCGTGCTCGTGTTCGACGCCGACGGAGCGCTGGAGACCGTCAACCCCGGCGCCACGCGCATCCTGCGCCTGCCGCTGTCGGCCTTCGTCGGCCAGCCGCTCGCCGACGTGCCCGGGCTGGCCGAGTTCGCCGCGTCGCTGGACCAGCGCTTCGAGCAAAGTGCCAGCAGCGACGGCGAGCGCGACATGGACCGCGAGCTCTGGCAGGAATCCTTCGAGCTGCAGCTCGACCCCAAGCAGAACCCGCTGACCCTGCTGGTGCGCGGCGCCCCGCTGCCCCAGGGCGCGCGGCTGGTGGTGTTCGACGACATCTCCGAGGTCGTCTCCGCCCAGCGCTCGGCCGCGTGGAGTGAAGTGGCGCGGCGCCTCGCGCACGAGATCAAGAACCCGCTCACGCCCATCCAGCTCTCGGCGGAGCGGCTGCAGCACAAGCTCGAGGCCAAGCTCGAAGGCGCCGACCAGGCGATGCTCGTGCGCTCGGTGGCCACCATCGTCAACCAGGTGCAGGCGATGAAGCAGCTCGTCAACGAGTTCCGCGACTACGCCCGCCTGCCGTCCGCCCAGCTGAAAGCCCTCGACCTGAACGCCCTCATCCACGAGGTGCTGAGCCTCTACGCCGAGCCGCAGGACAAGGGGCGTCTCGCCGCTGACCTCGCGCCCAGCCTGCCGCACATCAAGGGCGACGCGAGCCAGTTGCGCCAGGTCATCCACAACCTCGTGCAGAACGCGCTCGACGCTGTGCACGACCGAGCCGACGGCCGCGTGACGGTGCGCTCTCAGCTGACCTTCAACGAGGCCGGCGCACCGCGCTCGGTGCGCCTGGTCATCAAGGACAACGGCCCCGGTTTTGCCGAGAAGGTGCTCAAGCGCGCCTTCGAGCCCTACGTCACCACCAAGGCCAAGGGCACGGGCCTGGGCCTGGCCGTCGTCAAGAAAATTGCCGACGAACACGGAGCCCGCATCACGCTGCGCAACCTGCATCCGGCTTCCGATGCGGGTTCTCCCCCTGAAGCGGGCGACGACGCGCCCGTGATCGGCGCGCAAGTTTCGCTATCATTTTCGAATCTGAGCGCTGCCACCGAGCCCGGTGCGGCAGGCGCCAAGACCTAAGGATTCATGGCCACCATTCTTGTTGTCGACGACGAGCTGGGCATTCGCGCTCTGCTGTCCGAAATCCTCAGCGACGAGGGGCACACCATCGAGCTTGCCGAGAACGCGACCCAGGCGCGTTCCGTGCGCGAGCGCATGCGCCCCGACCTCGTGCTGCTCGACATCTGGATGCCCGACGTCGACGGCGTCACGCTCCTCAAGGAGTGGGGCAGCGCCGGCCTGCTCACGATGCCCGTCATCATGATGAGCGGCCACGGCACCATCGACACGGCGGTGGAAGCCACCAAGTTCGGTGCCATCGCCTTCCTCGAAAAGCCCATCACGCTGCAGAAGCTGCTGCGCGCGGTCGAGCAGGCTCTGGTGAAGACCGCCCCGCCGCGCCCCGCGCCAGCCGTGGCGGGCCTGCCCAGCTACCCGCGGCCCGAGGCCGGCAGCCTGCCGGTCGCCGCGAGCCACAGCCTGGCGATGTCCAATCATCTGCCGGCCAACAACACGCTGGCCTCGGAGCAGAGCTTCGAGCTCGACCGACCGCTGCGCGAGGCGCGCGACGCTTTCGAGAAGAGCTACTTCGAGTTCCACCTCGCCAAGGAAAACGGCTCGATGACCCGCGTCGCCGAGAAGACCGGCCTGGAGCGCACCCACCTCTACCGCAAGCTCAAGCAGCTCGGCGTCGACCTCAGCCGCAACAAGCGCGGCCACGGCGGCAGCTGAGCCGGCCGGCCGCCGCGGCTTGGCAGCATCGGATGCTGTGCTATAGTCGCGGACTTCGCTGAGCGGCCCCACGGCCATCAGTGATCAGAACAAGGCCTGGTAGCTCAGTTGGTAGAGCAGCGGATTGAAAATCCGCGTGTCGGTGGTTCGATTCCGCCCCAGGCCACCAAAATTCAGCAGTGTTGACAAGCACTTAGAGCAAGCCCCGCGTAGTTTCACTGCCCGGGGCTTTTCTACAATCGGGGTGGCGCACCTACAAAAGGCTGCGGCGTCGCTGAATCTGGTTGGCGCCAGCGGATTCCCATAGTTCTTGCATTCAACGAACACCAGGGCGGCGGGATAGTGCTGGGCAATCCACGCGAAGAACCCGTGACTTGCCTCGTTAGTGAAGGTCAAGTCGATGCGCTTCCGGCCCTCATGAATCTCATGCTGCTTGGTCGGGTTCGTCATCTCTCGATTGCGATGCCCCAACAGCCCCAGCAGCTTCTGCGAGTGCGCCAGGTCGCCGGTGTCGGTCGCGGCCTTAGCGCGAATGTCCCGAAACTGGAAGTCCACGCCGGCCAGCGCGCGGGCCTTGTCGAAGCGCGACCGTAGCGCGAAGGTGCCGAGCGGCTTGCCGTCGTCATCCTGAATCAGCCAGGCGCTCAGGCGCTCGCGCGGCCGGGCGTTGGTCCGCTCGGTCAACTGGGCCAACTCGCCGGTGATCTCGATGGCCCGCCTGGTCTTGTTCTGCACGATCCACCGGGCGCAGGGCGCTGCCGTGAATGTCGCCAATCACATACCGCAATGCGTTAATGTCTGCGATTGCAGACTTGACGCGCTCTGGGTTGCACATAAAAATGTTTGCAATCACGGTCTCTAAACCGTTTGAGGCTGGCATTGCAGGCATGAAACGCAACGAACACCCCCTGATGACCCCTGAGCGGCTGGATGAGGCCCGCCAGCTCGGTGAGAAGCTGGCACGCCTGCGCATCGCCCGGCGGATTCGGCAGGCGGACGCCGCCACCCGGGCTGGCCTCTCGCGCTCGACCGCCGTGCTGCTGGAGAAGGGCGACCTCAGCCGCACCCAGGCGCAAATCCTGCGGTACTTGGAGGCGATTGCGCCGGGGGTGAGCCTGCTGTCGCTGCTGAAGGCGGACGACCCGTCGCTGCAGGCGCTGGCCGCACGCGAGACCACCCAGCGTGTCCGTGCCTTGAGCAAGACCGAGCTGGAGCGTCTGGACTTCTGATGGCGCGCAAGAAGTCCGAGGTCTACGTCTTCAGCCACCTCGACCCGGCTGCCAGGCCTCGGTTCGTGCCCTCCGGCATCCTGGGTCTGACGGAGACCGACGGTGCCAACGTGCAGAGCCGCGAGCTCGCCAGCGAGTTCGCCTACGGCACCGGGTATCTGGAGCGACAAGAGGCCTTCGAGCTGGACCCGGTGAGCCTGGCTTTCGGGGACCGTCAGGGCATCAAGGGCAAGGCGCTCTTCCCGGTCAACGGGCTGGGTGAGTTCGGTGGCATCCGCGACGCCGCGCCCGACGCCTGGGGCCGGCGCGTCATCGAGGCCCGGCTGAACGTGCCCGCCAACAGCCTGCTGGAGGTGCAGTACCTGCTGCAGGCCGGAGGCGACCGCGTGGGTGCGCTGGACGTGCGGGAGACGCGCACGAGCCCCGATTCGCCGTCCGCCAGCGACATGCACTCGCTGCAGTACGTGCTGCAGGCGGCGGAGGCCGTCGAGAACGGCGCCCCCGTGCCGGCGAACCTGGAGCACTTCCTGGCAGCCGGGCCTTCGGCAGGCGGTGCGAGGCCCAAGGCCGCTGTGCGCGACGACGACGGTGCCCTTTGGCTGGCCAAATTCCCGGCCAGGGGCGACACCTTCGACGTCGCGCGGGCCGAGCTCTGCACCTTGGAGCTGGCCCGGCGCTGCGGTCTGACCGTCCCCGAGGTCCGCTACCTCGACCTGGGTGGCCGTCCGGTCATGCTCATCCGGCGGTTTGACCGCTACTGGGTCCCTGCGGGCGAGCCCCTGCCGGACGGTGCCTTGCACGACACCCGGCCCGGCGACGGTCGGGTGGAGGGGCGGCTCCCGTTCGTCAGCGGTCTCACACTGGTCGCTTGCAGCGAGCTGGAGTCGCCCGACAAGGCGTATGCCGACGTGGGCCGTGCCATCCGCCAGTACGTGCATCCCGCGGCCGTCCGGGCCAATGCCGAGGAGCTGTTGGCGCGCATGGTGCTCAACATCTTCGTCACCAATGACGACGACCACCTGCGCAACCACGGCTTCGTGCGCGACCCGCGGTTGGGTGGGTGGATGCTCAGCCCCCTCTACGACGTGGTGCCGCGACCCGTCTTGGCCGGCGAGCGCCGGCTCCACCTGGGCGTGGGGGCGCAGGGCAAGCTCGCCACCCTGGACAACGCCTTGAGCCACTACGCCGCTTTCGTGCCCGAGCGCCCGACGGCCGTGGGCATCATGCGCCGGGTCTGGGGCGAGGTGCGGCAGTGGAAAACCTGTTTCGAGGACCACGGGGCCAGCGGTCGGCTCATCGACCAGCTCACCCGCGCGTTCCGGGATCTCCGCGAGATTGCCTCGCCGGCGCTCGAGGCCGAAATCCGCAAGGGCGCGCCCTAGGCGTCGCGCCGACCTCGCATTTGGACGGCACGTTCAGACCCTCCACAGGCCTGGATTGCGGCGGATGTGGCCACCTGCGGTGACCTCACGCCCCGCCCGTTCATGCCAGCACCTGGGCGACCCGCTCGGCAAGCCGCGCCGAGATTTTGGCGTAGCCGCCGGCGTTGGGATGGATCTCGTTGAGCCAGTCGTTGCTGTTGCCGACCTCGGTCGGGTTGGCGCGCACGAGGGTGTGTCGGGTGTCGACGACGTGCACATTGGCCAGCGCCTGGGGCTTGCCGGACGCGGCGTCCAGGCTCAGCAGCCTGTCGGCAAGCGCATCGAAGAGCGTGTCGGTGATGCGCTGCTGCAGGCCGATCGGCAGGCCGCTGTGCGCGAAAGCGGGGTAGATCCAGGGGCCGGCAAGTCTGGCGGCGCCGAGGAACAAGGCCGGGGCGTCGCGCGGCGTGGCGTAGTCGTAGGTGTGCATGAAGATGGGCCGGCCCTGGCTCAGGCTGGTCTGGGAGTTCCACAGCGCGTGGATCTTGCCCACCTGGGTGACGATGTCGTCCAGCACCGTGCCCAGGGCATCGGCATCGATGTAGCTGGACGGATCGGCTGCATCCCGGCCCGGCGCAGGTGTCTTCAGGATCAGGCGGGCCGCCGCGTCGATCAGGTCGTTGCCACCCGCACTGAGCAGCAGGCCATCGAAGGCGTAGGCGAAGTTCTTCTGGGCGACGTACCGGGTCAAGTTGGGGTTCGCGGCGATGTCGGACATGTGCTTGAGGGTGTCGCCCGGCTGCGCCACCGAGAACACCTGGGTCCAGCGCGGCAGCCGCAGGTCAGCCAACAGGTTCGTCGACGGAATGCCGCCGAGCGAGAACCACGAGTCGCCTTCGGCGATCAGGTGCCACGCGTACTCGGCGTTGCTGGGATCGGCCGGTGGGTTGCCGTGCCCGATCTGGATCGGGTAGAGCATGTCGACCAGGAGGGACGGATCAGCGGTCTTGGGCATGGGTCCTCGCTGCGGGCGGCTGGAGAGAAGCAGTGTTGCGGGGAGCCGCGGGCCTCGCATCCCCAGCTTTGTGTAGTGGCCGCGCGCATGCCGCCCGGCCGGTCATGGCTCGGCGTGGTCCGTCGGCTTGAAGCCCCGAGGCCGGCGCAGCAGGCGCAGCCAGAACACCCCTTCGCAGACGCCGCCGGCCAGCAGCAGCGCGCCGCCGCCGCCGGTCAGGCCCAGACCGTAGCAGACGAGGGCCGCAGCGAGGCAGGCAGCGGTCAGCAGGTGCGCCAGCATGACTCAGCCGCGCAGCAGGGTCACCAGGAGCCCGAGGCCGGCGCAGGCGCCGAGCAGCGGCAGCACGCCGAGCTTGAAGCGGAACAGCGCCACGCCCGCGCCCACCGCGATGAGGGCAGCCACCGCATCCAGCCCGCCCGCCCAGCTGCGCGGCCACAGCGTGTGCAGCGCGAAGAACACGGCCAGGTTCAGGATCACGCCCACGACTGCCGCCGTGATGGCGGTGAGCGGCGCGGTGAACTTGAGCTGCCCGTGGGTCGACTCGATGAAGGGCCCGCCCGCGAGGATGAAGACGAACGAGGGCAGGAAGGTGAAGAAGGTCACCACGCCGGCCGCCGCCGCGCCGGCGAGGAAGAGCGCGTCCGGGCCGAACAGCGCCTTCGTCCAGCCGCCGACGAAGCCGACGAAGGCCACCACCATGATCAGCGGCCCGGGCGTCGTCTCGCCCAGTGCGAGGCCGTCGATCATCTGCGCGCCGGTCAGCCAGTGGTGATGCTCCACGGCGCCCTGGTAGACGTAGGGCAGCACGGCATAGGCGCCGCCGAAGGTGAGCAGGGCGGCCTTGGTGAAGAACCAGCCCATCTGCGCGAGCGCCCCTTGCAGGCCCGACGTGGCCACCAGCACGGCCATGGCCGCGGCCCACAGGCCCAGGCCGACCGCCAGGACCCGGGCCAGCCGGGCGCGGGTGAAGCGCGCGTGCGGCGGCGTGGGGGTGTCTTCGTCGATGAGGGCCGGCGCCTGCGCCTGCCGGGCGGCGCCGTGGCCGCCCGAGCCCGAGAAGACCTGCGGCGCCCACCGGCCTCCGATGACGCCGGCCAGCCCGGCCACCCCGACGATCAGCGGGAAGGGCGCGTCCAACAGCGTGATCGCGAGGAAGGCCGCCGCCGCCATTGCCCACAGCCCGCCGTGCTTCAGCGCGCGCGTGCCGATGCGGTGGGCGGCATGCACGACCAGCGCCGTCACCGCGGGTTTGAGGCCGTAGAACACGCCCGCCACCACGGCCAGGTGGCCGAAGGCGAGGTAGATCCATGACAGCGCGATGAGGATCACCAGCGACGGCAGCACGAAGAGTGCGCCGGCCACGAGCCCGCCGCCCGTGCGGTGCATCAGCCAGCCGATGTAGGTGGCGAGCTGCTGGGCCTCGGGGCCGGGCAGCACCATGCAGTAGTTCAGCGCATGCAGGAAGCGCTGCTCGCTGATCCAGCGGCGACGCTCGACCAGCTCGGCATGCATGATCGCGATCTGGCCTGCCGGCCCGCCGAAGCTGATGAAGCCGAGCTTGAGCCAGAAGCGCAGGGCCTCGCGAAAGCTGACGGGAGCGGGGCGGGGGGTGATGGGCATGTCCTCCATGCGTGCAGGGCCGACTGTAGTCGCGGCCCTCTCGATGCGATCCGCGGTAATTTGCATATCGAAGCATGCGCTTCGCCTGCCGCTCACACGGCGCGGCCATACTGTTGGAATGACGATCGCCCGACCTCTGATCCTGCTGCTCGCCCTCCTGCCCGGCCTGGCGGCGGCGGCCTGCGACCGCAGCCTTCAGCCCCCGCCATCGAGCGGCACGCCGCAGCGCATCCTGTTTGTCGGCAACAGCTTCCTGCATGGCCATGCACCGCCGGTGCTGCACTACAACGCGGCGCGGGTGACGGACCTCAATGGCACCCAGTACGGCGGTGTGCCGGGTGTCTTCAAGCAACTGGCCGACGAGGCGGGTCTGCAGGTCGCCGTGTCCAGCGAACTGCTGAGCGGGCAGACGCTGCACACGCACCTCGACCAGAAGCGGGGCGTCATCACCGCGCAGCCCTGGGACGTGGTGGTCCTGCAGGAGCACAGCCTGTTGAACCCGCACCAGCCCGGCGATGCAGCCGCGCTGGTGGGCGCAGCCAGCACGCTGGAGTCGGCGGTGCACGCGGTCAACCCGCAGGCGCGGGTGTACCTGCTGCAGACCTGGCCGCGCGCTGATCAGGTCTACCAGACCCCTGGCGGTCGATGGGCGGGCCGCAGCCTCGAAGCCATGCTCGACGACCTGCGCGCGGGCTACGCCAAGGCCGCGCAGCAAGCCGCCTGCGTGGCCGGCGTGTTGCCGGTGGGCGAGGCTGCGCTGCGGGCCGTGCAGGAGGGCGTGGCCGACCGCAATCCTTACGACGGCATCGACGCCGGCAAGGTCAACCTGTGGGGGCCGGACAGCTACCACTTCGGTCCCTGGGGCAGCTACCTGGAGGCGCTGGTGATCTTCGGCCGCCTGACCGGGCGTGACCCGACGAGCCTCGGCCCGCAAAGCCGTGCCGGGCGAGACCTGGGCCTCACGCCGGCCGAGGTGGAGGCCGCGCAGCGGGTGGCCTCGCGCGAGTTGCAGGCCGTCAAGCCCGCGGCATCGCCCGGCGTGCCGTCAAGGCCATGAACACCGCGAACACGACGACGACCGTGAGCCCCGCGGCGAGCGAGGCACGTTCGGCGATCAGGCCGATCAGCGGTGGACCGGCCATCATGCCCAGGTAGCCCACGCCCGACACGGCCGCGATGCCATGCGCCGACGAGATGCCCGGCACCTTGGCCGCCGCGCTGAACAGCACCGGCACGACGTTGGACAGCCCCAGGCCCACGCACGCAAAGCCGATCAGCGCGACGCTCGCCGACGGCACGGCCAGCGCGAGTGCCATGCCCGCAGCGGCCAGCACGCCGCTGGCGCGCATCAGCGTGGTGCCGCTCAGGCGCGCGCGCACCCAGTCGCCACCGAAGCGGCCTGCAGCCATCGCGCCACTGAAGCTCGCGTAGGCCAGCGCGGAGGTGCTGGCGGCGCTGTCGCGCTCCTGCTTCATGAAGAGCACGCTCCAGTCGTACATCGCGCCTTCGGCGATCAGGCCCATCGCGGCCAGCACGCCGAGCAGCAGCAGCGGCCCGCGCGGCAGGCTCAGCGGGTGCTTCTCCTCGGCCGGGTGCGCCGGCACCGGCAACATCGCGCGGCTCGCGGCGATCGTCACGACGGCGCCCAGCCCGGTCGCCACCAGCAGGTGCGCCTGCGGCCCCAGGCCGAGCGCCGGTGCCGCACTGCCCAGGCTCGCGCCGGCCATGCCGCCGAGGCTGAACATGCCGTGAAAGCCGCTCATCAAGGGGCGGCCACTCTGGTGTTCGATCTCGGTGGCCTCGGTGTTGATGGCCACGTCCATCAGGCTGCCGCTGATGCCGAACACCAGCATGACCGCCAGCAAGGCGCCGTAGACCGGCCACACCAGCAGCGCGGCAATCGAGGCGCAGCACAGCAGCCCCATCGAGCCCGTCACTGCCGCCGGCCCCCAGCGGCCCACCACGCGCCCCGCCTGTGCCAGCGCCATCAGGGCCCCCACGCCACCGGCCAGCATCGCCAGCGCCAGCGCCTGCTCGCCCAGGCCGTAGTGGGCCTTCACGGTGGGCACATGCACGCCCCAGGTGGCGAACATCGTACCGAGCACGAAGAACTGCGCCCGGACGGCGCGCGACGCGGAGGCGAGGGAGATCACTGCGCCTTGGCGGTGATGCGGGTGAAGAAGTCGTACACGCCCTGGTCGCCCATCTTGCGGGCGTCGGCCAGCTCGCCGCCTTCGGTGGCATAGATCAGCTTGCCCTCGGGCGACAGCACGGCCACGGCCGGGATGCCCTTCTTGAGCGGCACGCGGTAGCCCTCGGCGATGTCGACATTGCGGTCGAAGCGGCCCACGTCCACCTTCACCACCTTGAAGTGCTTGGCGATCAGCGGGGCGCTGGGGCCGTTCTTGAAGGTCGCGTCCAGCATGCGGCAGTCACCGCACCAGTTGGCACCGAAGACGACGAGCACGGGCACCTTGGCCTTCTGGGCCTCGCCGAGCGTGGCCTGGATGGCGGCCTTGGCGTCGGCACCTTCGTCGTAGATGGCCGGGGGGCCGGCGGCCGCGGCCGAGAGACTGGCGGCGAGGCCGGCCGCAGCGAGCAGCGAATGGGCGAGGGTGCGGCGGGTGAGGTAGCGTGAAGTCATGTCTGAAAGCGCTTTCAGTTGATGTTGCGAGGTCAAGACAACGTTGTCAAGCCCGTGCGCGGGCTGACGTGGCGGGGGCAGGGCCGCAGCCGCGCGAGGGGCGCAGCGCGCATCGCTCAGCCGCCTCCGCCGAGCGCACGGTAGAGCGTCACGAGGTTCTGCGCCCGCTGGCTCTGCACCTGCACGAGGCTTTGCTGCGCCGCGAAGAGCGAGCGCTGGGCGTCAAGCCGGTCCAGCGCCGTGGACACGCCGGCGGCGTAGCGCTGTTCGGCCGCGTTCAGGCGCCGCGTCTCGGCCTCCACCTGGGCGGCGAGCGCGGCGCGCTGCTCGGCCAGTGTCGCCCGGCCCGCCAGGCCGTCGGCCACCTCGCGGAAGGCGGTCTGGATGGCCTTCTCGTACTGCGCCAGCGCGATGTCGCGGCTGGCGCGCGCCGCGGCGAGGTTGGCGCGGTTGCGACCGGCGTCTAACAGCGGCTGCAGCAGCTGCGGCGCGAAGCTCCAGGCCGAGCGCTCGAACAGCCCCGAGAGCTGGTTGCTGGCCGTGCCGGCACTGGCCGTGAGCGTGATGCGCGGCCAGAAGGCCGCGCGGGCGGCGTCGATGTTGGCGTCGTTCGCGGCGAGCGCGAACTCGGCCTGGCGCACGTCGGGCCGTCGCGTCAGCACCTCGGCGGGCAGGCCGGCCGGCACCTCGGCCAGCGGCTCGAAGTCGCTCAGGTCGCCGGTCGGTGCCGGCAAGTCGCCGGGCAGCGGGCTGCCGAGCAGCAGCACCAGTGCGTTCTCGTCGAGCTGGCGCTGGCGTTGGGCCTGGGCCAGCGCCGCGCGTGCGGCCTGCAGCGAGGACTCGGCACTGCGCAGATCCAGCTCGCTGGCGATGCCGCCGTCAAAGCGCTCGCGGGTCAGGGTCAGCGACTGCTCGCGCGACGTGACCGTGTCGCGCGTGAGGCGCAGCAGGGCCTCGTCGGCCTGCAACGCAATCTCGGCAGTCGCCACGCTCGCGATCAGGGCGGTGCGCACCGCCTGCTGGGCCGACTGCGCCGCCAGCACCTGAGAGGCCGCGGCCGCGCTCAGCCCGCGCAGGCGACCGAACACGTCGAGCTCATAGGCCGACACCTGCAGCCCGGCCTGGTAGAGGCTGTTGATGCCGCCCGAGGCGGTCGGCGTGCGCGAGCCGCTGATGCCGGCACTCACGGTCGGCCACAGGTCGGCGTCGCGCGCTGCGGCACTCGCGCGGGCGGTCTCGATGTTCAGCGCCGCCACGCGCAGGTCGCGGTTGTTGGCCAGCGCCAGCGGGATGAGCTGCTGCAGCCGGGCGCCGCGAAAGGCCTGGGCCCAGGGCAGCTCGACCGCCGCCGCAGCGCTGCCGCCGGCGGCGCCGAAGCTCGACGCCGGCAGCGCGGCACGCACGGCGTCAGTCACCGCAGGACGCCGCGGCTCGGGGCCGGCGCAGGCAGCGAGCAGGGCAGCGCTGGCGATCAGCGTGAGGGTTGTCTTCATGCCTGGCCCTCCACGCCGTCTTCGGCCTCGTGCGCGTCACGCCGCCGCTGCCGTTCGCTGCCAGGGAAGAACCGCCGCACGACGATGAAGAAGACCGGCACGAAAAACACCGCCAGCAGCGTCGCCGAGATCATGCCGCCCATCACGCCGGTGCCGATCGCCCGCTGGCTGGCCGAACCCGCGCCACTGGCCAGCACCAGCGGCAGCACGCCGAGGATGAAGGCCAGGGACGTCATCAGGATCGGCCGGAAGCGCAAATGCGCCGCCTCGATCACCGCCTCCACGGCACTCTTGCCCTGGGCCTGCAACTCCTTGGCGAACTCGATGATCAGCACCGCGTTCTTGGCCGACAAGCCGATGATGGTGATCATGCCTACCTTGAAATAGACATCGTTCTCCAGGCCGCGGAAGGTGGCGCCGAGCACGACGCCCAGCACGCCGAGCGGCACGACCAGCAGCACCGCGAACGGAATGCTCCAGCTTTCGTACAGGGCAGCCAGGCACAGGAAGACGGCCAGCAGCGAGAACGCAAACAGGATCAAGGCCGTCGCCCCCGACAGCTTTTCCTCGCGCGACTGGCCGGTCCACTCGAAGCCGAAGCCCGGCGGCAGCTCGGCGGCCAGGCGTTCCATTTCGGCGATGGCGGCGCCGGTCGACACCCCCTTCGCCGGCTCGCCCTGGATGCGCATCGTCGGATAGCCGTTGTAGCGCACTGTCTGCATGGCGCCGGTGACCCAGCGGCTCGTGGCGAAAGCCGACAGCGGCACGGGCTGTCCGGCGCTGTTCAGCACGTGCAGTTGCAGCAGGTCGTCCGGCTGCATCCGGGCGGGTGCGTCAGCCTGCACGATGACGCGCTGCAGGCGGCCGGCATTGGGGAAGTCGTTCACATAGCTCGACCCGAGCGACGTGCCCAGCACCGCGTTCACCGCACCGATGTTCACGCCCAGCGCCTGGGCACGATCGCGGTCGATGTCCAGTTGCAGCTGTGCGGCATCTTCGAGGCCGTCGGGGCGGACGGCGTTCAGCAGCGGGCTCTTGCCGGCCGCGGCCAGCAGCTGGTTGCGCGCCGCCAGCAGTTCGGCGCGGGTGTGGGTGCCGCTGCGGTCCTGCAATCGGAAGGCGAAGCCGTTGGCCCGGCCCAGGTCGCGGATCGGCGGCGGGCTGGTGGGGAAGATGACCGCATCGCGGATCTTGCCCAGGGCCGGAAAGGACCGGGCCACCAGGGCCTGCGCCGAATGCTCGGCCCCATGGCGTTCATCCCAGGGCTTGAGCGTCACGAAGGCCAGGCCCGCGTTCTGGCCCGAGCCCGAGAAGCTGAAGCCGACGACGCTGACCATGCTGTCCACCTCGGGCTGCTTCAGCATGAAGGCCTCGGTCTGCTGCATCACCGCCAGCGTGCGGGCCTGCGTGGCGCCCGGCGGGAGTTGCACGTTGACGAGGATGTTGCCCTGGTCCTCGTTCGGCACGAAGGCAGTGGGCAGCCTTTGGAAGATCACGACCGCCGCCGCGATGACGGCAGCGTAGATCACCAGCATGCGCAGGCTGCGCGTCAACAGCCGGGCCACCCAGCCCTCGTAGCCCTTGGCGGTGCGCGCGAAGCCGCGATTGAACGCACCGAAGAAGCCGCGCTTCTCCACGTGATGCCCGGCCTGGACCGGCTTGAGCAGCGTGGCGCACAGCGCCGGCGTGAGGGACAGCGCGAGGAAGGCCGAGAACGCGATCGCCGACACCATCACCGCCGAGAACTGCCGGTAGATGTTGCCGATGCTGCCGCTGAAGAAGGCCAGCGGCACGAAGACCGAGATGAGCACCACGGTCACGCCGACGATGGCACCCGAGATCTGGCCCATGGCCTTGCGCGTGGCCTTCAAGGGCGACAGCCCCTCCTCGCTCATGATCCGCTCGACGTTCTCGACCACCACGATCGCGTCGTCCACCACGATGCCGATCACCAGCACCATGCCGAACATCGTGAGCACGTTGATCGAGAAGCCCAGGGCCAGCAGCGTGGCGAAGCTGCCCAGCATCGCGATCGGGACGACCAGCGTGGGGATCAGCGTGTAGCGGATGTTCTGCAGGAACAGGAACATCACGACGAACACCAGCACGACCGCTTCGATCAGTGTCTCGACCACCTGCGAGATGGAGATGTCGATGAAGAGCGAGCTGTCGTAGGGGATGTCGGCCTTCACGCCGGCCGGGAAGAAGGGCTGCAGCTCCTTCAGCCGCTGCTTGATCAGCTTGGCCGTCTGCAGGGCATTGGCGGACGGTGCGAGCTGCACGCCGACGCCGACCGAGGGCGTGCCGTTCAGGCGCGTGGAGCGCCCGGTGTAGCTGTCGGCCCCCAGCTCGATGCGGGCCACGTCCCGCAGACGCACGGTGGAGCCATCGGGATTCGCGCGCAGCACGATGTTGCCGAATTGCTCGGGGCTGGACAGCTGGCCGCGCACGACCACCGTGGCGGCGATCGGCTGACCCGGCACATTGGGCAGGTCACCGATGGAGCCTGAGCTGACCTGGGCGTTCTGCGCCTGGATGGCGGCATTGACGTCCGCGGGCTGCAGCCGGTAGCCGACCAGCTTGGCCGGGTCCAGCCAGATCCGCATCGCGCGTTCAGTGCCGAACAGCAGGCCCTGGCCGACCCCGGGCACGCGCTGGATCTCGGGGAGCACGGAGCGCGACGCGTAGTCGCCCAGGGCGATCGGATCGAAGTTCGGGTTGTTGCTCGACAGGATGATGAAGAGCAGGAAGTTGGGGTTGGCCTTGTCGACCCTCACGCCCTGCTGGATGACCGCGGCCGGCAGGCGCGGCTGCGCGCGCGCGTAGCGGTTCTGCACGTCGACCTGGGCCAGGTCGGGGTTGGTGGCCGGGTCGTAGCTCAGCGTCAGGGAGCCGCTGCCGTCGGCCTGCGCCACGGCCTCCATGTAGATCAGGCCGGGCGAGCCGTTCATCTCGCGCTCGATGACGCTGATGACCGAGTCCTCCAGCGTCTGTGCCGAGGCGCCCGGGTAGGTGACCGATAGCACGATGGACGGCGGCGCCACCGGCGGGTATTGCGCGATGGGCAGCTGCGTGACCGCGACCGCACCGATGACCGTGATGAACAGGGCGATGACCCAGGCGAAGATGGGCCGGTTGATGAAGAACTGCGCCATGACGGAATCAGCCCTTCGACGCGGTCGAGGCGGCGGCAGCGGGCACGGCGCCTGACGCCGCAGTTGGCGGCGTCCAGGCCACCGGGCGGGCCTTGCCGCCAGCCCGGGCTTTTTGCAGACCGTCGACGATCACTTTCTCGCCGGGCTTCAGCCCTGACAGCACCAGCGCCTGGCCGGTACGCGGCGGGCCGAGCTTGACCGGCCGTGCGCTGACGCTGCCGTCGTCGGCCACGACCAGCACCGTGTCACCCTGCGGCGTGCGAGCCACGGCCTGCTGCGGCAGCCAGATGCCGTCAGCCACCTCGGCCTGGGCCAGGCGCACGCGCACGTACAGGCCCGGCAGCAGCTGGCCCTGCGGGTTGGGCAGCTCGGCGCGCAGCGTGATCTGGCCGGTGGCCGGGTCCACGCTCAGGTCGCTGAACAGCAGCCGGCCCTTGTGCGGGTGGATGCTGCCGTCTTCCAGCACGACCTGCACTTCAGCAGCCTCCTTGCCGGCGGCACGCTGCAGCTGGCCGCTCGCCAGTGCAGCGCGCAGCCGCATCACGTCGGCAGCCGGCTGGGTGAAGTTGACGTAGAGCTTGTCGATCTGCTGCACGACCGCCAGCGGTGTCGCCTCGCCCTGGCCGACGAGCGCGCCTTCCGTCACCAGCGCGCGGCCGATGCGGCCGGCGATCGGTGACGTGACGGCGGCATAGCCGAGGTTGATCTGGGCCGTCTGCACGGCCGCCTGGCCGGCCTGCACGTCGGCGGCGGCCTGCTTGGCCGCCGCCTGGGCGTTCAAGGCTTCCTGCGGGCTCACGGCCTGGGTCTTGGCCAGCGGCGCGTAGCGATCGGCCAGCGCCTGGGCTTGCAGCAGGTTGGCCTCGGCGCGGGCCAGCTGGGCCTGGGCGCTGGCGAGCGTGGCGCGGTAGGGCGCGGCATCGATCTCGAACAGCGACTGGCCGGCCTTGACGTCGGTGCCTTCCGTGAAGAGGCGCTTTTGCAGGATGCCAGCCGCCCGCGCACGCACCTGCGCGACGCGGAAGGCTTCCAGCCGACCGGGCAGTTCGGTCACCAGGTCGGCGCGGCCCGGTGCGGCGGTCACGACGCCCACTTCCGGCGGTGGCGGCGCGGCGGCGGCAGGCTTGCTGTCGCCCCCGCCGCAGCCCGTCAGCACCATGCCCGCCGCGAGCAGCGTCAGCACCCCCATGGCCGTGCCTGCCTGCGTCTTGTGTGCAACCCTCATGCCTGCCTCGATCCGTTCGCTTGCAGCCGGCTGTCCACCGGCAAAGCTAACGACTTTAGCGAGACGCGTCAGACCGTGTCGGTGAACGAAAGCAAAGCCTGCAGCCGGGCCCGGCGCACGGCCGCGCCGATCTCGGGCCCCTTCGCGCCGCGGGCCATCGCGGCTGCGCTGACGGCCGCGAGGTCGACCGACTGGGTGGCCCGCAGGTCGGCCAGCAGCCGCTCGCGCTGCGGGTAGTCGCGGTCTTCCAGGCCGAGCCGGCCGCGGGCGTCGCACTCGCACGCCTGGAGGAGTTCGGCGAAGCGCTCCGGCCGGCGCCAGGCATCGCAGCGCTCCAGCAGTCGCAGCCGCGCCTCGGGGCTGAAGCCGCTGCTCTGGTGGACGTGCGTGTGCTCGCGCGCCACCAGCTCGGCCAGCTCGCGGCAGTCGGTCGGCACCTTCCAGCGTGCGCTCAGGCCGCGCGCCAGCTTCTCGCTGCGCGTCTCGTGGGCGATGTGGCGGGGCAGTTCTTCCTGGCGCGTCGTGCCCTTGCCGAGGTCGTGGCACAGGCAGGCATAACGCACCTTCAGCGGGGCGTCGAAGCGGGCGCATTGGTCCAGCACCATCAGCAGGTGGATGCCGGTGTCCACCTCCGGATGGTGGGCTTCGGGTTGTGGCACGCCGAACAGGGCGTCCACTTCGGGCAGCAGCGTCTTGAGGGCGCCCGCCTCGCGCAGCACCTCGATCATGCGCGAGGGCTTGCGCTCCATCAGGCCGCGCGACAGCTCCTGCCACACCCGCTCGGCCACCAGCGCATCCACCTCGCCCGCGGCCACCATGGTGCGCATCAGCTCGACGGTTTCCGGCGCGACGCTGAAGTCGGCGAAGCGCGCGGCGAAGCGGGCCAGCCGCAGGATGCGCACCGGGTCTTCGGCGAACGCGGGCGACACATGACGCAGCACCTTCGCCGCCAGGTCGCGCTGACCGCCGTAGGGGTCGACCACGCGGCCCTGGTCGTCCTCGGCCATCGCATTGATCGTCAGGTCGCGCCGGCCGAGGTCCTGCGCCAGCGTGACGTCGGGCGCCGCATGGAAGGCAAAGCCGTGATAGCCCGCGCCGGTCTTGCGCTCGGTGCGCGCCAGGGCCACTTCCTCGTGCGTGTCGGGATGCAGGAAGACCGGGAAGTCCTTGCCCACCGGCTGGTAGCCGGCCGCGAGCAGGTCGGCCGGCGATGCGCCCACGATCACCCAGTCGCGGTCCTGCACGGGCAGCCCGAGCAGGCGGTCGCGCACGGCGCCGCCGACGAGATAGGTCTGGAATGAAGGCATGCGCTGCATTCTGCGGCCACACTTGCGCCATGCAGATCCTGAACGAACACCGCTGCTTCGGCGGCACCCAGCGCTTTCACCAGCACGACTCGGCCGAAATCGGCCTGCCGATGCGCTTCGCGCTCTTCACGCCGCCCGAGCCGAAGGCCTTGCTGGTGTTCCTGGCCGGGCTGACCTGCACCGAGGAGACCTTCACCATCAAGGCCGGCGCGCAGCGGCTGGCGGCTGCGCTGGGCCTGGCCCTGCTGATGCCCGACACCAGCCCGCGTGGCGCGAACCTGCCCGGCGAAAGCGACAGCTGGGACTTCGGCGTGGGGGCCGGCTTCTACCTGGATGCCACCCGCGAGCCCTGGGCCAGGCACTGGCGCATGGAGAGCTACCTGATGCAGGAGCTGCTGCCCCAGGTGCAGCGCGAAACCGGGCTCGGCCGCGTCGGCCTGTCCGGCCATTCGATGGGCGGCCACGGGGCGCTGACGCTGGCGCTGCGCCATCCGGGGCGATTCCAGTCGCTGTCGGCCTTCGCGCCGATTGCCGCGCCCCTGCAGTGCCCCTGGGGCGAGAAGGCCTTCAGCGGCTACCTGGGCGACGACCGCAGCACCTGGGCGGCGCATGACGCCAGTGCGCTGATGCGCGCCCAGGCCGCCGCACCGTACCCGGGCGGCATCCTCATCGACCAGGGCCTGGCCGACAAGTTCCTGTCCGAACAACTCCATCCCGAGGCCTTCGAGGCAGCGTGCGCCGCCGTCGGGCAGCCGCTGACCCTGCGCCGGCACCCGGGCTATGACCACGGCTACTACTTCATCGCGAGCTTCATCGACGATCACCTGCGGCATCACGCCGCCGCCCTGATCTGAGGCCGGGCCGGCGTCACGGGAGGGCGACGACAATCGCCCGATGGCAGTCCTCTCCCTCACCAACGCCCATCTCGCCTTCGGGCACGTCGCCCTGCTGGATGGCGCGAACTTCGCGCTCGAGACCGGCGAGCGCGTCGGCCTCATCGGCCGCAACGGCACCGGCAAGTCCTCGCTGCTGAAGATCCTCGCTGGCCTCGAGAAGCTCGACGACGGCCTGCTGCAGCAACAGCAGGGCCTCACCAACGTCTACGTGCCGCAGGAACCTGAGCTGCGCGGCGACGCGACCATCTTCGACGTGGTCAGCGAAGGCGTGGCCGAGGCCAGGTCACTGCGCGAGCGCTATGAGCGCCACGACGAGAACGACGACCTGGCCTGGGTGCAGGAGCGCATCGAGCACATCGGTGCCTGGAACTGGGAGCAGCGCGTCGATGAGACCCTGCACCGCCTGGGCCTGGACGGCACGCGGCTCGTGGGCAGCCTCTCCGGGGGCCTCAAGAAGCGCGTCGCGCTCGGCCGCGCGCTGGTGGCGCAGCCCGATGTGCTGCTGCTGGACGAACCCACCAACCACCTGGACCTGGACGCCATCACCTGGCTCGAAGGCCTGCTGAACGACTTCAAGGGCTCGCTGCTGCTGATCACCCACGACCGGCAGTTCCTGGACAACGTCGCCAACCGCATCGTCGAGCTGGACCGGGGTCAGCTGCGCGGCTACCCGGGCAACTTCGCGGCCTTCCAGGCCGCCAAGGCCTACGAGCTGGAGAACGAGGCGCTGGCCAACGCGCGCTTCGACAAGCTGCTCGCCCAGGAAGAGATCTGGATCCGCAAGGGCGTGGAGGCCCGCCGCACCCGCTCGGTGGCGCGGGTGCAGCGCTTGCAGGAGATGCGCCAGCAGCACGCCGCGCGGCGTGACGTGCAGGGCAAGGTGCGGCTGGACATCGACACCGGCTCGGCCAGCGGCAAGATCGTCGCGGAGCTGGAGGACGTGGCCAAGAGCTTCGGCGACCGCGCCATCGTGCGCGGCTTCACCGGCACCATCCTGCGCGGCGACAAGGTCGGCCTGATCGGCCCGAACGGCGCGGGCAAGACGACGCTGCTGAAGATGATCCTCGGCGAGCTGCCGCCGGACAGCGGCACGGTGCGGCTGGGTTCGCGCCTGACGGTCGCCTACTTCGACCAGATGCGCGACACGCTCAACCTCGACGCGACGCTGGCCGACACCATCAGCCCCGGCTCGGAGTGGATCGAGATCGGCACGCAGAAGAAGCACGTGAAGAGCTACCTCGGCGACTTCCTCTTTTCGCCGGCCCGGGCCAATTCGCCGGTGCGCACGCTCTCGGGCGGTGAGCGCAACCGGCTGCTGCTGGCGCGCTTGTTCGCGCGGCCGGCCAACGTGCTGGTGCTGGACGAGCCCACGAACGACCTGGACATCGAGACGCTGGAACTGCTGGAGGAATTGCTGGCCGAGTACGACGGCACGGTGTTCCTGGTCAGCCACGACCGGCGTTTCCTGGACAACGTGGTCACCTCGACGATCGTGTTCGAAGGCGATGCCCGCTGGCGCGAGTACGAGGGCAGCGTGCAGGACTGGCTGACGCAGTCGAAACGGGCTGCGGCGCTGCAGGCCCAGGCTGCGCCTGCGGTGGCGGCACCCCCGCCTGCGCCTGCCCCGGCGCCGGTCGTCGCGACCCGGCGCAAGCTCAGCTACAAGGAGCAGCGTGAGCTGGAAGAGATCCCGCAGCAGATCGCCGCGCTGGAGGCCGAGCTGACGCAGCTCAATGCGCTGCTGGCCGGCACCGAGCTGTACACGCAGGGCGCGGCGCGCATCCAGGCGGTCACCGAGCGCGCCGCCCAGGTCGACGAGGAACTGCTGAAGCTGATGGAGCGCTGGGAAGTGCTGGAGGCCAAGTGAACGCGCTGCACCACGAATGGCTGGCGCTGCAGGCCCAGCACGAGCGCTACGAAGCCCTGGCGCTGGCGGTCAAGCTCGTCGCGTTCGCGGCGGCGGCCGTGGTGCCGGACATCTCGCTGGCGCTGGCGCTGCTGGCCCTGCTGTGGCTGCAGGAGGCCGTGCTGAAGACCTTCCAGGCGCGCCTGGGCGACCGGCTGATGACCGTCGAGGCGGGGCTGAAGGCCGGCGAGGGTGTCGCGGCCATGCAATTGCACAGCGACTGGCAGGCCCGCCGACCACGCGGCGGGGCGCTCGTCGGCGAGTACCTGAAGAGCGCACTGCGTCCGACGGTCGCGCTGCCCTACCCGCTGCTGATGGCGCTGGTGGCGGCTTCAGGCGGGTTGTAGCTTGTCCAGCGGCACGAAGCCCGGCTGGCCCTTGAGCTGAACGACCGTCTCGCCCTGGCGGTGCACGACGTACTGCGCCACGTGGATGGCGCCGTTGAAGCGCACCTTCTCTCCCGGCTTGATGACCGGTTGCGGCGGAATGATGATCGGTGGCACCGGGCGCGGTGCCGGCCGGGCAGCGCGCAGGGTGTCACGCACCTGGCTGTGCAGCGCGGGCGAGGAGATCGCCAGGGCTTCGAGCGAGCGGGTCATTTCCACCTTGAGCTGGTCGGCCGTGAACGGCTTCTTCAGCAGGAAGCGGGCGCCATGCGCCTCGGCCTCGAACTCGTGCTCCGGCGTGACCTCGAAGCTCAGCAGCGACAGGTGCAGGTGCGGCTGCACCTCGCGCAGGCGCTGGAACAGCTGCAGGCCGGTCATCGGCGCCTTGGGAAACCAGTCGGTGATCAGGAAGTCGGGGCGGAACAGCAGCCCCTGCGCGAGGGCGGCCTCGGTGTCGGCACAGCACAGGATGCTCTCGGCCGCAAAGCCATGGCTCTGCAGCAGCTGGCGTGCAAAGGTTTGCACCCCCGCCAGGGGGTCTACAACAAGAAATTTCACGGGTTCGCTCATGGGCACGTCGGGGGCCGCAGGCATGGCGGCGCCGGGCAGGGGCAATTTTGCGGCAGCCAGATTCCGCCTCGCTGACAAAGGGCCTTGGGCGACGAGAAATTTCTCGCAGCTCCGGCGGCGGATTGCCGCCCCAGGTCAGGGCGTCGAGCGTCGGCGCAGTGCGTCCACCGCCGCGCGCAGGTCGCGCCAGAAGCTCGGGTCCTGCGACGTGGCCATGTTGATGCGCATCAGCGACCCCGGCTGGCGCGTCACGCTGAACAGGGCGCCCGGGGCGGTGAGCCAACCGGCGTCCAGCAGCGGCTGCGCCAGGCGTTCGGTGTCCACGCCCACGTCCAGCCAGCCGAACAGGCCGTCAGGCGGTGCGGCCCACGCGAAGCCCTGGCGCGCGGCCAGCGCGGTGACGCGCTGCCGGGCCGTGGCCAGCCGCTCGCGCAGCCGCTGGGCGTGGTGGCGCAGGCGACCCTGCTCCAGGCACAGCGCGACCGCCCGCTCCATGACCGGCGAACTGGTCAGGCCATCGAGCAGCTTGGTGTCGGTCAACGCATGCAGATGTTGGGGGGCCGCGGCCAGGTAGCCCACGCGCCAGGCCGGCGTGAGCACCTTGGAGAAGCCCGACACGTAGGTCACGCGGCGCAGGCCGTCCAGCGCGGCCAGGCGCGGCAGGTGCTCGGGCGCGAGGAAGCCGTAGCTGTCGTCCTCGACGATGAAGAAGTCGTGCTCGTCGGCCAGCCGCAGCAGGCGGTGGGCGGTGGCGAGATTGATGCTGTGGCCGGTCGGGTTGTGCAGCACCGACACCGTCAGGTAGGCCCGCGGCCGGTGCTCGGCGGCCAGCGCGGCGAGCAGGTCCAGGTCCGGCCCCGGCGAGCCGTGAGCCGCCCGCGGCACGGGCAGCAGCCGGATGCCGGCCTGGGTCAGGCGGGCGAACATGACCGCCCAGCCCGGGTCGTCGATCAGCACGGCGTCGCCCGGCTGGAGTTGCGTACGGATGATCAGGTCCAGCGCATGCGTGGCGCCGTGGGTCGTGAGGATCTGGTCGGCCGTGGCATGCACCCCGACGTCGGACAGCCGCTGCACCAGGGCCTGGCGAAGGCGCCGGTCGCCGCTCGGGTCGCCGTAGCCGAGCTGTACGGGCTGGGCGTCGGCCGTGTTCAGCCGCCGCAGCGCGGACTGCAGCAGGGCGGCATCCAGCCAGTCGGCCGGCAGGGTGCCCAGGCCCGGCGCGCGGGCGGCGTCGGCCTCGAACATGCCGCGGATGAGGGCCGTGGCGTCCATCGGCGCCTGGCGCGGCAGGGCGGCCGGCGCCGGGCGTGCCGCGGCCGGGCGGCTCTCCCGCACGAAGAAGCCGCGTTGCCGGCGCGCCTCCAGCAGGCCGGCGGCCTGGAGCTGGTCGTAGGCGGCGACGACCGTGTGCGGGCTCACGCCATGCTGGCGGGCGCAGTCGCGCACCGAGGGCAGGCGGGCGCCGGGCAGCAGCAAGCGCTCGCGGATGCGCTGGGCGTAGCGCTCGGCCAGCTGGCCGGCCAGAGGCAGGCTGGCACCACGCTGCAGCGGGGCGGGTGTAGCGGTGGGCATGGCGATACAGATGCTGGAGATGGCTGGCCAACTGTACTGGTTCTGTACTGGTTGTTGGCCGCAGACTGCGGGCATGTCAGGGTCTTCCACCTCACCGGCCGTGGCGGCGGCCACCCCGTCCGACGCCGCGCGCGGCATGGCCCTCGGGCTGGCCGGCGTGTTGATGTTCGCGCTCAGCATCCCGATGACGCGGCTGGCGGGCGGAAGCACCGCCGCACCGCAGCTCGACCCGGCGTTCGTGGCCTTCGGACGCGCCGCGGTGGCGGGCGGGCTGTCGGTCGTCTACCTGTGGGCGACGGGCGCACGCCGCCCGCGCGGGACGGAATGGCGGCTGCTGGTCTTCACGGCCGCGGGCGTCGTGTTCGGCTGGCCGCTGTTGCTCGGGTGGGCGGTGCGGCATGTGGATGCGGTGCATGCGTCGGTGGTGTCCGGCGTGCTGCCCTTGGCGACGGCGGTCATCGCCGCGCTGGTGCTGCGGCAGCGGCCCAGCGCGGGTTTTTGGGCCTGTGCGCTGGCCGGGCTGGCGCTCGTGATCGGCTTTGCCGCCTGGCGCGGCGCCGGCGGCCTGGAGCGGGCGGACGGCCTACTGCTCGGGGCAGTGCTGTGCGCGTCGGCAGGTTATGTCAGCGGCGCGCGGCTGTCCGCCGGGCTCACGGCCGAGCAGGTCATCTGCTGGGTGCTCGTCATCAGCCTGCCGCTGACCGCACCGCTGGCGGCATTCACCTGGCCGCAGGCCCCGGTCGCGGCCTCGGCCTGGGCGGGGTTTGCGTACGTGTCGCTGTTTTCGATGTGGATCGGCTTCTTCGCCTGGTACCGGGGCCTGGCCCTGGGCGGCACGCTGCGCGTGAGCCAGGTGCAGGTGTTGCAGCCCTTCCTGTCGATGCTGTTCGCGGTGCCGCTGCTGGGCGAGCGGCTGGAGGCGATGACCGTCGTCTTCGCAGTCGCGGTGCTGGCGGTCGTGTGGCTGGGCAAGCGGCAGCCGGTGCGGGGTGCAGCGCCGCGATGAAGATGCTCGGCATCCTCGGCGGCATGAGCTGGGAATCGACCCAGCACCTGTACGCCCTCATCAACCGCGGCGTGGCGGCCGAACTCGGCGGCCTGCACAGCGCGCCGCTCGTGCTGCACAGCGTCGACTTCGCGCCGATCGCCGCGATGCAGTCGGCCGGTGACTGGGCAGGTGCCGCCCGCGTGCTCGGCGACGCGGCCGCGGGCCTGCGCCGCGCAGGCGCCCAGGCGCTGGTCATCGCGACGAACACGATGCACCTCGTCGCACCCGACATCGAGGGGGCGTCCGGCCTGCCGGTGTTGCACATCGTCGACACCACGGCCGATGCGCTGCGGGCCGCCGGCGTGAGGCGGGCTGGCCTGCTGGCGACCCGTTTCACGATGGAGCAGGGCTTCTATCGCGAGCGGATGTGGGCGCGTCACGGCATCGAGGTCATCACGCCGGACGAGCCCGGCCGGGCCGAGGTGCATCGCCTGATCTATGAAGAACTCTGCCGGGGCCGTGTCGAACCCGCGTCGCGGGAGCGCCTGCGCCGCGAGGTCGCACGGTTGGCCGAGCGGGGCGCGCAGGCGGCCATCCTCGGTTGCACCGAGCTGGGCTTGCTGCTGCCGGCCGGGTCCCCCGCCGCCCTGCCGCTCGTCGACTCCACCGATTTGCAGGCCCGCGCCGCCGTCCGGTGGATGCTAGGCTGACCCCTTTTGAAAACACCCGTCACCCGACCATGACCACCGTCTGGACCCAGGCTCGCCGCGCGGCGCGCATGAACCCCTCCATCATTCGCGAGATCCTCAAGGTCACCGAGAAGCCCGGCATCCTGTCGATGGCCGGCGGGCTGCCGAGTGCCGACACCTTCCCGGTGGACGCCCTGAAAGCCGCCTGCGACCGCGTGTTGAGCCAGGCCCCGCGCGAGGCCCTGCAGTACGCCGCCAGCGAAGGCTTCGCGCCACTGCGCGAATGGGTGGCCGCCCGTGTCGCGACGCTGGGCATGCACGTCAAGCCCGAGCAGGTGCTCATCACCAGCGGCTCCCAGCAGGGGCTGGACCTGGTGGGCAAGATCCTGTGCGACGCCGGGGCGCCGGTCGCGGTCGAGACGCCCACCTACCTCGGCGCGCTGCAGGCCTTCACGCCCTTCGAGCCCCTGTTCACGAGCCTGGCCAGCGACGCCGAAGGCCCCCGGCCCGAGGCGCTGGCGGCGCTGCCGCACGATGCGCCGGGCACGCGCTTCAGCTACCTGCTGCCGAACTACCAGAACCCGACCGGCCGCGTGATGGGGGCGAAGCGCCGCGTCGAGGTCGTGGAGGCCGCGCGCCGGGCCGGCGTGCCGATCGTCGAGGACAACCCCTACGGCGACCTCTGGTTCGACGAGCCGCCGCCGGCGGCGCTGTCCAGCCTGTGGCCCGAGGGCTCGCTCTACCTGGGCTCCTTCTCCAAGGTGCTGACGCCGGGCTTCCGGCTGGGCTACCTGATTGCCCCGCCCGAGCTCTACCCGAAGCTGCTGCAGGCCAAGCAGGCCGCCGACCTGCACACGCCGGGCTTCAACCAGCGCGTGGTGCACGAGGTCATCCGCAACGGCTTCCTGGACAGCCACATCCCGTCGATCCGCGCGCTGTACAAGGCCAACCGCGACGCGATGGCCGAGGCGCTGCGCGAGTTCCTGCCGGCCGGCTGCGAATGGCAGAGCCCGCAGGGCGGCATGTTCTTCTGGATCCGTCTGCCCGCCGGGCTGGATGCGATGGCGCTGCTGCCGCAGGCGGTCGAGGCGGGCATCGCCTATGTGCCGGGTGCCGCGTTCTATGCGCACCAACCTGATGCACGCACGTTGCGGTTGTCCTTCGTGACGCTGACGCCGTCCCTCATCAAGGAGGGGGTCGAGAAGCTGGGCCGCCTGCTGCACGAGTCGCTGTCGGTCGCCGCCGAGACCGCGCCCTAAACCCGGAGCCTGACAGCTAACTGAAGCCGGGGGCTTTCTGAGGCTCCCGGGTTTCCATATCCCAAACTCGTTGCCGCTCTGGCATCGTATGCAATCGGACCGGTGTCAACCGGCAGATTCTCATAACGGAGACGAGGCAACGATGAAGCAGGTTTGGACAGCCGTGGCTGCAGCGGTTTTTGCAGTGGGCGCGTACGCGGCCGACCCGATCAAGATCGGCGTCGCCGGTCCGTTCACCGGGGGCTCCTCCTCGATGGGCGTGAGCATGCGCGACGGCGTGCGTCTGGCCACCGACGAGATCAACAAGGCCGGCGGCGTGCTGGGCCGGCAGATCCTGCTCGTCGAGCGCGACGACGAAGCCAAGAACGAGCGCGGCGTGCAGATCGCCCAGGAGCTCATCAACAAAGAAAAGGTCGTCGCCACCGTCGGCTACATCAACACCGGCGTGGCGCTGGCTTCCCAGCGCTTCTACCAGGAAGCCAAGATCCCGGTGATGAACAACGTGGCCACCGGCTCGATCATCACCAAGCAGTTCGAGGGCCAGCCCGACAACTACATCTTCCGCAACGCGGCGCACGACTCCATCCAGGCGCCGATGATCGTGGAGGAGGCCATCACCAAGCGCGGCTTCAAGAAGGTCGCCATCCTCGCCGACAGCACCAACTACGGTCAGCTCGGCCGCGCCGACCTCGAAGCAGCACTCAAGCTGAAGAACATCACGCCGGTCGCGGTCGAGAAGTTCAACGTGAAGGACGTCGACATGACGCCTCAGCTGCTCAAGGCCAAGGAAGCCGGCGCCGAAGCCATCCTGACCTATGCCATCGGCCCGGAGCTCGCGCAGATCGCCAACGGCATGACCAAGCTCGGCTGGAAGGTTCCGATGATCGGTTCCTGGACGCTGTCGATGGCCAACTACATCGACAACGCCGGCCCCGGCGGTGAAGGCGCGCGCATGCCGCAGACCTTCATCCAGGAGCCCACGACGCCCAAGCGCCAGAGCTTCATCATCAACTACCTGCGCACCTTCAACCCGAAGAACTCGCGCATCGACTCGCCAGTGTCCGCCGCGCAGGGCTACGACTCGGTCTACCTGCTGGCGGCCGCCATCAAGCAGGCCAATTCCACCGAAGGCCCCAAGATCAAGGCTGCGTTGGAAGACCTGAAGACACCGGTCGAAGGCGTCGTGACGACCTACAACAAGCCCTTCTCCAAGACCGACCACGAAGCCATCACGGCCAACATCCCGGTCATGGGCGAGGTCAAGGGCCAGCGCGTGGTCTATGCCTATCAGGAAGACTTCAAGAAGGCCTCCGAGGTGCGCGTGAAGGACGTGAACGCCAAGGGGGCGCTGGAGCAGAAGAAGCGGCAATAACGAGACCCCCCGTACCGGCTTCGCCGGCCCCCCGAGGGGGCGCTGCCGGTGGCCCGGCGGAGCCGGATCCACGGCAGCCGCTGGAAGGGGCGGGCGGGGTCGCTGTCGCGGCTCCGCCCTTGCTTTTTGATCGGAACGAAGATGCAAATCCTGACCCAGCTCGTGTTCAGCGGTATTGCGCTGGGCATGATCTACGCCGTCATCGCCTTCGGCTACCAGCTCACCTTTGCCACCAGCGACACCCTGAACTTCGGTCAGGGCGAGTCGCTGATGCTCGGGGCGCTGGTGGGCCTCAGCCTCGTGGGCTGGGGCGTGAACTACTGGCTGATGATCCCGCTTGTGTGCCTGTTCGGCGCCTTCCAGGGCGCGGTCGTCGAGCGCATCGGCGTGCGGCCCGCGTTGAAGATCAAGAGCGAGTTCGGCTGGATCATGTCCACGATCGCGCTGGGCATCATCTTCAAGAACGTGGCGGAGAACGTCTGGGGCCGGGACGACCTGAAGTTCCCGTCGCCGCTGCCCGAGTCGCCGATGAAGTTCCTGGGCGCCAACGTGCTGCCGATGGAAATCCTCGTCATCGTCGGCGCGGTCGGCATGATGCTGGCGGTAGAGGTGTTCAACCGCAAGAGCATCTACGGCAAGGCCGTCGTGGCCACCTTCAACGACCGTGACGCGGCCAAGCTGATGGGCATCAACACCGGGCTCGTCATCACCTTCAGCTACGCGCTGTCGTCCCTGACGGCCTCGTTCGCCGGCGTGCTGATCGCCCCGTTGACGCTGACCGGCGCCACGATGGGTGCCGTGCTGGGCCTGAAGGCCTTCGCAGTCGCCATCATCGGCGGCCTGACCAGCGGCATGGGCATCATCGTCGGCGGCATCATCCTCGGCGTGGCCGAGACGACGACGGGCTTTTACCTGTCCACCGGCTACAAGGACGTTCCCGGCCTCGTGCTGCTGCTCATCGTGCTGGCCGTGAAGCCGGCGGGCCTGTTCGGCAAGACTGCCATCAAGAAAGTCTGAGGCGCCGTGAATCTGAAGAAACTGATCCTGGGCGCCGCGGCCATCGCCGTGGTCGCCGGCTTCCCCCTCGCCTCCGGCAACCCGTACTACATCCACCTGGTCGAAACGATCATGATCTACGCGATCGTGCTCTTCGGCCTGGACATCGTGGTGGGCTACACCGGCCAGGTGTCGCTCGGGCATGCGGGGCTCTTCGGCATCGGGGCCTACACGGCCGGCGTGCTGATCCTCAAGCTCGATGCGCCGCTGTACGCCACGCTGCCTGCGGCCATCGCCGTGGCCGCGATCTTCGGCGCCATGCTGGCCTTGCCCGCGCTGCGCGTGACGGGGCCGTACCTCGCCATGGTGACGCTGGCCTTCGGCACGATCATCCAGATCCTCATCAACGAGATGACCTTCCTGACCGAAGGCCCGATGGGCATCACGCTGACCAAGCCGACGCTGTTCGGGCACCAGCTCGACGAGACCGAGTTCTACTGGGTCGTGCTGGCCTGCCTGGTGGCGTCGCTGGTCTTCGTGCACCGCGTGCTGCACTCGCAGCTCGGCCGCGCCTTCGAGGCGCTGCGGGGCAGCCCGGTCGCGTCGGACTGCATGGGCGTGTCGGTCTACCGCTACAAGGTCTACGCCTTCGTGATCTCGGCGGCACTGGCGGGTCTGGCCGGTTCGCTCTACGCCTACTCCGAGCAGTACATCAGCCCGAACACCTACAACTTCGAGCTGACGGTGATGTTCCTGCTGGCCATCATCATGGGCGGCCGCAAGACCCGCACCGGCGCGCTGCTCGGCGCGGCCATCATCGTGATGCTGCCCAAGCTGCTGGACGACCTGCAGGTCTTCCGCATCGGCGCGGTCGTGCTGGCGATCATCGTGGCCGTGTCGGTGGCCGTCGCGATCAAGCGCGGCAAGATGACGGGGCAGGCGGCAGCCATCCCGGTGGTCGGCACCATCGGCCTGGCGCTCGTGTCCTTCAAGCTCGAGACGATGACCGACTGGCGCCTGTCGATCTTCGGCCTGATCACGCTGTTCGTCGTGTACTACCTGCAGGACGGCATCGTCGGCTTCGCGCGCAATGCGCTGAACCTGAAGCCCAAGGTCGAGCGCGACACGACGGCCTCGGCCACGGCCGCGCTCACCCGTGCCAGCACCCAGGGCGAGCCCGAGCTGCTCAAGGCCAGCGGCGTGCTGATGCAGTTCGGCGGCCTGAAGGCGCTGAACAACGTCGACCTCGTCGTCAAGCGCGGCAGCATCCACGGTCTGATCGGCCCCAACGGCTCGGGCAAGAGCACGATGATGAACGTGCTCACCGGCATCTACCAGCCCACCGCCGGCTCGGTCGCGTTCGCGGGCCGCACGGTGAACGGCCGCACGTCATCCGACATCGCCCTCTCCGGCATCGCCCGCACCTTCCAGAACGTGCAGCTCTTCGGTGAAATGACGGCGCTGCAAAACGTGCTCGTGGGCCTGCACCACAGCTTCAAGAGCAACCTCGTCGACGTCGCGCTGCACCTGCCGCGCTACCTGCGCGAGGACCGCGAGCAGCGTGCCCGCGCCCATGCGCTGCTGGACTTCGTCGGCCTGGGTGAGCTCGCGAGCGAAGAGGCGCGCAACCTGCCCTACGGCAAGCAGCGGCTGCTGGAGATCGCCCGCGCGCTGGCGCTGGACCCGCAGCTGCTGCTGCTGGACGAGCCGGCCGCCGGCCTCACCGCGCCGGACATCAAGGAGCTGCTGGAGATCATCCGCAAGATCCGCGATGCCGGCGTGACCGTCATCCTGATCGAACACCACATGGACGTCGTCATGAGCCTGTGCGACCGGGTCTCGGTGCTGGACTTCGGCCAGAAGATCGCCGAGGGCCTGCCGGCCGAGGTGCAAGCCAACGAGAAGGTCATCGAGGCTTACCTCGGCGGCCAGGCGAGCTGAGGACAAGAAGATGCTGACCATCAAGAACCTCAGCGCGGGCTACGGCAAGGTGCAGGTCCTGCACGGCATTTCTCTCGAAGTTCCCAAGGGCCAGGTCGTCACGCTCATCGGCTCCAACGGCGCCGGCAAGACGACGACGATGCGCGCCGTCAGCGGCATGATCAAGCCCACCGGCGGCGAGATCACACTGAACGACCGCCGCATCGACGGCCTGGAGAGTTACCACATCGCCCGTCGTGGCCTTGCCCATTCGCCCGAAGGCCGGCGTGTGTTCGCGACGATGACCGTCACCGACAACCTGCGCCTGGGCGCCTTCCCGCGCTACACCGGCGAGCGGCCCAAGGGTGACATCGCCGGCGACCTGGAGCGGGCGCTGGAGTTGTTCCCGCGACTCAAGGAGCGGCGCCTTCAGCTTGCTGGCACGCTCTCGGGCGGCGAGCAGCAGATGCTGGCCATGGCCCGCGCGGTGATGCTCAACCCCGAAGTCGTGCTGCTGGACGAGCCGTCCATGGGCCTCGCGCCCATCCTCGTGGACGAGGTGTTCCGCATCATCGAAAGCCTCAAGGCGCGCGGCGTGACGATGCTGCTGGTGGAGCAGTTTGCGGCGGCGGCGCTGAAGGTCGCGGACTACGGCTACGTGCTGGAGAACGGCCGCATCGCCGTGCACGGCCCGGCCGACAAGCTCCGCGACGACCCCGCCGTGCAGGCCGCCTACCTGGGCGGCGGCCACTGACCGTGTTGCCCCCCGGCTACCGCCTCAGCTTCGAGGACATCGATGCGGCGGCGGCGCACGCCTTCCTGAGCACGGCCTACTGGTGCGAGGGCATCCCGCGGGCGACCCTGCAGCGGGCCATCGACCATTCGCTGTGCATCGCGCTGCATGCCGACGGCCAGGGGCAGGTGGGCTTCGCCCGCGTCGTGACCGACCGCACCACGTTCGCCTACCTGTGCGACGTCTACGTGCTCGAAGCCCACCGCGGCCGGGGCCTCGCCGATGGGATGATCCGGGCCTTGCTCGACCATCCCGACCTCCAGGGCCTGCGCCGCTTCCTGCTCTTCACCCGCGACGCGCATCCGCTGTACCGCCGCCACGGTTTTCAGGCCCTGGCGACGCCGGATCGCGGCATGGAGATCGTGCGGCCGGGCCTGTACTTGAAGCCGCCTGCCGATGCCGAGCGGGACGAGCGCCGGGCCGCCCCAAGCCGGCCCGCCATCCCCGTGGGGGATCGGCCGACGGACCCGTCGGACGAGGGGCTCCCATGATGCTCCGCCGTTTCGTCCAAGTCGATGTCTTCACGGCGGCCCCGCTGAAGGGCAACCCGCTCGCGGTGGTCGTGGACGCTGCCGGCTTGTCCGACGACGACATGGCCGCCTTCGCGCGCTGGACCAACCTCAGCGAAACCACCTTCCTGCTGCCGCCGACCGACCCGAGCGCCGACTACCGCGTCCGCATCTTCACGCCGGGCGGCGAGCTGCCGTTCGCCGGCCATCCGACGCTCGGCAGCGCCCACGCGTTCCTCGCCAGCGGCGGTGACGTGAAGAAGCCGGGGGAGGTGGTGCAGCAGTGTGCCATCGGGCTGGTGCGGGTCAAGCGCGACGGCGCGCGACTGGCCTTCGCGGCACCGCCGCTGCGGCGCAGCGGGCCGGTCCAGGAACCGGCGCTGCGCGCGCAGGTGATCGCGGCACTGCGCATTCAAGGCGAGGCGCTGCTGGACTTGGTCTGGGTCGACAACGGCCCGGGCTGGATGGCCGCACGCCTGCCCGACGCGGCCGCCGTGCTCGCGCTGCAGCCCGATTTCGTCGCGATGCAGGGCCTGAAGCTCGGCGTCGTGGGCGCCTGCCCGAAGGGCGGCGACTGTCAGTTCGAAGTGCGCGCCTTCGTGCCCGACCTCGGCGTGCCGGAGGACCCGGTCACCGGCAGCCTGAATGCCGGTCTCGCCCTCTGGTTGCAGGGGGCAGGCCTCGCGGGCGAGGCTTATGTGGCTTCGCAAGGCGCCGCACTCGGCCGGGCCGGCCGCGTGCACGTCAAGCGCGACGCCGAGGGCACCTGGATCGGCGGCGACGTGACCCCGCTCATCCACGGGCAGGTGAGGCTGTGATGACCGACGAACTCTTCCGCGAAGACGCCACACTGCTGGCCTGCGATGCCACCGTCACCGGGCACGGCGAGGGCGGCGTGACACTGGACCGCACCGTCTGCTACCCGCTCGGCGGCGGCCAGGCGGGCGACACCGGCTGGCTGGTGGCGGGCGAGCAGCGCTGGCGCGTGACCGACACCCGCAAGAGCAAGGAACAGCCCGGGGCAATCGTGCATCTGGTGGACGGCGAGTGGCCGGCGGTCGGCGCGGCGGTACGGGTCGAGGTGGATGCGGCCCGCCGTCAGGCGCATCGGCGCTTCCACACGGCCACGCACCTGCTCTGCGCGCTGCTGCCCTATCCGGTGGACGGCTGCTCCATCACCGAGACCTACGCGCGGCTGGACTTCCACACCGATGAAGCCTTCGACAAGGACGCCCTCCAGGCCGGCCTGAACCGGCTCGTGGCCGAGGCCCACCCGGTGACGCACCGCTGGATCAGCGAGGAAGAACTCGATGCCAACCCCGGCCTCGTGCGTTCGATGAGCGTGCAGCCCCCGCGCGGCCTCGGGCGCGTGCGCGTGCTGGAGATCGAAGGCGTGGACCTGCAGCCCTGCGGGGGCACGCATGTCGGGAACACCGCCGAGATCGGCGCCGTGGTGGTCACGAAGATCGAGAAGAAGGCGGCCAAGACCCGGCGCGTGGTCTTGGGATTCGCGCCCTGACGCCCCTGGCTACACTGCGGCGCCTATGGCCGGCCCCGACATCCAGCTGATCACGCCCGAGACCGCCGAGGACTGGCAGGAAGCGCGGCTCATCCTGCGCGAGTACGCCAACAGCCTCGACGTGGACCTGTGCTTCCAGGGCTTCGATGACGAGCTTGCGGGCTTGCCTGGTGGCTACGCACCGCCCGGCGGCCTGATGCTGCTGGCGGTCGTGGACGGTGCGGTCGCCGGCAGCGGCGCCTTCCGCCCGCTGCTGGACTCCGACTACGCCAATGCCTGCGAGATGAAGCGCCTGTTCGTGCGGCCGGCCTTCCGCCGCTTCGGCCTGGGGCGGTTGCTGGCCGAGGCCCTGATGGACCGCGCGACGGAGGCCGGCTACTCGGCCATGCTGCTGGACACCCTGGACGACATGGAAGCCGCCCGCGGCCTCTACGAAAGCCTGGGCTTCGTCGAAGTGCCGCCGTTCTACTTCAACCCGATCCCGGGCGCGCACTACCTGAAGGCCGATCTCGGCGACTTCCGGCCGAGTTACTTCGGATAACGACCTAGAGTGCCGGGATGGCCCTCGAACATGACTTGCAAGCCCTGGGCAGCCATCGCTGCCTGCTGGGCGAATCGCCGCTCTGGCATCCCACCGAACAGGTGCTGTACGCCGTCGACATCCCGGGCCGGCAGGTGCTGCGCTGGCGCGACGGGGTCGACGCGCCGGACATCTGGCCGCAGGACGCGGAGCCCGGCTGCATCGCCGCGCGGGCCTCGGGCGGCCTGATCGTCGCCCGCCGCGACGGGGTCTGGTCGCTGGACACCGTGACCGGTGCGCAGCAGCGCCTGGCAGAGCCGCCCTATGATGCGGGCCGGCTGCGCTTCAATGACGGCAAGGTCGACGCGGCGGGGCGGTTCTGGGTTGGGAGCATCTCCGACGCCCGGGCGCCCGAGGCGGCGCTGTACCGCCTGGACGGCGGCGAGTTCACCGCGCAGGTGCCGGGGCTGACCACGACGAACGGCATCGCCTGGAGCCCGGACGGCCGCCGCCTGCACTGGTCCGACACCAAGGCACACCGCATCTACGTCGCCGACTACGACCTGGCCACCGGTGCGCTGTCGTCGCCCCGCGTCTTCGCCGAGTTCGCGCCCAAGGTCGACGGGCAGCCCTACGGCGGCCGGCCCGACGGCGCGGCGATGGACGCGGAAGGCTGCTACTGGGTCGCCCTGTTCGAGGGCGCCTGCGTGCTGCGCCTGGCACCGTCGGGCGAGGTGGTCGGCCGCATCGACCTGCCCGCCCAGTGCCCCACCATGCCCACCTTCGGCGGTGCCGATGGCCGCACGCTCTTCATCACGACGGCCCGCGAGAAGCGCCCCGCCGATGAACTCGCCCGCCAGCCGCTGGCCGGCGCGGTGCTGCGGGTGCGGGTCGACGTGCCGGGCACACCTGCGACGCTGACGCAAGCCTGAATCCCTGTGTGGCGTGGGTCACGGTTTACCCCGGTGTAACTCGTCACATATAATGAGGGGCTTTGTTGGGTGGCGCCCTGTGCGTCATCCCGGTGCAATCGGCTCCCGGTAGTTTTGGGGGCTGAGCCGCCCACCCCAGGATCTGGCGCCATGACCGAGAACGGCCCCCGAAAGACCTGGCCCCCCGTCGCTTCTGCGGCCGGCGGCTGGGACGACGACCACGAGGAGCCGCCCGTCAAGGCGCTGAGCCCGCAGGAGGCGGCAGCGCTGAAGTCCGCGTTGCCGATGTTGTCGCCCTGGCGTGTGCTGGGGTTGCAGCTGGTGGTGGGGCTGCTGTGTGTGGCCGTGATCCGGCTGAGCACGGCGTCCGGCGTGGCCATGGCTTCGGCGCTGTACGGCGTCGCGGCGGTGGTCCTGCCGAACATGCTGCTCGCGCGGGGCATGACAAAGCGCGTGGATTCGGCCGTCGGTGCGGCAGCCGGATTCATGGGTTGGGAATTTTTGAAGATCGGTGCATCGATCGCGATGCTGGTGCTGGCGCCGAAAGTGGTGCCGGGCCTGAGTTGGCCAGCCCTGCTGGTCACCCTCGCGGTGTGCATCAAAGTGAACTGGCTGGCGCTCGCGTGGCGCGGCCGCAAATGAACTGACGAGGCAGAACGAAACATGGCAGCAGAAGGCCACGCAGCAGCAGAAGCCCCGACCGCTGGTGAATACATCATTCACCACCTTCAGCATGCCCAGAACGGCACGATGAAGGGCATCGTCGACTTTTCCGTCGTCAACCTCGACTCCGTCTTCTTCAGCGTCTTCCTGGGCGTGATCGGCTGCTTCCTGCTGTGGCGCGCGGCCAAGGCTGCCACGTCAGGCGTGCCGGGTCGTTTTCAAGCGGCCGTCGAGATCCTCGTCGAAATCGTCGCTGACCAGGCCAAGGGCATCGTGCACAACGCCGAGAGCCGCAAGCTGGTCGCCCCGCTGGCCCTGACCGTGTTTGTCTGGATCTTCCTGATGAATGCAATGGACCTGCTGCCGGTCGACTTGCTGCCCTGGATCTGGCAGACCATCACCGGCGACCACCACGCCAAGGTGCGTTCGGTGCCGACGGCTGACCTGTCGATGACCATGGGCCTGTCGGTCGGGGTATTGATCACCTGCCTCATCTACAACATCAAGATCAAGGGCGCCGGCGGCTGGGGTCACGAGCTCATCTCCGCACCCTTCGGCGACAAGGTGGCCCTGTACCCGGTCAACCTCGCCATGCAACTCATCGAGTTCGTCGCCAAGACCGTGTCCCACGGCATGCGACTGTTCGGCAACATGTATGCCGGCGAACTGATCTTCATGCTGATTGCCCTGATGGGCGGTGCCTGGAGCCTCTCGGCGACCGGCATCGGCCTGGCGATCGGTCACATCATCGCGGGTTCGGTGTGGGCCATCTTCCACATCCTGATCATCACGCTGCAGGCCTTCGTCTTCATGATGCTGACGCTGGTCTACATCGGTCAGGCCCACGACGCGCACTGAGCGGCGCAACAACCTGAAGTCCTTTTCCTCTCCCTTTTCCCTCTCTAAATCCCTCTAAGGAGTCATCGTGGAAGTCATTAGCTTTGTTGCTCTCGCCGCTGGTCTGATCATTGGTCTGGGCGCCTTCGGTGCTTGTATCGGTATCGGCATCATGGGCAGCAAGTACCTCGAGTCCGCCGCTCGTCAGCCCGAACTGATGAACGAACTGCAGACCAAGATGTTCCTGCTGGCCGGCCTGATCGACGCGGCCTTCATCATCGGTACCGGTATCGCCCTGTGGTTCGCCACGGCCAACCCCTTCCTGGGCCAGATCGCCCAAGTCGTCGCCAAGTAATTCGACGTTGCCGCCCCGCCCTCCGACTCCTGGGGGGCGGCATCCGCACCTCGAAAACTTAGTGAGGCACCACCGTGTTTATTAACGCGTCGCTCATCGTTCAGATGATCGTGTTCCTGATCCTGGTCGGGTTCACGATGAAGTATGTGTGGCCGCCGATCGTCAAGGCGCTTGACGAGCGTGCCGCGAAGATCGCCGCTGGCCTGTCCGCCGCCGACAAGGCCAAGGCCGAGCTGGCTGGCGCCGAAGCCCAGATCGCCAAGGAACTCGCCCAGACCAAGGCCGAGTCCGCCAAGCTGATCTCCGACGCCGAGAAGCGTGCCGCTGCCATCGTCGATGCCGCCAAGGGCCGCGCCGACGAAGAAGGCGCCAAGATCCTCGCCGCCGCCAAGGCCGATGCCGAGCAGCAGGTCTCCCGTGCCCGTGAAGCCCTGCGCGAGCAGGTCGCTGCGCTGGCCGTCAAGGGCGCCGAGCAGATCCTGCAGCGCGAAGTCAACGCCGGCGTTCACGCCGAGCTGCTGGCCCGCCTGAAGACGGAGCTGTAAATGGCTGAACTCGCCACCATCGCCCGGCCTTACGCCGAAGCCCTGTTCCAGGTTGCCAAGTCGCATGACCTCGCGGCCTGGGGCCAGCAGCTCGACGCGCTGGCCCAGGTGGCGCAGGACGCCGATCTGCGCCAGTTCGCCGATCACCCCAAGGCTGAAGCCCAGCAGGTCGTCGCGGTCATGACCGCAGCGGCCAAGCAGGCCCTCGCCGCCGGTATCTCGAACTTCCTGCAGACGGTCGTCGAGAACGGCCGCCTGGCTGCTTTGCCCGAGATCGTGGCCCAGTACCACGTGCTGGCCAACGCCGCCTCCGGCGTGTCCGACGCCCAGATCTACAGCGCCTTCGAGATCAGCAGCGAGCAGCTCGCCGACCTCAAGGCCACGCTGGAAAAGCGCTTCGGTCGCAAGCTCGAGGCCCATGTGCATCTGGAACCTGGCCTGATCGGCGGCGTGCGCGTCGTCGTCGGCGATGAGGTGCTCGACACCTCCGTCAAGGCCCGGCTGGAGCGCATGAAGGTCGCCCTGACTGCTTGATCACCGCCTGAGCACCCCTATCGAATCACCCCGTGTCTGACCCCGCCTTCGACCTCCCCAAGAGGCGACGTTCGGCCAAGCAAGGGACTGGAGAACCAGCATGCAACTGAATCCCGCTGAAATTTCCGAACTGATCAAGAGCCGCATCGAGGGCCTTGGTGGCAGCACGGACATCCGCAACCAGGGCACCGTCGTGTCCGTTTCCGACGGCATCGTCCGTGTGCACGGCCTGTCCGACGTGATGCAGGGCGAAATGCTCGAATTCCCGCCGGCCGCCGACGGCACGCAGACCTTCGGTCTGGCCCTGAACCTCGAGCGCGACTCCGTCGGCGCCGTGATTCTGGGTGCCTACGAGCACGTCTCCGAAGGCGACACCGTCAAGTGCACGGGCCGCATCCTGGAAGTGCCGGTCGGCCCCGAGCTGATCGGCCGCGTCGTGAACGCGCTGGGTCAGCCCATCGACGGCAAGGGCCCGATCAACGCCAAGATGACGGACGTCATCGAGAAGGTCGCCCCGGGCGTGATCGCCCGTAAGTCGGTTGACCAGCCGGTGCAGACCGGCCTGAAGTCCATCGACTCCATGGTGCCCGTCGGCCGCGGCCAGCGCGAGCTGATCATTGGTGACCGTCAGACTGGCAAGACCGCCGTGGCCATCGACGCGATCATCAACCAGAAGGGTCAGAACATGACCTGCGTGTACGTCGCCATCGGCCAGAAGGC
>RXJW01000015.1 GCA_003963005.1 Burkholderiales bacterium
GCTGTGGATATCTCGGGCAGGGTAGGTTGAACACCTGGGTCAAATTTCGGTCGGCAGAGCCCTCGCGGGTGGGTCAAATTTCAGTCGGCGTCAACACGACGAAGCCCCTGCTGGACGTTGGATCCTCACCCTGGATGGCGATGATCTCGACACCTGGGTGTGGCGGGATCGATGACCTTGAGACTGCGCCCTGCAACTTGGTATTGAAGCCATGAGCATCGACCACAGGCATCTTGGACGCGTTCTCGTTGCCGGATGCATCCCGTCGGCAGTCAACACCCCAGACGATGACGCCGCCTGAGGAGTTCGCGAAGCCAGAGACCGCCTTGGACAGGTTCTTGCCGTCTTCTTCCGAAAGCACCCTTGCTGAGCCATCGTCCGGAGAGCGCTTGAAGTCGAGAAAAAGCGACTCCGGCTCGCGGTCGGCGATGAGGGCGTCAAGCGCAGTCAGCCCCTGGCTGCGCAGTCTTTCGAAAATGTCTTTCGCACGTGACATGGATCGATTCCTCCCTATCTGGGTTGTGTCGGACGATGACAAGCGGCTCGAAGGCAGCGCCGTTTTCGGTGCAAAAACTGGGGTTAAGCGTGATTCAACCCTAATAAAAACAACGACTTAGGCAATTGGCCTTAAAACGACCGCGTCGTTTTGCGTGCAAAAGATGGGGTTAAGGTCACCGCCAGTGGGGAACTGCGGTCAGCTGCCTTGGACGGTCTTGCTCTTCGACCTGCCCGGCGTCGGCGCATGACCTACGCGCTCCAGCAGACCCTTGACCAAGTCGGCTTGCGTATTCGCCGCGGCCTCAGCGGCCGCCAGTCGCTTCTCAAGGTCGGCGTTCCGACTTTCCAACTCGCCAGCGCGCAGTCGGACGGCTTCGTACCGCTCCGCCGCTCGGTCGGCTTGGCTGCGAAGGTCTTCGACCAACTGATTCTGCACCGCCAGGCGCTCCCCGGCCGTTTTCATCTCCCGGAGCTGCTCGTCGACCTGTCGGCGCTCCGCGCGGGCGGCCGTAAGCAGCGCCAGAGCGTCTACCTTTTCCTGGAGCGCCGTCCGGAGTTCCGCCTGCTTGACGCCAAGCGCCTCTGTGGCCGTTGCGACCTCGCGCTGCAGATACTGCAGTTGCTGCTCGTGCTGGCGGCCTTCCCTGTCCCGCTGCTCACGAGACGCCGCTCTGAAGTGCTCCAGGGCATCACGGGCGTGGGCGTGCTTCTCTTCCAGCGACGCGACCTGGTTCTGGGCTGCCTCCAGCTGTGCCTGCAGGCCCTGAGCCTGGGCTTGCAACTGGGCGGTCGACTGACCGTGCTCCAGCTTCAAAGCTGCCAGATCGGCTTCTGCCCGCTGGTGGGCGGCCTTCTCGGCAGCGAGATCGCCTTGCGCGCGTTCTGCCTCTGCCCTCCAGGTACGTCCTTCTTGCTGAGCCGTGGCAAGTTGCTCGGACAGGCGCGCGATCTCTTGACCATGGCGTGCCTTGAGGGTGTCAAAACGCTCCTGCGCCTCGAACTCCAGGCGGCCAGCCAGGTTGGTGACGAACGCGAGCAATTCCTCGCTGATCGATCCCTGTGGCACGCCGGAGCCGCCCTCGTCGGCCTCGATGTCCTTCAGGTGGCGAAAGATCGTCGCCTTCGACCCGGTGTTGCCGAGTTCGATGCGGATGGCGTCGATTGACGGATGTTTGCCCGCCTTGATCAGCGCCAACCGGGCCCGTTGGACCTCGCCCTTCGTCACGCCTGCTCGCGCCATGCCTGCCACCAATTTCGTATGTATTACGTAACGGTAGTATTACGTACCACGATACAGGCGTCAACGCACAAAATAGGTTGAGTTCTGAGAAGTCTTAATAGTCGTTTATCCAATGTGAGGCGGCTTGTCGACCAAATTTGGCAGTCTTGGCCCGGAAATCGACTTCCTACCGCGGGTTTTGCGTGCGGGATGACGCCGGGTTTGTCCTCCCCCTAACCCCGCTTGCAAACGCACGAGGCAGCCGCCATCTTGCGCGGTCGGCCATGACAACGGCGTCGGGCGAGAAGCAAGGCTGGGAGGCCTGATGGAGAACCTGCGGAACGACATCCCTGCGCGTCAGTCCAGGGATGAAAACAAGCGGCTGCTGCGTGCGCGTGATCGCAACTATGGTGCGGCCAAGATCACCCAAGGCGTGATAGTCACCGTCTCGGTGTTGTTGCCCATCTTCGGCGTGCTGGCCGCGCCGCGGGCCCCCGAGGTCCGCCCCTACGTTGCGCTCGCGGGCTTGGTTCTGCTGCTGCTGGAGACTGCGCTGATCGACCGGGTGCAGAAGGACCGATTGAAGCGCGGCGCCAAGCTGCAGGAGCAGTTCGACACCGAGGTGTTTAGCCTGCCATGGAATCGCTTCGTGGCAGGTGCTCAGGTCGAGCCGGAGGATCTGCGCGCGCTGTCGGCCAAGCCGCTGTCCGAGAAGCGAGAGAACGAGTTTGCAACCTGGTATGAGCCGTGCATCGGGCGACTGCCGCTGCACCTCGGCCGACTGGTTGGCCAGCGCACGAACATCAGCTATGACGCGCGGGTCCGCCGAAAGTATGGCGGCCAGTTGCTGCTGTGGATCATCGTCTTCGGGGTGGCGCTGCTGTTCACCGGCCTGGCGATGGGCTTGACCTTCCCGGAGCTGCTGACAGCCTTGCTGGTGCCGTTCATGCCGGTGCTGACGTGGGCGCTGAAGGAAAGGCTCCAGCACGCCAATACGGCCAACTCACTGGCTAACCTGGGCTCGGAGTGGGACAAGATCTGGACCAAGGCGCTGGGCGGCGCCGACGCCACGACGGTCACCGCTGATTCGCGTGCCCTGCAGGATGCCATCTACCAGCACCGCGAACGCAGCCCCTTGGTTTTTGACTGGGTGTACCGCCGGCTCCGGGCGGCCAACGAGGACGAGGCACATCATGCTGCCGTCGACCTGTGCAACCGGGCAGAGCAAGGCCTCGATGGAGGCCGGGCATGAAGCTGATCGACCAGTTCAACGCCTTCCTCGACAACGAGGTGAATCTCAACAAAACGCGCGTCGATCTGCTGGCCAGCAGCGTGGAGTCAGTCAAGGCGGCCATCAAGGCTTCGAGCTGGGGACCGAAGATCCTGTACTTCGCCGGTCACGGTTCTTGGGCGCACGGGACGATCATCAAGCCGCCGTCCGGTGGCGAGTTTGACGCCGACCTTCTCGTCTTCGTCGATCCGGTCGACGGCTGGGAAGCGAAGGACTACGTCAACAAGCTCGGCTCATTCTTCGACGGCCACAGTACCTACAAGGACAAGGTGCGGCGCTACTCGCACTGCATCACCATCGAGTACGCGGGTGAGCGCCGCATCGATATCGCGCCCTGCGTCAAGGGCCGCATGTGGTCCGATACCTTCGAGGTGTGCAACCGGACGTCCAATCAGTTTGAGGTCACCTCGGCACAGGCCTATACCGAGTGGGTCGTTGGACGGAACAGCATCGCGGGCGGCAACGACCTGAAGAAGGTCACGCGGCTACTGAAGTACCTCCGGGACATCAAGAAGAACTTCACCTGCCCATCGTTCCTGTTCACCACGCTGGTCGGGACCCATATCTACGACCGGGACAAGGGCACGCCGGCTTTCGCCGACACGCCGACCTGCCTCAAGACCGTGATGGGGCGTCTGGATGACTTCTTGCAGGCCTATCCCACGCTGCCGCAGATCCGCAACCCCGTGCTCCACAGCGAGATCCAGAGCCACGTCTGGGATCAGACCCAGTACAGCAATTTCCGCGACAAGGTGAATCTGTACCGCGGCTGGATCGACGAGGCCTATGCCGAGACCGACCGTGATGAAGCGATCGGCAAGTGGCAGCGTGTGTTCGGCGAGGCCTTTGCAGCCGACGAAGCGAAGGAATCGGCGCGCATCAGCGAGGCGGTTTCATTCAGCGAGCCCATCTCGAGAGGAGACGCTCTTGTCGTCAGCGGCCAACAGCCCGACCTGGTCACGCGGATCCTCAGGCGTGGCATGGAGGCGCTGCCGGCGCGCATCACCCGGTTGCCCTACGTGCAGCGGCCGAAGTGGCGCAACGGCCAGCAGAACTACCGAGTCAAGGTGTCAGCTGACCTGCTCACGTCTCGCCATGGCAGTGTGCTGCGGCCCGTGGCGTCACTGGAGCCGCTCCAGCGCGGATACGGCATTCGCTTCACGGCCGCCAGCGGAAATGGCCTGCCATTCGGCAATGGATACCGCATCGAATGGCGGGTAACCAACACCGACAAGGCGGCCTATGACGCCGACTCCCTCCGTGGCGACTTCTATCGCAGCGACTCCGGCTTCACGCGCACGGAGGAGCTCAGCTACCGCGGCGTGCACTTCGTCGAAGCGTTCTTGGTGGGCCGTCAAGATGATCGGCTCTATGGGAAGTCGGAGCCGTTCTACGTCGTGATCGAGTAGCTGGACGTCGTCGGCGCGTCGTGCCCAAGCTCACAAGGAGTTCGTGGTGATCGTTCTCAACACCGGCAAGGAGTTGGTCAGGCTGGAGTCCTGGCAGGACATCCAAGGCCGTGCGGGGTATTCCGACAACCTGGACCCTGCCCAGCAAAAGCTCAGCTCGATCATTGGGCAGTACGCGTTCTCGGCGCAGATCCGTTGCGGGCTCTCGAACTGCAAGACGCCCCACAACCGGGGCTACCTGGTGGTGACCCAGTCCGGGCGGGAGACGAACATTGGCAAGGACTGTGGAAAGCGCTACTTCGGTGTGGAATTTGAGAACCTGGCGACTACCTTCGATCGGGACCTCCGCGAGAAGCTCGCGCGGGAAAACGTCGGCAACTTCATGCTCCGGCTGGATGACGTACAGCGAAGGCTCCAGGAGCTGTTGGCCGGAGAACGGGGTGGGTACTGGGTCTACAAGAACTCGCGGCCGCTGGTCGAGGCTCATCGGGGTGTGCCTGGTGACATCGTGCGAACCATCGTCGCGATGGTCAAGACTGGCCAGTCGACACTGATGAAGGAGCGACCTGCGACGGCGCGCGAAACCGAGCGGGCCGAGGCTGAGGGCATACGCGTCAAACGCCACGCACACCGTGGCCGAGCCGCTGGCTGAGATTCGCGGGCTGGAAGCGCTGCAGGAAGAGAACGACCTTCGGGCCCTGTTGGTTCTCGACCTCGAGGCCAACCTGGGCGTGATCGAAAGGCTGGACTTCGACACCCTGCCCCCGCGCGAGGTCGCTCGCTGGTCCAAGTGGGTCAATACGGTGGAAGCGACGTTCGACCGCGCCGAGGCCGCGATCGCAGCAGGTCGGGTGCTGCTGACTTCTGACAACCTGAGCCCATTCAAGGAGACCTTGAAGGATCGCGCTGACGAGCCGCGGTTTCAGAGCTACCTGAAGACGCTGAACGCCGTCACCGCTTGAAGCCCTACGGTGTGCGTCGGCGCGCGGTAAAGCCTCGGCGTACTCGCCGGCTGTACCTGCTGATACCCCGGCGGCCCTCAGGTCTGACCGAGATGATGATCCGACCAGAGGTGACCTGAACCCCCACTCGCTGCCCCAGCCTCCATGGCTGTAGGCCGTCCGGTATCGCGAGCTGTTGGGAGCCGTCCGGACGTCGCTTCAGTTCGGTAACCATGGTGGGCGGTTGATCTCTGACGCGCCTGCGCTTCACTGCCGGCCCGGTGCCAAGGGGTGACCTTGCCCCCGAAAAACGTAGTTCTTGGCTGATGATGGAATCAGAGACAGGAGCTACGAGATGAATGACAAGCAAGTGCGTGGGAAGTA
>RXJW01000230.1 GCA_003963005.1 Burkholderiales bacterium
GCGGGCGAGCTGGGCTTCTGCGGGCTCTATGCACCCGAACGCATCGGAGGCCTCGCCCTACCGCGTCTGGACGCCACCGTGGTGTTCGAGGAGCTGGCGGCTGCCGACCCCTCGACCACCGCCTTCATCACCATCCACAACATGGCGACGTGGATGCTGGGCACCTGGGGCAGCGACGTGGCCTGCGAGCGCTGGGGCTATGACCTGGCCAACGGCCGCAAGCTCGCCTCCTATTGCCTGACCGAGCCCGGTGCCGGCTCTGACGCTGGTGCGCTGAAAACACGCGCCGAGTGGGACGGCGAGCACTGGGTCGTCAACGGTGGCAAGGCCTTCATCTCCGGCGCCGGTGCGACCGACGTGCTGGTGTTGATGGCGCGCACGGGCGGCGTGGGGCCAGCGGGCATCTCGGCCTTCGCCGTGCCCGCGGACGCACCGGGCATCAGCTACGGCAAGAAGGAGCACAAGATGGGCTGGAACAGCCAGCCCACTCGCGCCATCGCCTTCGACAACGTGCGCGTCGGCCCTGAGTGCCTGCTCGGCGAGGAGGGCCAGGGCTTCAGGATCGCGATGAAGGGGCTGGACGGCGGGCGCATCAACATCGCCACCTGCTCTGTCGGCGCCGCCCAGGGCGCGCTGGACGCGGCGCGGCGCTACCTGCACGAGCGCGAGCAGTTTGGCCAGCCGCTGGCCAGCCTGCAGGCGCTGCAGTTCCGCTTGGCGGACATGGCGACCGAGCTGGTAGCCGCTCGGCAGATGGTGCGCCTGGCCGCGTCGAAGCTGGATGCCGCACACCCCGAGGCCAGCACCTACTGCGCCATGGCCAAGCGCTTCGCCACCGACACCGGCTTCCACGTCTGCAACGAGGCGCTGCAGCTGCACGGTGGCTACGGCTACCTGAACGAGTTCCCGCTGGAGCGGCTGGCACGCGACACCCGCGTGCACCAGATCCTCGAAGGCACCAACGAAATCATGCGCGTCATCGTCTCTCGCCGCGTGCTGCAGGAAGACGCAGGCGACGCCATCCGCTGAAAACGAACGCCCGCTCAGCCAAGGTTCTTGGTTGCGGGGGCGCGATTTGAACCTACGACCCTCACCGGCCATGACCACACACGACTACCCCGGCCTGCAGCTCGAAAAGCGCGGCCACACTGCCCTCGTCACTCTGCACAACCCGCCGGCCCACACCTGGACGGCCGAGAGCCTGGCAGGCTTGACACGCCTGGTGCGCGACCTCGATGCCGACCTGGACATCTACGCGCTGGTCATCACCGGCGACGGCGAGAAGTTCTTCAGTGCTGGTGCTGACCTAAAGCTCTTCGCCGATGGCGACAAGGGCCGAGCCGCGACGATGGCCAAGCGCTTTGGCGAAGCCTTCGAGACACTGGCGGCGTTTCGCGGCGTCAGCATTGCGGCCATCAATGGTTATGCGATGGGCGGCGGGCTCGAATGCGCGCTGGCCTGCGACCTGCGCGTGGTCGAGTCGCATGCGCAGCTTGCGCTGCCCGAGGCCAGCGTGGGCCTGCTGCCCTGCGCGGGCGGCACGCAATGGCTGTCCTGGACGGTGGGCGAAAGCTGGGCCAAGCGCATGGTGCTGCTGGGCGAACGTGTGGACGCGGCAACGGCGCTGCGCATCGGCCTGGCCGACGAGCTTGCCGAGAAGGGCCAGGGCCTGGCGGCTGCGCTCGCACTTGCAGATAAGGTCGCCAAGCAAAGCCCCAGCGCGGTGCGTGCCTGCAAGCAGCTCATCCAGGGCGCGCGCCACGCGGCGCCGCACGGGCAACTGCCCGCCGAACGCGAGGCCTTCGTCGCCCTGTTCGACACCGAAGACCAGCGCGAAGGCGTGGGCGCTTTCCTGGCCAAGCGCGCACCGCAGTGGAAGAACGGCTGATGAGCGCCGCACCCGTTCTTTTCTCCGAGATCGCCACCGCCGGCGGCCATCGCTTTGGCCGCGCTACGCTGAGCGCGCCTGCCAGCCTCAATGCGTTGTCACTGCCAATGGTGGATCTGCTGGACGCGCAATTGCGCGCCTGGGCAGCAGACCCTCAAGTCGTAGGCGTGTGGCTGGACGCGGCTGGCGACAAGGCCTTCTGCGCTGGTGGCGACGTGGTGGGCCTCTACCGCGCCATCAAGGCCACGCCTCAGGGCGAGGTGCCCGCCGAACCGGCCGCCTTCTTCGAGCGCGAGTACCGGCTGGACCATCTCATCCACACCTATCCCAAGCCCGCCGTCTGCTGGGGCCACGGCATCGTCATGGGCGGTGGCATCGGGCTGATGTCCGGCGCCTCGCACCGCGTCGCCACGCCGAAGACGCGCTTGGCCATGCCCGAGATCACCATCGGCCTGTACCCGGACGTGGGTGGCAGCTGGTTCTTGTCGCGGCTGCCCGGCGGCCTGGGCGAGTTCCTCGCGCTGACCGGCGCGTCGCTGAATGCGGCCGATGCGCTGGAAGTGCAGATGGCCGACTTCGCGCTGCGCCACGAGGACCACGGTGCCATGCTGGAAGCCATCGCCGTCACCCAGTGGCAGGCTGACGCTGCAGCCGACCGAGCCGCGCTGAGCCGCCTGCTGCAAGCCCACGCGCTGCCTGAGACCGACCTACCGGCGTCACCCGTCCGGCAGCATCGTGCCCGCATTCGCGAGCTGATCGGCGTGCACCAGCGCGTGCAGGACCTGGCGCCGCGCTTGTCGGCATTGGCCACCGATGCAGACCCGTGGCTGGCCCAGGCCGGCACTGCCTTCACCAAAGGCTCCCCGACGTCGGCCGCTCTAGCGCTGGAGCTGCAACGCAGGCTTCGCCATGCCTCGCTGGCTGACGTCTTTCGCCTGGAGTGGCAGGCGTCTGTCGGCTGCTGCATGCACGCCGACTTCGCCGAAGGCGTGCGTGCGCTGCTGGTCGACAAGGACAAGCAGCCCCGCTGGCAGCCCGCAGCGCTCGATGCGCTGGACGAAGCCGGCTGGCGTGCACACGTCGCCGCCCATCTGCAAGCGCACGGCACCAACCCGCTGATCGACCTGCGCTGACCCCAACAACTAAGGAGACAAACCATGACGCAACGCATCGCCTTCCTCGGCCTGGGCAACATGGGCGGCCCGATGGCCGTCAACCTCGCGAAGGCCGGCTACGCGGTCAACGCCTTCGACCTGAGCGCTGAAGCCTGCGCCAAGGCAGCCGAGCAGCCTGGCGTGCGCATCGCAGCCTCGGCTGCTGCGGCCATCGACGGCGCCGAGGTCGTCATCTCCATGCTGCCGGCCAGCCGGCACGTCGAAGCGCTCTACCTGGGCGACGAGGGCCTGCTGGCAGCCATGCCTAAGGGCACGCTGGTGATCGACTGCAGCACTATCGCCCCCGCCTCGGCCTTCAAGGTCTCGCAGGCCGCCGCCGCGCGCGGCATCGTGATGCTTGACGCACCGGTCTCCGGCGGCACCGCAGGCGCTGCGGCCGGCACGCTGACCTTCATCGTGGGCGGCGAAGCCGAGGTGCTGGAGCGTGCCCGCCCGGTCTTCCAGGCCATGGGGAAGAACATCTTCCACATGGGCGCCAACAGTGCCGGCCAGGTCGCCAAGCTGTGCAACAACATGGCCCTGGGCGTCATCATGGCCGTCACCGGTGAGGCACTGGCGTTGGGCGTCGCGCATGGACTGGACGCCAAGGTCCTCTCCCAGATGATGGCCGTCAGCACCGGCCGCAGCTGGGCCACCGAGGTCTGCAACCCTTGGCCCGACGTGTTGCCCAATGCTCCAGCCTCGCGCGGCTACACAGGCGGGTTCGGCAACGACCTGATGCTGAAGGATCTGGGCCTGGCCGTCGAGGCCGCGATGGGCGTGGGGGCAACCATTCCACTGGGCGAACTGGCGCGAAACCTCTACGCGCTGAACAAGCAAGCCGGACGTGGCGGTTTGGATTTCTCAAGCGTGGTGAAACTGGTTGGTGGCGCCGCCTGACCTGCCCGAACGCAGCGCTCAGCGCGCCCTCTGCGTGAGGCTGGCTAAGAAGCAGTCGGCAAATTGCTTCTGCGACCTTTCGTCCGCTACCGGCCAAGCTCGGACGCGGGCATCGATGCCTTGAAGCTCTCGCAGCGGGCAAGAGCGGTCGTTCCGCTCAATGCTTACGTCGCGGTCGAGCGACCGGTTCGGGGGAAAGCTGCCAGTTACCGCCTGCAGCCTTCAACGACCGGATTTCGTCGGTTGCTGTCACTCAGGCGCTTGTCCGCGAACGACCCAGATCAGCCTGAAGCAGCCCGCATCTCCGCACCCGGCGCTGAACCGAGTGGTCATGTCGCCGGACACGCTGTCCTGCGCGACATCTCCGGACAAGGTGCTCATTAGGCGCCGGATTCCGTGCTCAGAAGACGCTGGACCTGGTGCTCAGGTCGCGTCGGAAAATGCAAACGCATCGCACATACATCAAGGGTGGCGGCGACGCGTCGACCAGGACGCCCGACCGGAGATTCGACGCCATCACTTCGATCTTGTTTCCCGAAATGCGGTGGCGGCTCCGGAGCGAGGCAAATGGCGACTACGCGGGTTGACGGTAGCGACCTCAACCGGGCACGCGCGCATCGTTCAATTCTGTCGTTGAAGAGCGCTTTCCGGCGAGGCGGTGAGTGGTCGAGTGGCAACGCGGCCGGCACGGAAGGAAAACATTGCCGCGGGAAGGACGGCGCACCATAACTTTGCCGCCTGCGGTGTCGAGGCGACTTTTGGCGGAAGGTTCTCGGCAAACAAATGCTTCCGGAAGAGTCCGACGTGAACGCCTGAAGAACGGTTTCCCAGGCCCACACTTATGCGTCTAGCTACCAGGCAACGTTATGGATCAATGCGCAGAGAACCTGGACCCGCAGTCGATCTACGACGAGCTGGTGGCCGAGTTCCAGCGGGCGAAGCAGCGTCGCCAGGTCATCATCGTCACGCACAACGCCAACCTCGTTGTCAACACCGATGCGGACCAAGTCATCGTGACGCGCAGCGGCGGCCACGTGCCTGGCCAGCTGCCGAAGATGACCTACATGTCGGGCGGCCTGGAGGAGCCGACGGTGCGCGAAGCGGTGTGCGCCATCCTGGAGGGCGGCAAGCGCGCCTTCCAGGAACGCGCAAAGCGCCTGCGCGTGGCGTTGTGACGCGGTGGCCACCAGGTGAAGCCATGAGTGCGCTTTCAATGCTGCTGGCCCGGTCGCAGGATTTCTCGGGTATCCGGATTTGAGTGTGTTTGGTCGGTCCGCGCACGGCGTTGTTCGGGAGGTGCAAAACCGGACTTCGTTGTTGCTCGCCCTGCGCGCGTTCGACTAAGATGAAACCGGATTTTGATGTGGGAGATTGCCATGCACGCTGTCGTCGCGCCGCCGGCCGTACCGGTCGGCAAAATCAAGAGCTTCGGGCCGTTCGGTCCGAAGTACGAGGTGGGCCATGCCCTGCGTCAGCTGGACGATGGCGACTGGATGATCGAGGTGACCATGGTCGAGAGTGGCGAGAAGGCGGAATACCGTTGGACCCATCTCTTGGATGATCCGGAGGCTCACTGATGTACGCAGTGGCGTTCGACCTCGTGGTGGCCGACACCGAGGCGCACCATCCGAAGGGCGTGACCCAGGCTTACACCGAGATCGGTGCAATCCTTGGTGAGCATGGGTTCCGCCGCGTCCAAGGCAGCCTCTACGTGACGGACAACGAGGACATGGCCAACCTGTTTCTCGCGATCCAGGCTCTGAGGACCAGAAGCTGGTT
>RXJW01000106.1 GCA_003963005.1 Burkholderiales bacterium
CGCCCACATGACCTGCAACAAGAACGGCATCCCCAACGACCCGCAGAAGCCGATGGTGACCAGCGGCATCCGCCTGGGCACGCCGGCCATGACGACGCGCGGCTTCAAGGAAGAGCAGGTCCGCCAGACCGCCCACCTGATCGCGGACGTGCTCGACAACCCGCACGACGAAGCCAACCTGGCCGCGGTGCGCGAGAAGGTCGCCGCGCTGACGGCCGCGTTCCCGGTCTATCGCGGCTGACGGGCGGCTGATCGCCCTCTGACCCCGCATGCGCTGCCCGTTCTGCTCTCACACCGAGACCCAGGTCGCCGAGACCCGGGAATCGGATGAGGGCGACGTCGTCCGGCGCCGGCGCCGCTGCCTGTCCTGCGACAAGCGCTTCACGACCTACGAGCGGGCGGACATCGCCATGCCGTCGGTCGTCAAGAAGGACGGGCGGCGCGCCGATTTCGACCCCGCCAAGCTGCGCGGCTCGATGCAGTTGGCCCTGCGCAAACGGCCGGTCAGCGTCGAGCAGATCGACGCGGCGATCAACCGCATCGAAGAAAAGCTGCTTGCCAGCGGTGCGCGGGAGATCGCCTCGACCCGGCTCGGTGAGCTGGTCATGCGCGAGCTCAAGCGCATCGACAAGGTGGCCTACGTGCGGTTCGCGTCGGTCTACCGCAGCTTCGAGGACGTGGACGAGTTCCGCCAGCTGATCCGCGAGATCTGATCCAGGGGATGCCGTCCCCGCTTCCGTGGACGGCGGGACGGCGTGAGGCACGCTTCCTAGAGTTCGCCGGTTTCACGACGGCTCCGGGACACTCATGCATCGCCCTTTCGTCGCCCGGTGCGGCCGCGGCGTCACCTTGATCGAAATGTGCGTCGTCCTCGGCATCGTGGCGCTGCTGTTCGGTCAACTCGTGCCGTCGATGCACAGGTTGCGCGAACGCGTGCTGCTGCGGGCCACCGCCGATGCCCTTGGTGACGACCTGCGGCTCGCCCGCGAGGAGTCCGTCCGGTTGAACCGGCCGGTGTTCTTTCGCATCAGCGGCAAAGGCGCCGGGGCCTGCTACCTGCTCCACCTGGGCTCACCGAATGGTTGCGACTGCGCCGGCGGTCGCCCGCAGTGCGTCGGTCCTGGGGCCTCCGTCATCAAGGCGACGTGGCTGGCGCCCGGTCAGGCACTTCGGCTGACCAGCAACATCGAATCCATGGCTTTCCTGCGGTCGCGAGGCAGCGTGTCGCCGACCGGCAGCATCGAAGTGCGGCTCAATGAGCGGGAGGCGATCCGGGTGGTGGTGGCGATCACTGGTCGAGTCCGCAGTTGCTACACGTCGGCGCCAATCGGCAACCTCCGCCCCTGCTGACTCCCTTATTCGTGGTGGATTCCGACCAGCGGTCACCGTTGGACGATGAGCGGTCGATCGCGGGCGTGCGCCTGAAAAACGAGGAAGAGAATCAATCCATGCGCAATTTGTCACAACTGAAGCCCCGCGGCTTCACGCTCGTTGAACTGATGGTTGCGCTCGCCATCGCCGGCATCTTGGCGGCAATCGCCTACCCGGCCTACGTCAAGCAGATGCAGAAAGGTCGCCGCGCCGACGCGATCGCGGCGTTGACGGTCATCATGCAGGCGCAGGAACGCTACCGCAGCAACGTCGCCAACTACGCGTCGGCCTTCGCGGACCTCCAGATGACCACGGCGTCTCTGGCGCAGTTGGCGCCCCACTATCAGTTTGCGCTCAGCGGCGTCGGCCCGCAGGCCGGATTCTCGACGGGGTTCCAAGTGACGGCATCGGTCGTTGCGGGCAGTCCGCAGGCATCCGACCTGACCTGCAAGACCCTGACCGTGACCCTCCTGGGCGCGAACCCGACCTATGCGGCCACTGGCGACCCGAACAACACCGGGACGGATATCGACACCAGTTCCCAATGCTGGCCGAGGTGACCGAGATGCGAGCGATGACAACCTGCTTGAGCCGTCTCAGAGGCATCACCCTCATCGAGCTGATGGTGGCCGTGGCCGTGCTTGGTGTGCTGCTTGCCGTCGCCGCCCCCTCCCTGAGCGATCTGCTGGAGCGCCGGCGTGTCGCAGCCGTCGCCGACGAGCTGGCCGGCGTGCTGACCTACGCCAAGGCCGAAACCAATGCCACCAATTCGCAGCTCTTCGTGCGCTTCGACCCGGATCCCAACCAGTCCATGAGCTGCGCTGCCGTGGTGACCACATCCGGCTTGAACCGCTGCCGCTGCTACCTGTCGCCCACGTCCGTCTGCCCGCGCACGTCGTCGGAGCTGCTGCGGCTGTTCCAGTTGCCGCGGGATCACGTCAGGTTCAGTGCCAGTGCCACGAATTGGGCTGGGTCACCGAACTACATCATCTTCGAACGCGAGCAGATGGGCATCCAGACTCAGGGGTTCCAGCTCAATGTGGTTGGCATGCGACGTGGGTATGCGCTGCGCGTGGAAGTCAACACGGCCGGGCGGGTGAAGATCTGCTCGCCCAACGGCGACATGACGGGGTACGCGACATGCGTCTGAAGCACCGCATCGGACGCCAGCTCGCACGCCGGACGCAGCGAGGCATTGGCCTGATCGAGTTGATGGTGGGCATCACGGTGGGCTTGATCGTGACCGCCGGGGCCGCCCTCGTGGCCACCCGGCAGATCACCGAACACCGCCGGCTGATGCTCGAAGTCCAGATCCAGCAGGACCTGCGTGTGGCCGCAGACATGATCCAGCAGGAGATGCGCCGCGCGGGATTCCGCGGTGCACCGGCCAATGGCACCTGGGAACCTGAGCACATGAGCAACGCGCCCGCGACCGTGCCGGCCAGGGCGCCGACGCCGAACCCCTACGCGGCGCTGACCGTGAGCGGATCCGGCACGGTACTGAACTACCGGTACGCGGGCTTCTTGAACGGGGTCCCGAACGGGACCGACGTCGTTCAGGACTCCGAGCAGTTTGCCGTCAAGGTGTCCAACAAGACCCTCTACCTGCAGAAGGGGCTGATCAACGGCCAGCCGAACTGGCAGCCGATCACGGACCCCGACACCGTCGAGATCATCGCTTTCACCCCGGTCATCACGTCCGAGCAGATCCCGCTGGATGACCTGTGCATCTGCCCGGCTGGCGGATGCGCCCCGGCCACCCAGACGCTGCGGCGGGTCGACATCACCATCCAGGGAGTGGCCAAGTCTGACGCGGCCGTGAAGCGCACGCTGACGATCAGCGAAAAGATCCGTGCCGACGACATCGGCGCCGGCTGCCCATGAAGCTGCGCCAAGCCCCGAGTTCAAGCCGCGCCCAGCGCGGTGCAGCGACCTTGATCGTCGTGATGGTGCTGTTCCTCGTGATGGCGCTGCTGGCGGCCTACGCCAATCGAAGCCTCGTGTTCGAGCAGCGGATCGCAGGCGGCTACTACAAGGCGAGCGTGGCCCAGGAAGTCGCCGAAGGTGGCGTGGACTGGACCCTGTCGATGCTGAACGGACCCGCCATCGACGGCAGTTGCCAGGCTGTCGCCACCGGCGGCACCCGCTTCGTCGACAAGTACATGCAGATCTCAGCGGCGGATCGCCTCGGCACGCCGCTGGTGACCATCAATGGGCTCGTGGCAGCGGACTGCGTGCGCGGCGGCAACTCGCTCAACTGCCGCTGCCCCAACCCTGACACCCGCACGGTCCAGCCACAGACGGTCGTCGCCGGCAGCCTGGTGCCCAGCTTTGGTGTCCGGGTGGGAACGGACATCAATCCCCGCTACGGCAACTTCCAGTTGATCTCTTACGGCTGCACGGACAGCAGCGTCGACAACTGTTACGGCTCTGCGGTGTCCGCCGACCGCGGCCGCACCGCGACAGCCCTGTCGGAACAGATCGCGACAGTCGGCTTCATCGCGGCGGTGCCGTCATCGCCAGCCGCGCCGCTCACCGTCAAAGGCACGCTGACCACCGCCGGCTCCGGTGGCCTCGGCTTGCACAACACCGACGCCACCACGGCGGGCACACTCGTCATGTCGGGCGGCCCGGCACCCGCCCTGATCGACAGCCGCATGGACACGGCGCCCGGGACGCCTCCCGCCCAGGCCCAGGTGTTTTCCTACGGCCAGCTCAGCGGCATGAACAACACCGTGTTCTTCCAGAGCTACCTGGGCATCGCACCGGCCCGCTATCGCAATCACCCTGCCCTGCGCGAAGTCACTTGCCCGGCGGGCGGCGGCGACTGCGGCCCCGCCTTGCTGGCTGCCTACAACGCGGGCAAGCGAATCCTTTGGGTCGAGGGGCCGTTGGAGATCAGCAGCAACGTCGTCATCGGCACCACGGCCGCTCCCGTGCTCATCATCGCGAATGGCGCTGTCGTCATGTCCGGCCCGATGCAGATTGCCGGCATGCTGGTGGCCCTCGGCAATCTGGACTGGACGAACACGGGCGGCCTCGCGTCGACCTTCACGGGCATGATCCTCGTCCAGGGCAACATGAGCGCCAACGGTGGCATGGACATTGTCTACAGCCAGGACATTGCCAACCATCTCCGCAACCGGCTCGGCAGCTACGCGCGCGTGTCCGGCGGCCTGCAGCACTCCAACAACTCCGACTGACCCAGGCTGGCATGAGCACCCCCTCGCCCTCCTTGCTCGCCCGGCGGCGGCTCGACCGCCAGCGCGGTGTCACGCTGATCGAAGCGCTCGTCGCGCTGCTGGTCATGTCCTTCGGCATGCTGGCGCTCGTCGGTCTGATGAGCAATCTGCGCTTCGGTGCCGACCTCGCCAAGCAACGCAGCGAGGCGATGCGCATCGCGCGGGCCGAGATTGCGCAGGCGCGCGACTACTCGGTGCTGGACCGGACGGCAGCCACGCCTGCCACGACGCGGGCCTACAGCGACATCGCGTCTTTCCAGCAGCCCAAGCTGCTGACGCCGGCCGATTCGAACACCACGTACACCGTGAACCGGTCTGTTTCGGCGCTCACGACAGGCGGCGACGGCAAGCTGGTGCGCCTGAGCGTGACCTGGACGGACCGGACCAGCCAGGTCCAGACCGTGAATCTGGACACCGTCATCCCGCGGGTCGACCCCGTCTTCAGCGCTGCGCTCGGCTTCGTGCCGCAAGGCGGGCCGCGCACGCCAGCGGGTGGCCGCAGCCCGGTGATTCCGGCCGACGCCAAGCAACTCGACAAGGACAACAGCGCCTTCCGACCCAGCAGCCTGGGCAGCACGGTCTGGGTCTTCAACAACCTGACCGGCGCGATCGTCGGCAAGTGCACCATCCCGGCGGGTACGCCCGTGTCGGCCCTGACGTCGGCTGACGTGGCGACCTGCAACAACAACACCAACGGGCTGCTGCTCAGCGGCACGGTGCGTTTCTCGAACACCAACCCGCCCAATCCCACGGTGCCCGAAGCGATGGCCATTCCGCTCGGGATCGACTTCAACGGCGGCAACTACCTGCTGCCGCGATGGGTCAATGGCGCGCCGGTCCGCAACGCCCAGGGCGTGATCCAGACCGACAGCTACACCGCCAATCCGCCCACGCCGGCGGGTGGCAATCCGCCCAACTTCGAGTGCTTCAACGACTCGCCGCCCAGCGCGCCGAGCCTGCAGCCCTTCGTCAACTACTACTGCATCGTCTACCAGAGCACGCCCGGTGTGGTCTGGTCTGGCAAGGTGGTGTTGACCGGCTTCAGCGTCGGTACCAATTCGACGGATTTACGGGTCTGCCGCTACAGCGCCGACTACAACGGCAGCGGCGACATGTTCACGGCCGACAAGCGGCTGCTCGACAACGCCGAGCACCCCGAGGTGTATGGACAGGTCCGCGAATCGCTCGTGCGCCAGAACTACCTGGTGGTGCGCGGTGACCGCACCTGCCCCACGGCGCCCGCAGTGGCGCCGGCCAATGGCGTCTTCGCCGATTACTCGACGATCCAGCACCAGCCCTGATCGCTGGCTAGACTGCCGGCATGACGTCGCCGGACCTATCTGCCGCCCTCAAGCGCGCCCTCGCACTGGCCGAGCAGGCCATCGGCCTGACCGAGCCCAACCCGCGCGTGGGCTGCGTTCTCCTGGCGCCGGACGGCCGGGAACTCGGTGCCGGCCACACGCAGGCCGCGGGACAGGCCCATGCCGAAGTGATGGCGCTGCGCGATGCCGCGGCCCGCGGCCACGACGTGCGGGGCGCGACCGCCCTGGTGACGCTCGAGCCCTGCTCCCACCACGGCCGCACGCCGCCATGCTGTGACGCGCTCATCGCCGCCGGCATCGCCCGCGTCGTGGCCGCCGCGCAGGACCCGAACCCGCAAGTGGCCGGCCAGGGCCTCGCCCGCCTGCGTGCCGCCGGCATCGCCGTCGAGCTCGCCCCATCGGAGGACGAGGCGGCCTCGCGAGAACTCAACATCGGCTTCTTCTCGCGCATGCAGCGGGGCCGGCCTTTCGTGCGGCTCAAGTCCGCCATCTCGCTGGACGGTCGCACCGCACTGCCTGACGGGCGCAGCCAGTGGATCACGGGCGAAGCCGCCCGCGCCGATGGCCACGCCTGGCGCCGTCGCGCCGGCGCGGTGCTGACCGGCATCGGCACCGTGCTGGCCGACGACCCGCGGATGGACGTGCGCCTCGTGCCCACCGCACGACAACCGCTGCGACTCGTCCTCGACCCCCACGGCCGCATGCCGGCCAGCGCGCGCATCCTGCAGCCGCCCGGCGAGGTCCGCGTGATCGGCCCTGGCCGCGCCGACCTGCCAGCGCTGCTGAGCGAACTGGGCGCCCTGGGCATCAACGAGTTGCACGTGGAAGCCGGTCCGACCCTGACCGGTGCATTCCTGGATGCCGGACTCGTCGACGAACTGCTGATCTACCAGGCCCCGCTGCTCATCGGGGCCGGCCGTCCCCTGGCAGAACTGGCCCCGCTGGCTGCCCTGGGTGACGCGCGGCGCTGGCGCCTGATCGAAGCCACAACAATCGGGCAGGATCTGCGGCTTCGCCTGCGCCCAACCTAGGGTCGCCACCTACAATCGCCGGTTATGCCCATCTCTCCCATTCCTGAGCTGGTCGCCGAGATGGCGGCCGGCCGCATGGTCATCCTGGTGGACGAGGAAGACCGCGAGAACGAAGGTGATCTCGTCCTCGCCGCCGACCTCGTCACGCCCGAGGCCATCAACTTCATGGCCAAGCACGGCCGCGGCCTCATCTGCCTGACCCTGCCGCGCGAGCACTGCGAGCGGCTGCAACTGCCGCCCATGACGCGCCGCAACGGCACGCAGCACGGCACGGCCTTCACCGTCTCCATCGAGGCTGCGACCGGCGTGACCACCGGCATCTCCGCCGCCGACCGCGCCCGCACCGTGCAGGCGGCCGTCGCGCCGGGCGCCAAGCCGACCGACCTCGTGCAGCCCGGCCACATCTTCCCGCTGCAGGCCCAGGATGGCGGCGTGCTGATGCGTGCGGGTCATACCGAAGCCGGCTGTGATCTGGCCCGCATGGCCGGCCTGTCGGCCACCTCCGTGATCTGCGAGATCATGAAGGACGACGGCACGATGGCCCGCCTGCCCGACCTCGAAATCTTTGCCCAGGAACACGGCCTGAAGATCGGCACCATTGCCGACCTCATCGAATACCGCAGCCGCCACGAAAGCCTCATCACACGCGTGGCCGAGCGCCGCCTGAACACGGCGCAAGGCGAGTTTGCCTGCCATGTGTTCACCGACCGCACCGGCGGCACGCACCTGGCGCTGAGCCACGGCGCCTGGAGCGCCGCCGATGAAGTCCTCGTGCGCGTGCATGAACCGCTGTCGGTGCTCGACCTGCTGGAAGCCGGCAACTGCGGCCACTCCTGGGGCCTGCCCGCCGCGCTGGCCGCGCTCCGAGCCAGCCCCGCGGGTGTCGCCGTGCTGCTGAACTGCGGCGAGGACGCCGCCGGGCTGCTGTCGCGCGTGAAGGCCAGCGAAACCCCGCCCGCTCCGCGCGGCGCGATGGACCTGCGCACCTACGGCGTCGGCGCCCAGATCCTGAAGGCCCTGGGCGTGCACCGCATGAAGCTGCTGGGCAGCCCGCGGCGCATGCCCAGTATGACCGGTTACGGGCTGGAAGTGACCGGCTTCGTGGCGTCTCCGTCCTGCTGACCCCTGAGAGGCAAGCGATGCAAGATTCCGATCAAGGCCTGCCCGGCTTCGAGGGCGCCATGGATGGCAGCGAGCTGAGCATCGCCATCGTGCAGGCGCGCTTCAACGATTCCATCACGTCGGCCCTCGCGAGCGCCTGCCTGGCCGAGCTGTCGGTGCTGGGCGTGCCGGCCGAAGCCATCCGCCACGTGACCGTGCCCGGTGCGCTGGAAGTGCCGCTGGCGCTGCAGGCGCTGGCCGAAACCAACGACTACGACGCGCTGATCGCCCTTGGCTGCATCATCCGCGGCGAGACCTACCACTTCGAGCTGGTCGCCAACGAGAGCGGCTCGGCGGTCACCCGCGTGGGGCTGGACCACGGCATCCCGATCGCCAACGCCATCCTCACCGTCGAGAACGAGGCCCAGGCCTGGGCCCGCGCCGAACCCAAGGGCCGCGACGCCGCGCGCGTGGCCGTCGAGATGGCCAACCTGCTGAAAGACATCGAGTGAACGCACCCAAGACCGCATCCAAGACGGCCGCTCCCGCAGGCAAGTCCCCGGCAGGCAAGAAAGCTCCGGCCAAATCCGCCCGCCGCCGCTCCCGCGAGGCCGCCGTGCAGGGCCTCTACCAGTGGCTGCTGACCGGCGAAGACCTGGGCGCCATCGTCGCGCTGGGCCGCGAGCAGGAAGGCTATGCCAAGCTCGACGTGAAGCACTACGACGCCCTGCTGACCGGCTGCGTCGCCGAGGCCGCCGATCTCGACGCCATCCTGTCGCGCCACGTCGACCGCCAGACCACCGAGCTCTCGCCCATCGAGCATGCGATCCTGATGATCGGCGCCTACGAGCTCAAGCACTGCATCGACATCCCGTACAAGGTCGCCATCAACGAAGCCGTCGAGCTGGCCAAGTCCTTCGGCGGCACCGATGGCCACAAGTACGTCAACGGCGTGCTCGACCGCGCAGCCGTCGACCTGCGCCCCCTTGAGGTGACGGCCAAACGCGGATGAAGCTCGCCGGACGGCTCGATCGCATCGAGCCCTTCTACGTGATGGAACTCGGCAAGGCAGCAGCGCAGCTGGCTGCCAGCCCGGCCTGCGACCCCGCGCAGGGCGGCCGCCGGATGATCCGGTTGAACATCGGCGAGCCGGACTTCGGCGCTGCGCCTGCCGTGCGGGAGGCTGCGGCGCGTGCTGTGGCCGGCAACCTGCCCTACACCGACGCCCTCGGGCTGCCCGCGTTGCGTGCGGCGATCTCGAACTGGTACGAACAGCGCTTCAACCTGCAGGTCGCACCCGAGCGCATCGCCATCACGGCCGGTGCCTCGGCCGGCCTGCAGCTCGCCTGCCTCGCGCTCTTCGAGCGGGGCGACGAGGTGCTCATGCCCGACCCCTGCTACCCCTGCAACCGCCATTTCGTGACGGCGGCCGATGCCACGCCGCGGCTGCTGCCGACCGGCGCGGCCGAGCGCTTCCAGCTCGACGGCAACCAGGTGCGGGCGGCGTGGACCGACGCCACGCGCGGCGTGCTGCTCGCGTCCCCCAGCAACCCGACGGGCACCTCCATCGCGCCCGAGGTGCTGGCCGACATCGCCGGCTTCGTGCGCGAACGCGGTGGCGTGACGGTCGTCGACGAGATCTACCTGCCGCTGAGCTACGACGCCCGCTTCGGCCACTCGGCGCTTTCGCTCGGTGACGACATCGTCTCGGTCAACAGCTTCTCCAAATACTTCGGCATGACCGGCTGGCGCCTGGGCTGGCTGGTGCTGCCGCCGGCCCTGGTGCCGGCCATCGAGCGGCTGGCGCAGAACTTCTACATCTGCCCGTCGACGATCGCGCAACGCGCGGCCCTCGCCGCCTTCGAGCCGGCATCGATCGCCGAGTTCGAGCGGCGCCGGGCCGTGCTGCGCGAGCGGCGCGACTTCATCGTGCCGGCACTGAACGACCTGGGCCTGACCGTGCCCGTCGTGCCCGACGGTGCCTTCTACGCCTGGATGGACGTGAGCCGTCATCACGCGGACAGCTGGTCCTTCGCGCATGAACTGCTGGAACGCGCGCAGGTCGCGCTGACGCCCGGCCGCGACTTCGGCGTGGCCGATCCGCAGCGCTGGATGCGGCTGTCCTTCGCGTCGTCGATGGACGACCTGCACGAGGCTGTGCGGCGGCTGCGCGAGGTGCTGGCATGAGCACCTTTGCGTTCCCCGTGCGCGTGTACTGGGAGGACACCGATGCCGGCGGCATCGTGTTCTATGCCAACTACCTGAAGTTCTTCGAGCGTGCCCGCACCGAGTGGCTGCGGGCCGCGGGCGTCGAGCAGCACGCGCTGCGCGAAGCAACCGGCCTCATGTTCGTCGTGGCCGACACGCGGCTGCGCTACGTCGCGCCGGCGCGGCTGGACGACCTGCTCACGATCACCGTGACCCCCGAGCCTGCCGGTCGCGCCAGCCTCGTCGTGCGCCAGCAGGCGCTTCGCGGCGACACGCTGCTGTGCGAAGGTGAAATCCGCATCGGCTGCGTGCGCGCCGCCGACCTCAAACCCCAACGCCTGCCCGACGCCGTCGTGGCAGCGATCACCGCATGAACCAAGACCTCTCCATCGTCTCCCTGATCCTGCACGCGAGCCTCGCGGTGCAGCTCGTCATCGCGGGCCTGCTGCTGGTGTCGCTGGCGAGCTGGAGCGTGATCTTCGGCAAGCTGATCGGCCTGGGCCAGATCAAACGCCGCAACGACGCCTTCGAGGCCGAGTTCTGGAGCGGCAAGAACCTCAATGAGCTCTACCAGTCGGTCGGCAACCGCACGGACGGCGCACCGCTGGAACGCATCTTCGCGTCCGGCATGCGCGAGTTCCTGAAGCTGCGCGAGAAGCGCGTGACGGAAGCCGGCGCCCTGCTCGACGGTGCCCGCCGCGCGATGCGCGCCAGCTTCCAGCGCGAGCTGGATGCGATGGAAAGCAACCTCTCCTTCCTCGCGTCGGTCGGCTCGGTGTCGCCCTACGTCGGCCTCTTCGGCACGATCTGGGGGATCATGCACGCCTTCGTCGGGCTCTCGAACCTGACCCAGGTCACGCTGGCCACCGTGGCGCCGGGCATCGCCGAAGCGCTGGTGGCCACGGCCATCGGCCTGTTCGCCGCCATCCCGGCGGTGCTCGCCTACAACCGCTTCGCGCGCCAGATCGACCGCACGGCGATCACGCTGGAGACCTTCATCGAGGAGTTCTCCAACATCCTGCAGCGCAACACCGCGCAGAGCCACTGACATGGCCGCCACCGTCAGCCGAGGAGGCGGTCGCCGGCGCCGCACCATGAACGAGATCAACATGGTCCCGTTCATCGATGTGATGCTGGTGCTGCTCATCATCTTCATGGTCAGCGCGCCGCTGATCACGACGGGGCTCGTGGACCTGCCGAGCGTCGGCAAGAGCCGGCAGCAGCCGGAGCACGTGATCCAGGTGATCGTGGGCACCGACGAGAAGCTGAAGATCAAGGTCGACCAGCTCGAACCCGAGTCCATCCCGATGAACCGCCTGGCCGAGCGCGTCAAGAAGGCGCAGGGCAAGGATGCGACCAGCCCGGTCGTGATCTCGGCCGACAAGAACGTGAAGTACGAGGCGGTCGTGCAGGTGATGGACGCGCTGCAGCGCGCGGGCATCGCACGCGTGGGACTGGCCGTGAAGAGCGGCGCTGCCGCCAACTGATGGCCACCGCGATCCTGCGTCCCCCAGAAGCCGCCGGCATGGGCCGGGGCCTGGTCCTGGCGCTGCTCGCGCACGGGCTGCTGATCCTGGCCCTCACCTATGGCCTGAACTGGCGCAGCGACAACTCGGCGGCCTTCGAGGCCGAGCTGTGGTCGGCGGTGCCGCAGGTGGCTGCGCCGCGGGACGAAGCCCCGCCCGAGCCTGAGCCCGAGGCCCCCAAGCCTGACCCGCGGGCCGCGCAGCAACGCGCTCAGGAAGAAGCCGCCGAGCAGCAGCAGCGCGACGCCGAGATTGCCATCGCCAAGGAAAAGAAGCGCAAGGAAGAGAAAGCCCGCGAGGAAGCGGCCAAGCTCGAGCGCGAGAAGGCGGCGAAGGAGAAGGAAGCGAAGGACAAGGCCGCCAAGGATGCCAAGGAGAAGGCGGCGAAGGAAGAGCAGGAACGCAAGAAGCAGCTCGACGCCAAGGCCGCCAAGGAGGCGAAGGAAGCCAAGGAGGCTGACGCCCGCCGCGAGGCGCTGCGCCAGGAGAACCTGCGCCGCATCCAGGGCATGGCGGGCGGCACGCCGGGCTCCACCGGCGCGGCCGCACAGAATTCAGCGCCGTCAGCGGGCTATGCCGGTCGGATCAAGGGCAAGATCCGGCCGCTCATCATCTATGCCGACGACGGCGGCGCGAACCCGACCGCCGAAGTGCAGGTGACGCTCGGCCCCGACGGTCGCATTCTCGGCACCAAGGTGCTCAAGCCCAGCAGCGATGCCGACTGGGACCGTGCCGTGCTGCGCGCCGTCGAGAAGGCCGAGACGCTGCCCCGCGATGTGGACGGCCGTGTCCCGCCGGTGCTGATCCTGACCTTCAGGCCACGCGAATGAAACGGTCGACCGACCAGCGGCCCGCGCCCCACAGCAGCACTACCAGCGCGAGCACGCCCCACAGGGTGTGCTGAGCCTGGGCGGCCGGCGAAAAGTCGTCCGCCGCCAGCGACAAGGCCGCCATCAGGTTCACGACGAACAGCCCGGCGCCGGCGAAGCGCCCGGCCAGGCCCAGCACCAGCAACACCGGCAGCGTCAGCTCGCCGGCCGTGCCCAGGTAGGCCGCCAGCGTGGGCGGCAGCAGCGGCACCTGGTAGACGTCGTTGAACAGCGCGAGCGTGGACGACCAGTCGCGCAGCTTGGTCAGCCCCGACAGGAAGAACACCTGTGCGAGGTACAGCCGCGCCACCAGCAAGGCCAGGGACTGCGCATGGCTGGCCGCGAGGTCCAGCCCGGCGGGCAGGCGGGTCGGCTGCAGGCCGGGATCGGTGAAGGTGCGCAGGGCGGTGGTGAGCAGGGATTTCATGTCGTTGTGGCGTTCGGTGGCGTGGCCCTGACTGCGTGCAGCCAGGCGTTCTGCAGCGCGGCTTGCAGCCACGTGCCGAAGTCGAAGTCGGGTTCGGCGTCAGAACCTTTCACTTCGGCCTGGGTCAGTGCTTCAGCCAGCGTCGCCCCGGCCAGCACGACCCTGAAGAACGCGGCCTCGGCCGTTGACAGCCGGCGCCATTCACCGCGCCAGGTCGCGCGCCACACCAGGACCGGGCCGTCGCGCTGCACGAGCAGCTGCACCGCCGGCCGCAAGACCAGCCACAGCGCCTCGGGCACGCCCTGGCCGAGCCATTGCAGGGACTCGGCATCCAGCGGAGCCTCGGCAGCGCGCTCCGCCTGGTGCAGCGCCCAGTCGAGTCGCGCCAGATCGGGCAGGCCCGAGTCCTCGCCAGCCCGCTCGACCAGAAAGTCAGCCAGCTGGCCGCCCCAGTCTCCGAGGTCGCCGCTGACCGGCGGCGCATGGCGCCAGAAGGTCCAGGCGAGCGACGCGAAGTCGTCCTCGCCGAGCTCGTCGCGCAGCCGCCCGAAGGCGACCGCCAGCGCTTGCGCGGACAGGGCCCGCAGGTTGTTGCGGTAGACCTCGAGGCCGCCACGGCCGTCGCGCAGCCCGGGCGGCACACCACCGCGGCCCAGCACGGCGTCGACGAAGGCTTGCTGGTCGGCCTTCATGCGGCGACCGCCTTCGCACGCTCGGCCTCGGACAGCAGCACGGACAGCGCGGGCACATCGGTGTCCCACTCGATCAGCGTCGGCACCGCGCCGAAGCGCTGTCTCGCATGGGCATACACGCGCCAGACTTCCTCGCGCACTCGGCTGCCGTGGTCGTCGATGACCCAGCCGTCGTCGCGCTCACAATGGCCGGCGAGGTGGATCTCGCCGACGCTGCCCGGGCGGATGGCATCCACCCAGCGCATGGCTTCGAGCGCGGCGGCCACCGGGGCCAGTCCGTCGTTGCGTGCATTGACGAAGAGGTTGTTCACGTCGAGCAGCAGGCCGCAGCCGGTGCGTGCGGTCAACGCATTGAAGAATTCGGGCTCGGCCAGGGTGTCGCCCTGCCAGCCCACGTAGGCGCTCAGGTTCTCGACGAGGAGGCGTCGGCCCAGGCGCTGCTGCACCTGGTCGACGTGCCGGGCCATCAGCGCCAGGGACTCGTCGGTGAAGGGAATCGGGAGAAGGTCGGCCGCGTGCAGGCCGCTGCCGACACGGGCAAAGCAGGCGTGATCGGACACCCAATCGGGCTGAACGCGCTGCACAAGGCGGGCCAGGCGGGTCAGGTGCTGCTCGTCCAGGCCGGCCGCCGAACCGAGCGCGAGGCCAACGCCGTGCAGGCTGACCGGGTAGGCCTCGCGCCCGGCATCGAGCACCGCGAGGCTGATCCCGCCATCGGCGAAGAAGTTTTCGCTGTGAACCTCGATGAAGCCAAGCGCCGGCCGCTCGGCCAGCAGGCTCTCGTAGTGCGGCTGGCGCCAGCCGATGCCGATCGGGGCAAGGGCTGGCACCGGGAACGTCGCCGTCAAACGATCACTTCTTGACAGGCGGGGTCACCTTGCCGCCGGACTTCTCGCAGCTGCCCTTGGCGACATACCGCCACTCATACGGATCGTTGTCGGCCTTGGACTGGCCGGCGCAGGAGTGGCTGCCGTTGGCGCTGGCACAGTCGTTCTGGCCGGCCTTGGCGATGCCGTAGCACTTTTCCTTGGCGCCATCGGCAGCCTGGGCCTGCGCGACAAGGCCGAGGGACAGGGCGGCGGCCAGGGCCGAGGACAGGATGACGGGGTTCTTCATGGACAGGTCTCCAAAAGGTTGAGGGTCAGAGGGCGGCCGATGATGCGACCGACGAGGCCGAAGTCGCAAGAGGAAACCAAGTCCTTACACTGGCCGCGGACATTCAAGAAGCCATGAGCCCTCATCCGGATTTTCACCAGCAACTCGAATCGCTGCGACCTGCCCTGCTGAAGTACGCCAAGCTGCAGCTGCGCAACCCGGCCTGGGCCGAAGACGCCGTCTCGGAAACGCTGCTGGCCGCCATCGAGAAGCCGCAATCCTTCGCCGGCACCAGCCAGCTCAAGACTTGGCTCATCGGCATCCTGAAGCACAAGCTGGTCGACCAGATCCGCCGCAACAGCCGGGAGCTGTCGACCAGCGTGTCGACGGACGACGGCGAAGACCTGGACGACCTGCTGTTTGCCGCCGATGGCCACTGGCGCGAGGCCCAGCACGACTGGGGCAACCCGGAGGACGCGCTGCGCCAGGTGGATTTCATGAAAGTCCTGGAGGCCTGCGTCGAGAAGCTGCCGGGCCAGCAGGGGCGCCTCTTCATGATGCGCGAGTGGCTGGAACTCGAATCCGACGAGATCTGTAAGGAACTCGCGATCACGCCGACCAAACTGTGGGTCATGCTGCACCGGGCCCGATTGCGGTTGCGGGAATGTCTGCAGATGGGCTGGTTCAGCCCGGGTGCGGCGGGAGGAGCGAATTGATCAAGCCGATGATCACCTGTCGGGAAGCGACGCGGCTGACGCTGCAGGCGGAAGATCGCTCGCTGCCGCTCACGGAGCGGCTGGCCGTGCGGCTGCACCACAAGATGTGCACCAACTGCCGCCGGTTCTCGCGCCAGGTCGAGCTGATGCGACAGGCCAGCGCCCGCTGGCGGCAGTACAGCCAGGAGTGATCAGGCGGTCGGCGCTCCCTCGTCGGGCGCCGCCGCCACATCGGCCTCTTCAGCGTTGAGGGCCACCGCGACTGCCAGCCGGATCGCGTCGATCTGCGCCGCGACCCCCATGCTCGGCACGGTCGGCTGAGCCCGGGCCGCCTGCTCGGGCAGCGCCGGCACATGGATGAAGCCGCTGCGCACGCCTCGGCCGGCCAGCCGATGCTGGAGCTCGTAGAAGACCTGGTTGCACACGAAGGCGCCGGCCGTGAGTGACAGCCCGGCCGGATGCCCGGCCGCCCGAAGGGCCTGCCGGATGGCCTTGACCGGCAGCGTCGAGAAGTAGGCCGCCGGCCCACCCTCACGCACCGGCACGTCGTGTGGACGTCGGCCGGCGTTGTCCGGGATGCGCGCGTCGATCAGGTTGACCGCCAGCCGTTCGATCGAGATCTCCGCTCGGCCGCTGGCCAGGCCCAGGGCGATGACCAATCCGGGTCGGCACACGGCCAGCGCGTTCTCCAACGCTGCGGGTGCGCCGTCGAAGGTCGTCGGCAGGCAGCGGGCCTGCACGGTCGCGCCGCCGATGACCTGGCCATGAAGCGCCCGCGCCACTTCCCAGGACGGGTTGATGACGTCGCCCCCAAAGGGCTCGAAGCCGGTGAGCAGGATGTTCATGCCCCGCATTCTGCGGGGTCGACCCCGCGTCATCGGGCACAAAGGGGCATGGTTTTTCGCGGCCTCAGGTTCGCAGGGGCACCTCCATAATGGGTCGGTCCTGCCCCGTGCCTCCCATGAACGATCCGTCCCAGCCCATTCCCTGGCCCCACGTCGAGCCCGCCGCCAGCGGCACCGGCCCGTCGGCAGGCGGGTTCATGTGGCCCTGCCCGCCCTACGTGGCCTATCCGCAGCCGGAGGTGCAGCGCGGGCCGGAGGCCTGCGAGATCCTGGGGCTGAACAACAGCCGCAGCGTCGGTCAGTTGCTGCGCCTGGACGGCAGCGACCGGCTCGTCCACATCAACGTGCCGCCGGCACGCAACAGCATGCCGCTGAAGTTCAGCCAGTTCCGCGCGATCAAGCTGCAGCGGCCGCTCGCCGTGCCACCGCGCGATGCGGCGGACCTCAACGCCGGGCTCAGCCTTGACCAGCGCCCGCGCACGCCCTTTCGCATCGTCTTCAACGGCGGCGACGAACTCAAGGGCGTGACCATCGGCCACCACCATGATGCGCTGGGCCTGTTCGTGTTCCCGCCCGTGTCCGACACCGACGACGCCGTGCGCCGGGTGTTCGTGCCGCGCGAGGTGCTGATGCATTTCGAACTCGGCGAACGCATCGGCGACGTGCTGGTCAAGGACGCCCTGGTCACGCCCGAACAGGTCGACGCAGCTGCCACCGAGCAGGCCCACCTGCGCCAGCGCCGCGTGGGCGACATCCTCGTCGAGCAGCACATCGTGTCGGCCGAGCAGCTGGTGCTGGCCATCGAGCAGCAGGCCAAGATGCCGATGGTGCGCATCGGCGAGGCACTGCTCGCACTGGATCTCGTCACCCAGGAGCAACTGGAGCAGGCCCTCGTGCAGCAGCGCGCCGACCGCTCGGTGCCGCTGGGCGAGCTGCTGGTGCGCAACGGCGTCATCAGCCGGGCCCAGCTGCAGTCGGCGCTGGCACGCAAGATGGGCTACCCGGTGGTGGACGTCGAGAACTTTGCCGTCGAGCCTGACGCCATCCGCAAACTGCCCCATGCCGTGGCGCGGCGGCTGGAGGTGCTACCCCTGGTGCTGCGCGACGGCAAACTGATCGTCGCCATGGAGGACCCGACCCGGCGCGATGCCCTCGACGAGATCGAGTTCATCACGCAGCTCAAGGTCGTGCCCACGCTCACCAAGCTGGGCACGCTGCAGTTCGCCATCCCGTCCGCCTTCGAGCGCTATGGCAGCGAAGCCCTGCCGCGCAACACGGTCGACACCCTGCCCGATTTCCAGCCTGACTTTGCGCTGGACACCTCCAACAAGCTCATCGAAAGCCTGGAGCGCGACAGCAGCGAGCGAGGCAGCGGCGACGACGACTCGGCCATCGAGCAGAGCGACAACTCGCTGGTGCGCCTGATCAACTCGATGATCATCGAAGCCCACTCGCAGGGGGTGTCGGACATCCACATCGAGACCTACCCAGGCCGCGAAAAGCTCAAGATCCGCTTCCGCCGCGACGGTGTGCTTCAGCCCTACCTGGAGCTGCCCCACACCTATCGCAACGCCGTGATCGCCCGCATCAAGATCATGTGCGACCTGGACATCTCCGAGCGCCGCAAGCCGCAGGACGGCAAGATCAACTTCGCGCGCTTCTCCGCCCAGCACCGGCTGGAGCTGCGCGTGGCCACCATCCCGACGAACAACGGCCTGGAAGACGTCGTGCTGCGCCTGCTGGCCAGCAGCAAGCCGATGCCGCTGGAGCGCATCGGCTTGTCACCGGCCAATCTGGACGCCCTGCAGGCCGCGGTGGCCCGGCCCTACGGCATGGTGCTCTGCGTCGGCCCGACCGGCTCGGGCAAGACCACGACGCTGCATTCGGCCCTCAGCCACATCAACACGCCGGAGCGCAAGATCTGGACGGCCGAGGACCCGGTGGAAATCACGCAGGCCGGCCTGCGGCAGGTCCAGGTGAACCCCAAGATCGACTGGACCTTCGCCAAGGCCCTGCGGGCCTTCCTGCGGGCGGACCCCGACGTCATCATGGTCGGCGAGATCCGCGACCAGGAAACCGCCGAGATCGCCGTCGAAGCTTCCCTCACCGGTCACCTCGTGCTCTCCACGCTGCACACCAACAGCGCGCCCGAGACGATCACCCGGCTGCTGGACATGGGCATGGACCCCTTCAACTTCGCCGATTCGCTGCTGGCCGTGCTGGCCCAGCGCCTCGTCCGGCGCTGCTGCACGGCCTGCCAGACCAGCGAACCGATGACGGAGGTCGATCTGAGTGAGCTGCTGGATGACTATCTGCACGTTTTCCCGGCCGAATCACGCCCCTCCAAACTCGCCGTGATGGCAGAGTGGGTCAAGAATCACGGCAAGCAGGGCCGGCTGATGAAGTTCACCAGCCCCGGCTGCCCGACCTGTGGCCAGACCGGCTACAAGGGGCGCGCCGGGCTGCACGAGCTGCTGACCGTGTCCAAGAATCTCCGTCGCATGATCCAGACCGGTGCCCGCGCCGAGGAGCTGCAGCACGCTGCCCTCGGCGAAGGCATGCGCACGTTGCGCCAGGACGGCATCCTCAAGGTGCTGCAGGGCGTGACGACGCTGGCCGAGGTGCACGCGACGAGCAACCATTGACCGCCGACACGCCGACGATGCCCGACACCCTCGAAGCTGCTGCCCCACGCCCCAAACTGCGCCTCGGCGACGTGCTCGTCGAGCAGCAGCTCATCTCGGCCGAGCAACTCACGCAGGCGCTGGAACTGCAGCGCGCCACCGGCAAGAAGCTCGGTCGCATCCTGATCGAGGCCAACCTCATCACCGAAGAGGCCCTGGCCCACGTGCTGGCGCGCCAGCTGCGCGCGCCCTTCGTCAACCTCAAGACCTTCCCGCTCAAGACCGAACTGGTGCGCCTGCTGCCCGAAACGCCTGCGCGCCGCTTCCGGGCGCTGGTGCTGGAGGAGCGCGGTGACACGCTGCTGGTCGCGATGGCCGACCCGCTGGACCTCTTCGGCTTCGACGAACTCGCCAAGATCCTGAAGCGCCGCCTGGCGATGGCCGTGGTGGCCGACAGCCAGCTCGCGGCGGTCTTCGACAAGCACTACCGGCGCAGCGACGAGATTTCCGGCCTCGCGAAAGCGCTGGAAAAGGACATCGGCGACGCGGTCGACTTCGGTGCGCTGCAGGCCAGCGTCGGCCAGGAAGGCGCGCCGGTCGTGCGGCTGCTGCAGTCCGTGTTCGAGGATGCCACGCGCGCTGGGGCGTCCGACGTCCACATCGAGCCGCAGGAAGGCGACCTCGTCATCCGCAACCGCGTCGACGGCATCCTGCAGACGCTCACGCAGGCCGACAAGCGCATCGCGCCGGCCCTCGCCCAGCGCCTGAAGCTGATGGCAGGGCTGGACATCTCGGAGAAGCGCCTGCCCCAGGACGGCCGCTTCACGCTGCGCCTGTCCGACCGCACGCTCGACGTGCGCCTGTCCACCATGCCCAGCCAGTACGGCGAGTCGGTCGTCATGCGCCTGCTCGGGCAGGGCTCGGCCTTGCGCCGCCTCGGCGACATCGGCATGCCGGACGACATGCTCAAGCGCTTCCGCGAACTGCTGGGGCGCGACTCGGGCATGATCCTCGTGACCGGGCCCACGGGCTCCGGCAAGACCTCCACGCTGTATGCCTCGCTGGCCGAGATCGATGCCGAGCAGCAGAAGATCATCACCGTCGAGGACCCGGTCGAGTACCGCCTGCCGGGCCTGACCCAGGTGCAGGTCAACGACAAGATCGAGCTGGACTTCGCCCGCGTGCTGCGCGCCGCGCTGCGGCAGGACCCCGACGTGATCCTGGTGGGCGAAATGCGCGACGCCGAGACTGCCGAGATCGGCCTGCGCGCCGCCATCACCGGCCACCTCGTGCTCAGCACGCTGCACACCAAGGACACCGTCTCCACGCCGTTCCGGCTGCTGGACATGGGCGCCCCGCCCTTCATGGTCGCCACGTCGCTGCAGGCCGTGCTGGCGCAGCGGCTGCTGCGCGGCGTGTGCAAGCATTGCGCCGAACCCCACGTCGCCACGCCGCAGGAGCTGGCCTGGGTCCACGAGGTGCAGCGTCTCAACGGCGAGCCCACCGGCCCGGTGCCCAGCGTCAAGGGCCGCGGCTGCGCCGAGTGCAACGGCACCGGCACCCAGGGCCGCCGCGGCATCTACGAGATGCTGGAGATCGACCCTGACATGGCGCTGGCCATCCAGAAGAGCGATGCCGGCGCCTTCCTGACCGCGGCGCGCAAGGCGCTCAAGGGCAAGACGCTGGCCGACCGCAGCATGGCCCTCGTGAAGGCCGGCAAGACCTCGCTCGCGGAAGCCGTGCGCATCAGCGTGGACGCTGAATGAGCAACTTCTCGTTCAAGGGCCGCAACGGCCGCGGCGAGCTGGTGGAGGGCATCGTCGATGCCGTCAGCACGGATGCGGTCGCGGCCCAGCTGATGGCGGGCGGCGTCATCCCGGTCAGCATCGAGCCCACGGCCGAGCCGATCAGTGCCGCGACGCAGGACAACTGGCTCTCCGCCCTGCTCGCCAAGCCGATCAGCCAGGAAGACGCCCTCGTCCTGACGCGACAGCTGTACACCCTGCAGAAGGCCGGCGTGCCGATCCTGCGGTCCCTCGCCGGGCTGGAGGCCTCCACCAGCCATCCGGGCATCGTCGCCCTGCTGCAGGACGTGCGTGCCAGCCTCGACCAGGGGCGTGAGCTGGCCACGGCATTCGCCCGCCATCCCACCGTGTTCAGCGCGTTCTACGTCGCCATGACGCGGGTCGGGGAGCTGACCGGCCGCCTGACCGAGGTCTTCCACCGCCTCTCCGAACACCTGGAGTTCGAGCTGGACATCCGCGCCCGCATCAAGCAGGCGCTTCGTTATCCGGCGATGGTGATCATCGCGATGGGCATCGCGCTGGTCGTCATCAACCTGTTCGTGCTGCCGAAGTTCGCCGAGGTGTTCGCGCATTTCAAGAGCGAGCTGCCGCTGATGACCCGGCTGCTGCTCGGCTTCTCGGCGTGGACGGTCAAATGGTGGCCGCTGGTGCTCGGCGCCGGCATCGGCCTCGTGCTGCTCTGGCGCAACTGGCTGGCCACGCCCGGCGGACGCTATGCCTGGGACCGCTTCAAGCTGCGGCTGCCGATCGCCGGCAACATCGTGCTCAAGGCCACGCTCGCCCGCTTCGCGCGCAGCTTCGCGCTGGCCTCCAGCTCCGGCGTGCCCATCAGCCAGGCCATGACGGTCGTCGCACAGACCGTGGACAACGCCTACATCGGTGGCCGCATCGAACAGATGCGCGACGGCGTGGAGCGGGGCGAAAGCATCTCGCGCTGCGCCACCGCCACCGGCGTGTTCACGCCGATCGTGCTGCAAATGATTGCGGTGGGCGAAGAGACCGGCGAGCTGGACACGCTGATGACCGAGATCGCCCAGATGTACGAGCGCGAGACCGACTACGCCATCAAGGGTCTGTCGGCAGCGATCGAGCCGATCCTGCTGGCCATCATCGGTGCGCTGGTGCTGGTGCTGGCACTGGGTGTCTTCCTGCCCTTGTGGAACCTCGGCCAGGCGGCCATGGGACGCTGAACACGCCTCAGCGTGTGAAGCCTGCAACGGTTTGCAGCGCCGCGTTGAACTGCGGCCAAAGGTGTGCGCTTTTCACTCCCTTGGGGCGTCAGGCCTGATCGATAGTCCGCCCATTCCAGGACCACAGCGCGCAGCGCAGGAAGACTCTCCATGAACAAGTCCCAGCAGGCCGGCTTCACCTTGATCGAACTCGTGATGGTCATCGTCATCCTCGGCGTGCTCGCCGCCGTGGCGCTGCCCAAGTTCGTCAACGTCGACGACGATGCCAAGCAAGCGGCAGTCAACGGTGTCGCCGGTGCCCTGAGCTCGGCCTCGGCCATCAACTACGCCAGCCGCAAGGCCAAGGGCGAGACGGCCGCGACCGTCAACCCCAAGACCGTCGCCATCGCCAACTGCACCGACGTCGCCAACGCGCTGCAAGGCGGCCTGCCGAGCGGCTATGTGATCACGTCTGCCACTATCGCGGCCGAGACCACCGTCACCAACTGCGTGGTCACCGCCAACGGCAAGACGGCCAACTTCACGGCCACCGGCATCTCCTGATGCTCCTGCCACGCAATTCGCGTGGCTTCACGCTGATCGAGCTGATCCTCGTCATCGTGATCACAGCCGCCCTGGCGGTGTTCGCCCTCCCGAAGGTGCTGGACACGACGCTGTGGCGGCTGCGTTCGTTTGGGGACGACCTGCAGGCCCAGCACCAGGCGATGTTGCGCCTGGCCCTGCAGCAGCGCCGCCCGATCGTCGCGACCATCACCGGCACCGGCGTCAGCTGGGCCTACGGCAGCGGCGCGAGCCTGGGCAGCCTGACCTGCCCGGCCACCGAATCGCCCTGCATCGCCGAAGGCGGCAGCCGCACCGTCACCTTCAACAGCGCCAACGGCGGCGGCGTGGCCACCAGCACGGGAGCCGCCCTGCCGGTCACCGTGGCCTATGGCGACTACAGCCAGGCCTACCGCATCGAGACCGATACGGGCCTGATTTACCCTGTTCCCTGACCGACCGATGACGGGCGCCTCCGCTAGCATGCAGCGCATGCCGCGCCTGGACCGCAGGCGTCGGGCACGCGGCCTGACGCTGATCGAACTGCTGCTGTTTGTCGTCGTCATCGGCATCGCGCTCAGCGCGATGCTCGGTGTCTTCGCCACCTCCACGCGTGCAAGTGCCGACCCGATGATCCGCCGCCAGCAACTCGCCATCGCCGAGTCATTGCTGCGCGAGGTGCAGCTCATGCCCTTCACCTGGTGCGACCCGGACCTGGACCCCAATGCCGCACTCGCCACCTCCACGGCCGATTGCACGACCGTGGAGAACAACGGCCCCGAGGGCAGCCAGACCCGCTACGGCCCCTCGGCCCTCTTCAACAACGTCAACGACTACAACGGCTTCGCCATGACTGGCATCCGGGACGTGACCAACACGGCCGTGGCCGGCCTGTCGGGCTACTCGGCCTCGGTCGCGGTGGCTGCCGCGGCCCTGGACACCGTGGCCTCGTCGGACGCGTTGCGCATCACCGTCACCGTGACGGCCCCCGACGGCAACACCCTGAGCCTGCAAGGCTGGCGCACCCGCTATGCACCGCAAGCCCTGTACTGACCGAACGCCGGCCCCGAGCGCCGCGCAGGCCGGCTTCACGCTGATCGAAGCGGTGATGGTCATCGTGCTGACGGGCGTGGTGATCGCGGTCGTGTCGGTGTTCGTCGTGCCGGCCACCACCGCCTACTTCGCCAGCAGCGCGCGCGCCCAGCTGACCGAGCAGGCCGACACCGCCCTGCGCCGCATCGCGCGGGACCTGACCGGGGCACTGCCCAACAGCGTGCGCGTCGCCAGCAGTGCGCGCAGCGTCGAACTCATCCCGGTCAGCAGCGCGGCGCGCTATGCCACCGAGTCGGGCGACCCGCTGCAGTTCGGCGTCGTGGACAGCCGCTTCTCGATCATCGGCCCGCCGCTGCGCATCAGCCGCGCCGGCCAGCAGCTCGCCTGGTACAACCTCGGCGCCGGCACGCCGGACGCCAACGCCTACACGCTGTCCAACGTGCGCACCGCGACGACGGGCGTGGGCCTGGCCAGCACGATCGACATGACCGGCACCGCCCTGCCCAATGCGCTGATGGCCCCGCCCTACCGGGTGTACGCCATCGATCCGCCGGTCAGCTACCGCTGCGACCTGAGCGCCGGCACGCTCACCCGCTTCACCGGCTACGGCTTCCAGTCCACCCAGCCCGACCCGCCTGCCGGCGGCAGCAGTGCCATCCTGGCCCGCAACGTCAGCGCCTGCAGCTTCACCTACGACAGCGCCGCACTGGCGGTGCGTTATGGCCTGGTGACCCTGAGCCTGTCCCTGACCAGCAATGGCGAGACGATCACGCTCTACCAGGCGGTTCACGTGGACAACCTGCCATGAAGCACACGCGCGGCTTCACGATGGTGTCGATGCTCTTCATCCTGGTCGCCCTGGCCGCACTCGGTGCCGCGCTCGCGTCGCTCACGCAGCGCCAGCAGCTGGGCTCGGCCGGCGAGCTGGCCGCCAGCCGCGCCTACCAGGCCGCGTTTGCAGGCCTCGAGTGGGGCAGCATGCAGGTGCTGCGGGTCTCGCCACCGCCGGCCGCGGCGCCGGCCTGCTTCGCGACCCGCAGCTTCGCACTGCCCGACCAGCTCTCGGACTTCACCGTCACCGTCACCTGCACGCGCACGCCCGGCACGGGCGTGGTGACCGACGGTGCGGATTCCCTGGTGTTCTACGAAGTCGTCGCCACCGCCTGCAACATCCCCTCGGCCGGCGCGTGTCCCAACACGGGCTCGAACGAGCGCACCTATGCCGAGCGTCAACTGAGCCGGACGATCTCACGATGATGGCCTTTTCGTCACTCCTGTGCACGCTGCGACAGTGGCGCCCGCTTGCCGCGGGCCTGGCACTGGCCGCGGCCTGGCTGCCGATGGCCTCGGCGCAGACCTACACCAGCGCCTCCACGGCCTTTGCGTTCATCGACCCCACGAGCCACGCCAAGCTGGGCGCCAACACGACACCCTACAAGCTCAACAGCAGCGCCGGATGCGCCACGGCGGTGCCGATCACCGACGACACCCTGAGCGACCCGCTGCCCATCGGCTTCACCTTCAAGTTCGGCACGACCAACTACACCACCGTCTACGTGATGACCAACGGGCGGCTGCAGTTCGGCAACACGACCTGCGGTGCGGGCACGGCGAGCATCGGTCCGCCGCAGACCTACCCCTACAGCTACCCGGACGCGTCGATGAACAACACCATGAAGGTGTTCGGCGTGGACCTCGACCCGACGAACCTGGTGGACCGGCCCAACTACCCGTCCTCCACGAACAAGACGCCGTGCGCGAGCATCAACACCTGCTACATCGCCTACGCCACCCTCGGCACCGCGCCGGCGCGGCAGTTCGTGGTGACGTGGAAGAACGTGCCCGAATGGGTCAACGCCACCAACACGAGCGGTGCCTTCGACCTGCAGGTGATCCTGAACGAGGACGGCACCTTCGTCTTCCAGTACGGCAACAACATCAGCCACGGCGGCACCGGCACCGCCCAGGTGGGCTGGCAGTTGACCACCACCGACTACCAGCGCCTCACTTTCGGTGCGTCGGTGGAGCCGTCGGCCAACTCGGCCATCAAATTCTTCCTGCCCGGCCCGATTGCCAGCTACTACTTCGACGAAGGCGCCTGGCTCCCTGGCGTCAGCGGCCAGGTGCGCGATGCCACGACCGCGGGCCGGCATGGCACCGCCCTGGGTGATGCGCAGACGATCACCAATGGCAAGGTCTGCCGAGCCGCCGACATTCCGCGCAACACGAACCCCGGTGACGTCAACGCCGTGCGCACCGGCCTGAACCTCGGCGATGCCTCCCTGAACCTGCAGGGCACGGCGACCGTCGCCTTCTGGTACCGCGCCAACAGCGCCTGGACCGCCAACGAGGCGGCCCAGCTGATGGACGCCACCGCCGTGAACGGCGAATGGTTCTTCCTGACCCGCACCGCATCCGGCGCGCTGCTGTTCGAGATCAAGGACAGCACGGGCGTCATCCGTTCCGTCACGACACCAGCCCAGACCTTCCCCGCCAACACCTGGGTTCACATCGCCGTCACCTGGAATTTCAACGGTCTGGCAGGCACCAACCAGGACCAGATGCAGATCTTCATCAACGCCGGCACGCCCACGACTTCGTCGTTCACCACCAGTGGCAGCATTACGACGCAGGCCGGCTTCCTGCACTTCGGCGACAGCTTCATCGGCGTCACCGACAGCACCGGCACGCTCAATTCGGCAAACGGCCAGTTCGACGAAGTCCAGGTCTTCAACTACGTGCTGACCCAGGCGCAGGTCAACACGGTCATGAACACGACCCACAGCTGCCCGACCTACGTCATCGATCACCTGGAGATCCAGCATGCCAGCGGCAACGGACTGACCTGCACGCCCAGCACCCTGACCGTGCGTGCCTGCGCCAACGCCGCCTGCTCATCCCTCTACACCAGCGGCGTTTCCGGCCAGTTCACGAGCACCGGCACGCCCACCGTCAACTGGGACGGCACAAGCGGCAACGGCTCGGGGTCGCGCTTCGTCATCGGCCTGGGGAGCAGCTCCGTCACCAAGAACTTCCAGATGACCACGGTGGGCAGCGCCACCATCGGCGCGACCGTCATTTCGCCAACGGTGCTGGCGGCCACGACCTGCAATTTCGGCTCGCCCAGCTGCACCTTCAGCTCGGCCGACAGCGGCTTCGTGCTGCAGGTGCCCAACCACACGGCCGAACAGTCGCAGACCCTCACGGTCCGCGCGGTGCGCAAGGCCGACAACAGCCTGGCCTGCACGCCGGCGTTTGCCAACGTCAGCAAGCCGGTCACCCTGACCTGCGGCTACGCTAACCCGACCAGCGGCACGCTGCCCGTGCGTGCCGGTGGCACACCGCTGGCGACCAGCGCCACGAGCGCCTGTTCGGCGTCGGGCGCCGCCGTGAACCTGGCGTTCGACGGCACCGGCCAGGCCACGACGACGTTGCAATACGCCGACGTGGGCCAGGTCAACCTCAATGCCCGTTACGCGCCCACCAGCGGGCTGGAGGCCGGCCTCGTCATGCTCGGCAGCACGAGCTTCATTGCCAGGCCGGCCACCTTCGTGCTCTCAGGCATCCAGTGCAGCACTGCCGGTGCACCGGGATGCGCCGTCGCCAGCCCCGGCGTGGCCAACCCTGCCGCAACGTCGGCCACGGGCCCGGCCTTCATCGGCGCAGGTCGGGATTTCTCGGTGACGGTCACGGCACGCAACAGCGCCGGCGCCCCCACGCCCAACTATGGCCAGGAGACTCCCGCCGAGGGCGTGCGGCTGACGCACAGCCTGGTGCTGCCGGCCAGCGGCGGCGCCACCGGCACCCTCGCCAACCCGACCGGCTTCGGCAGCTTCACGGCCGGCGTGGCCACCGGCACGACCTTCAACTGGTCGGAAGTCGGCATCATCACCCTGACGCCCAGTGTGGCCGACGCCGACTACCTCGGCACCGGCGACGTGACGGGCACCGTGTCCGGCAACGTCGGCCGTTTCGTCCCGGCGGGCTTCGCGCTGAGCAGCCCGTCCATCACCCACCGGGCAGCGGCTGCCTGCAGCCCGGCCTCGACCTTCACCTACCTCGACGAGAACTTCCAGCTCGGCTTCACGCTGACGGCACAGAACGCCAGCGGCGGCACGACGACGAACTACGAGGGCAGCTTCGCCAAGCTGGCGCTGGGCACGCCGGGCGTGCTGGGCCTCGCCGGCATCCAGGGCAGCACGATGTTCAAGTCGGGTGGCCGTCTCAATCTGGTCAGCGCGTCAGGCACCTGGACCAAGGGCGTCGCGAGCGGTGCCACCCTCGTGGCCAACGTGGCGCGTGCCGCGACGCCGGACGGCCCCTTCGCGACCGCACAGTTCGGTCTGGCGGCGGTCGACACCGATGGCGTGGGCATGCGCACGCTCAATCTCGACACCGACAGCCCTGCCAATGGGGTGGACGCCACACTCGTCGGCACAATCCCTCTGCGCCATGGCCGGCTGCGGCTGCAGAATGCGATCAGCGCGGCCAATCGCGCCCTGGCCCTGCCGCTGGCAGCCCAGTACTGGAACGGCAGTGCCTTCACGACCAACGATTTGGACTCCTGCACCCGCATCACTTCGGCCCAGCTGAGCTTCGGCAACCTCCGCAAGACGCTCACGACCGCTGACCTCGCCATGAGCCCGGCGTCGGTGACCGTCCACCCGACACAGCCCCGCTTCATCACGCTGGCCGCGCCGGGCGGCAGCCGCATCGGCAGCGTGGACGTGGCCATCGCGCTCGGATCCGGTGCCCCGCCCACTGACGCGTCGTGTCTGAAGACTGCCGGCGCCTGGACGCCGAGCATCGCCGCCACCAGTGGTGCGAACTTCGCCGGCCTGCGCGGTGCCTGGTGCGGCAGCACCTACACCAGCGACCCCAGCGCCCGCGCGACCTGGGGCCTGAACCGCGGTGCCGACGGCATCGTCTTCCAAAGGGAAAACTACTGATGCGCTGGCCCTGGACCCCTCGCCGAAGCGGCCACCGCCTGCTGCTGCGCCCGGTCGGCACCGGCCACGCCTTCGTGCTGACCGATGGCGAACCGAGCCCCGGCCAGCCCGCGCGCCTGTTGCGCTGGGGCCTGCTTCCGGAGGCAAAACCCGTCCCCGCCGGCGAAGCCATCGCGCTGCTGGACCCGCCGGACTATCAAATCCTCAAGGTCGACACCCCGCAGGTGCCGCCCGAGGAGCTGAAGGCCGCCGCCCGCTGGCAGGTCAAGGAGCTGATGGATGCCGACGTCTCCCAGCTGACCCTGGACGTGATGCATGTCGGCGGCGATGTCGAGCGGGCGCAGCGGCAGCTCTTCGTGGTCGCCGCACGCAACAGCGCCATCCAGGCACTGACTGCGGGCGCCGCGCCCATCCACGGCGAGGTCACCGTCGTGGACGTGTGGGAAACCGCGCTGCGCAACCTCGTCACGCATCGCGCCGCCGCGGACGACCTCGCGGCGCGCGCCTGTGCCGCCATCCTCATCGAGGCCGCGCACTGCCTGCTGGTGGTGTGCAGTGGTGACGAGCTCTTCTACACGCGCCGCATCGAGCCCGACCCTGGGCTGCTGGCCCGCGCCCGGGGTGAGCAGCCGGAGACGAGTGCCGCCGAGCTGCCGCTGGGCTTCGAGTACCAGCCCGGCGGCGCCTTCGATGCCGGTGGCGCGCAGGAGTCACCGTTGGTCGTCGAGCTGCAGCGCTCCATCGACGTGTGGGAGCGCAGCTGGCCCGAACTGCCGCTGGCGCGGCTCTACGTGGTCACGGCGCAGCATGGCGCCGAAGTCGCGGCCCTGATCCAGCGCGAGCTGGGCCAGCGCACGGTGGCGCTGGACCCGCTGGCCGCCTTCGCCCCCCAGCGCCCGGCCCCCGAGGGTGATGCCGTGCCGGCACTGGCTGCATGCATCCCGCTGCTCGGCGCAGCCCTCCGCGCAGAAAGCAGGCAGCTCTGATGGCCCAGCAAATCAACCTGCTGACGCCGATCCTGCTGGCACCCAAGCGTTATTTCTCGGCGCTCACACTGCTGCAGGCCACCGGCCTGCTGATCGTCGCCGGCGCCGCTGCGGCCGTGTGGCTGCAGCAGCGTGACCGGCAGCAGGCCCGCGATCACCAGACCCTGCTGGCCCAGTACGCTGCCGAGCAGCAGCAGCTTGCCGTCGCCCGTGCGGGCCTGCCCCCGCCGCTGGATGTCAATGCGCTGCAGCAGCAGCTGCAAGGCCTGGAGATGGGCAATCTGCAGCGGCAGGCGCTGCTCAAGAGCCTGGGCGGCGAAGGCAGTCGCACCGCAGGCCAGCGGCATTCGGATCTGCTCGCGCTCATCGCCAGGACCCTGCCGGAGGCCGTCTGGCTGACCGAAGTCCGCTACGCGCCGGGACGGGTCGAACTCGTCGGCGGCACGCTGGACACCGCCGTGCTGCGCCCCTGGCTGGGCCAGCTGACGGCCAGCCCGCTGCTGGCGGGCCAGGAGCTCTCGGCGCTTCGCGTGGAGCGAGTGGGCGCACCGGTGGGCGAAGCCGGCGCGGCACCGCTGCTCGCCAGCCACCGTGCTCTTGAACAAAGCCGGCTCCCGGTGTGGAGCTTCCGCGTCATCAGCGCGCCAGCCGTGGCCAGCGCTGCCTCCGGAGCCGCCCGATGAACGCCCAGACCCGCATCGACGGCGCCCTCGTGCGCAAGCGCCTTGCGCCCCTGATCGCCGCCTGGGAACGGCAGGCCCGGCGCATCGACGGCCTGAGCCTGCGCGAACGCGCCTTCCTGTTCCTCTGCATCGTCGCGGTGCTGGCCGCGCTCTTCGAGACCCTGGTGCTGTCGCCGCTGGACGAGCGGGCGCGCCAACGTCAGCAGGCTGAAGCCCGGCTGGCCACCGAGGTCAAGGGGCTGCGCGAGCAGTTCGTGGGTGAGAGCCGCGACCGTGGCGACACCAACAGCCCCCTGCGGGCGCAACTCGAAGCCGCCCGCAACGAACGCACAAGACTGGACGATGCCTTCCGACGCGCCGCGTCGCTCAGTGAAGGCGAAGGACTGTCGGTGGTGCTGCAACGGCTGCTCGCGCGCCAGCCCGGCCTGGTGCTGGAGCGACTCAAGCTGCTCGACGACGTGCCGGTGGAGCTGCCGGGCATCGGCGCGTCCGCCCCCGGTACCGCGCCAGCCGTCGCGCCCGCCTTTGCAGGCATGAGCTGGCAAGGCGTGGAGCTGTACGTGCAAGGCAGCTATGTCGACACGCAGCGCTATCTGCAGGCCCTTGAACGCGAACTCCCCGGCCTGCGCTGGGGCGACCTGAAGCTGATCGCCGGCGAGGGTGCCGAGCCCCCGCGGCTGCAGGTCCAGGTCTACCTGCTGAAGGTGCAACCATGACGGCTCGTCTGGCCCTGTTGGCGCTGCTGCTGGCGGCCCTGTCTCCCGCCCGCGCGCAGGACGCCCGCCGCGACCCGACCGAACTGCCGTCGGTGCTGCGTGCCTCCCTCGAAGCCGCGCAGGCGGCGTCCGCGGCTTCCGGCGCCGAACCGGGGGTGACGGCCATCCGCCAGGTCGTGTTCGCGGATGGCCGTGCCTTCGTGGTGCAGCGTGGCCGCCGCTACGGCATCGGCGAGCTGCTCGACGGCGCGCGCATCGAGCGCATCAGCGAGCAAGCCGTGTGGCTGCGCGAGGCCGGCCAGCTCCGGCGCGAACCCCTTTATGGCGGCGTCGAGAAACGCACGCCCGCCCCGGCAGCCTCGGCTGCCTCCGGCGTCAAGAAATCCAAGGAGAAGCCATGAAGGCCCCCGCCCCTCGCCTGCTGGTGCTCAGCGCGGCTGTCATGCTGGCCGCCTGCGCCGACAAGCCGCTGCGCATCGCCCAGCCCAGCCAGACCCTGCGCGAAGAGCTGCAGGCCCAGCGCCCCGCCCCGCCGGCCTCGGCGCCCTCGCAGCCGGCTGCCGCCCAGGCGCAGCCGGTGCCCGCGCCGCCACCCGCAGTGGCTGCGGCACCCGCCCAGCCACCCGAGCCGCGCTTCGACCTCATCGTCAACGGTGCCCCGGCACGCGACGTGTTCCTCTCGCTCGTGAGCGACACGCGCTACAGCATGCTCGTGCACCCGGCCGTCACCGGCCAGATCTCGGTCACGCTCAAGGGCGTCACGCTGCGGGAGTCGCTGGATGCGATCCGTGACGTCTACGGCTTCGACTACGCCGTCGACGGCCGCCGCATCACGGTCTACCCGCCCACGCTGCAGACACGCGTGTTCACGATCAACGCGCTGGCCCACCAGCGCAGCGGCCGCAGCGAGGTGCGCGTGAGCTCCGGCGCAGCCCCGGCCGGCAACCCGAATCCGACGGGCGGCAGCACGACCGGCGGCAGCACCAGCGGCAGCACGCAGGCCGTGCAGCAGCAGGAAAGCAGCCAGCTCACCACCAAGGTCGCGAGCGACTTCTGGAGCGAGACGGCCAACGCGCTGAAGGCCCTCGTGGGCAACGGCGAGGGCCGCACCGTCATCACCAGCCCGCAGACCGGCACCGTCGCCGTGCGGGCGATGCCCGAGGAACTCCGCCACGTCGACGCCTGGCTCAAGGCCACGCGGATTGCGGTGGAGCGCCAGGTGATGCTGGAGGCCAAGATCGTCGAGGTCGAGTTGCGCGAGGGCTACCAGAGCGGCATCGACTGGTCGCGCGTGGGCGACCGCGGGGCGATCGGGCAGACGAGCGTCAACCCGTCCATCCCGACGGGTGTGGGCTCGATCATCAACCCACTGGTCAGCAACAACCGCGGCTTGCCGGTGCTCTCCACCGGCACCCAGAACCCGTCGTGGTCCGACCTGATCCCGCTGCCTTCGGCCGGCGGCGGCACGCTGGGCCTGGCCCTGTCCCGCGGCGGCTTCCAGGCGCTGCTGAGTTTCATCGAGAGCCACGGCGACACGCAGATCCTGTCCAGCCCGCGCATCGCGACGCTGAACAACCAGAAGGCCGTGCTGAAGGTCGGCACTGACGACTACTTCATCACCGGCCTGAGCGGCAGCAACAGCAACAGCGCCACGGGCAGTACGGGCAACACCGGCACGACCAACCAGATCCCGACGCTGACGCTGACGCCCTTCTTCAGCGGCGTGGCGCTGGACGTCACGCCGCAGATCGACTCGGAGAACATGATCACGCTGCACATCCATCCGTCGGTGTCGTCGGTGACCGAGAAGGTCAAGCAGGTCGACCTCGGCTCGGTGGGCAACTTCCGCCTGCCGCTGGCGAGTGCAAGCGTCAACGAGAGTGACACCGTGGTGCGCATCCCCGACGGCCAGATCGTTGCCATCGGCGGGCTGATGCAGATGGAAGCCTCACGCCGCGGCTCCGGCGTGCCAGGGGCCGACAGCAACCCGCTCACGTCGGTGCTGTTCGGCAACCGTGCCAACAGCGGCCGCAAGCGCGAGCTGGTGGTGCTGATCAAGCCCAGCATCATCCGCAGCAACGAGGACTGGCAGCAGCACAACCGCCTGGTCAGCGAGTCGCTGCAGGACAGCGAAGAGCGCGCGCACCGGGTCATCCGGCTCGACGGCTCCGCCGCCGCACCGGCCAAGTGAACTGACTCAGCCCTGCACCTGCAGGGCGTGATCGCCCCGCGGCAGCACGCGGCCCACGACGGCGGCGGCCTCGAAACCATGCCGCGCGAAGGTCGCCAACACGGCGTCCACCGCGGCCGGCTCGCAGGACACGAGCAGGCCGCCGCTGGTCTGCGGGTCGGTCAGCAGCGCACGGTCTTCGGCCGCAAAACCCTCGGGCAAGCCCACATCGTGCCCATAGCCGGCCCAGTTGCGGCCGGAGGCACCGGTCACGAAGCCCCGCTGTGACAGCTCGCGCACCCCGGGCAGCAGCGGCACACCGCGCCAGTCGATCTCCACGGTGCAGCCAGCGCCGCGCGCCAGCTCCAGCCCGTGGCCCGCGAGCCCGAAGCCGGTCACGTCGGTCAAGGCATGCACGCCGTCCAGCGCGGCGAGATCCGGCCCCGGGGTGTTCAGACGGGTGGTCGTGTCGATCATGCGGGCATAGCCGGCATCGCCCAGCTCGCCCTTCTTCAGCGCCGCGCTCATCACGCCCACGCCGAGCGGCTTGCCGAGCACGAGCACGTCACCCGGCCGTGCATCGGCGTTGCGCTTGACGCGCTTCGGGTGCACGAGGCCCAGCGCCACCAGGCCATAGATGGCTTCGACGGAATCGATGGTGTGCCCGCCGGCCACGGGGATGCCCGCCGCCCGGCAGACGGCCGCGCCCCCTTCCAGCACCCGGCCGATGGTCTGGGTGGAGAGCACGTTGATCGGCATGCCGACCAGCGCCAGCGCCATGATCGGCCGGCCGCCCATCGCGTAGACGTCGCTGATCGCGTTCGTCGCGGCAATGCGGCCGAAGTCGAACGGGTCGTCGACGATGGGCATGAAGAAGTCCGTCGTCGCGATCAGCGCCTGCTCGTCGTTGAGCTGGTAGACGGCCGCGTCGTCCGAGGTCTCGATGCCGACCAGCAATTCCTTGGGCATCGGCAGGGCCGTCGTGCCCTTCAGGATTTCAGACAGCACGCCGGGGGCGATCTTGCAGCCGCAGCCACCGCCGTGGGACAGCGACGTCAGGCGGGGTTCGGCCGTGGGGTTTGTGGAGGCAGGCGCATTCATGCCGCCACTCTACCGATAGAGTGGTGGCCGTGAAGCTTGAACTGAAAGACCTCTCGGCGCGCCATGCCACGGCACGCCGCGGCACGCGGGATGCGCTGGCCGGCCTGACGCTGTCCATCGCGTCGGGCGAACAACTGGCCGTCATCGGCCCGTCTGGCGCCGGCAAGACGACCTTGCTGGAAGTGCTGGCCTGCGCCCGGCCACCGGCGGGTGGCGAGCTGCGGCTGGATGAGGTGTCGCCCGGGTCCCTGCCGCGCCGGGCCCTGCAGCGTCTGCGGGGCCGCTTGATCCTCGTGCCGCAGGTGCCGCCACTGCCGCCACGCCAGCGCGTGGTGACTGCGGTGCTGGCCGGTCGCCTGCCGGGCTGGAGCCTGTGGACCGCGCTGCGCAGCCTGTTCTACCCGGTCGACATCCCGGCGGCCGACGAGGCGCTGGAGGTGTTCGACCTCGGCGACAAGCTCTTCGAGCGCGTGGACCGGCTGTCCGGCGGCGAGCGGCAGCGCGTCGGCCTGGCCCGCGCCCTCGTCTCGCCGGCGCGGCTCTGGCTGGTGGACGAACCCCTGTCCGCCCTCGACCCCGCCCGTGCGCAGCAGGCGGTGGCGGCGCTCGTGCGCGAGGCGGCCGCACGCCAGGTGACGCTGGTCGCGACGCTCCACCAGGTCGACGTGGCGCTGGCTCATTTCCCGCGCATCCTCGGCCTGCGCGAGGGTCGGCTGATGTTCGACCTGCCGGCCGCCGAGGTCACGCCCGCGCTGCTGGCGCGGCTCTACGCCTCGCATGAGCATGAATTGCACGGCCCGGCTCCCGTGGACGAGCCCCCGGCGCCGGCGCCGCCGGTGGTGATGCAATGTCGGTGAGCGTCCCACGCCGCGACCCGGCGTGGCTCGGGCGCGTCAGCCTCACGGCCACGGCGCTGGTGCTGCTGTGGCCGCTGCTGGTCGCCACGGAGTTCAAGCCCTGGTTGCTGCTGGAACCGGACGCGCTGCGGGTCGCCGGCCGTTTCGTGGTGAGCTTCCTGCCGCCGGCCCACGGCGCGGAGTTCCTGTGGATGCTGGCTCGTGAGACCTGGCGCACCGTGGCCATCGCCACCGCCGGCATCACCCTCGCCCTGCTGATCGCCATCCCGCTGACGCTCCTGGCCACGCGCACGCTGTCGATCTCGGCCCTCACCGGCCGCATGGCCGCCCTGCCCTGGGCCGTGCGCCAGGCCGTGCGCCTGCTGCTCATCCTGCTGCGCTCGATGCCGGAGCTGGTCTGGGCGCTGGTGTTCGTGCGCGTCGTGGGCCTCGGCCCCGCCGCCGGCGTGCTGGCGATTGCACTCACCTACGGCGGCATGCTGGGCAAGGTCTACGCCGAGATCCTCGAAAGCGGCGACGCCCAGGTCACGCAGACCCTGCTGCGCAATGGCGCCGGCCGGCTCCAGGCCTTCGCCTACGGGCTGCTGCCCCAGAATGCCGCCGAAATCACCAGCTACACGGTGTACCGCTGGGAATGCGCGATCCGCAGCTCGGTCGTGCTCGGCTTCGTCGGTGCCGGGGGGCTCGGCCAGCAGATGGACAGCTCGATGAAGATGTTCGCCGGCGGCGAGGTCATGACAATGCTGCTGGTGTTCGTCACGCTCGTCGCCCTGGCCGACCAGCTCAGCGCCGCCTTGAGAAAGGCGCTCGGATGAGCGCCCCGCGCGCGCAGGCGGCCAACCGCCGCTACCGGCTGCCGCCGCCGCTCTTCGATGCCCGCAGCCGGGCCGCCTGGCTCGTGGCGGGCGTGCTGGCGCTGATCGTGGCCAGCTTCGCGTCGCTGGATCTCAAGCTCGCGAGCTTCCTGTCCGCCGAGTCCACGGCGAGCATGAAACGCTTCCTCGGCGAGTTCGTGCCACCGGACCTGAGCGCCGGCTTCGTGTCGAAAGTCGCCCTCGGCGCGTGGGAAACGCTCGCCATGTCGGCCGTGGGCACGCTGCTGGCGGCCGGGGCCGGCGTGGCCATGGCCCTGCCCGCCAGCCGCCTGCCCGGCGCGGCACGCGGCGGCATGCGGCTGATGTTGAACGCACTGCGCTCGGTGCCGGAGCTGGTGTGGGCGTCGATGCTCCTGATCAGCGCCGGCCTCGGGCCCTTCGCCGGCACGCTGGCCCTGGCCATCCACACCAGCGGCGTGCTGGGCCGGCTGTTTGCCGAGGCGATCGAGAACGCGCCGCCCGGCCCTGGCGCTGCGCTGCGCACGCAGGGCGCCGGCACGCTGCGGGTGTTCCTGTACGCCACGCTGCCCCAGGTGCTGCCGCAACTGATGAGCTACACGCTCTACCGCTGGGAGAACAACATCCGCGCCGCCGCCGTGCTCGGCGTCGTCGGCGCGGGTGGCCTGGGGCAGCTGCTGTACTACCACATGGGCCTGTTCCAGATGGACAAGACGGCGACGGTGCTCGCCGCGATGCTGGCGCTGGTCGCGGTGGTGGACGGGGTGAGCTTCGGGTTGCGGCGGTGGCTGACGCGCTAGCCAAGCAGGGGTCGCAGGGTCGCCGCGGAATGCACACCCGTGACCTGGACGCTCATGGCGAGTCCACGCCCAGGCACGATGCCAGGGTCGGTGGCGCGGCGATGGAACCTTGGCATGTCTTGAGAACGGCATCACCTGCCGCCAGGTGCCTGGATTCCCCGACAGCCAGCACCATCCGTTGAACTTCCGTCAACTCGCAGGTCAAACGGGGCGCCACGCCCGAGGCGGCGGAGATCGACGAGCAACGCTGGGCGTAAACCAGGAGAGCGCATTTGCCGTCACTGCTGGCGGTGCACTGGACGGTCGTGCCCAGTGGAGAACCGCCGCGCGAGATCTGGACCGAGGTGTCATCCTGGCCACCGACCTTGAGGTTGCAGCCTACGAGCCAGACGGCTGAACAGAGCGATGCCGAGACAACCAGGGTCGCGAACCGCGTTGATCGCATAGAAAACCTCCATGAAAAATGCGCACGGGGTCGATCACTCAACCGGGATCACCACGTCCGCCGGCGGCAAGGGCCCGATCAACCCATGGCCTGAACCTCGGAAAGGCGAGCAGGGACAGGTCCTGGACGACCTGGATCGCCGCCGCGGCGGTCAGGCGATGGACACGCCTGCCGTTCCATGCCGGGTGGGTCGCCTCCACGGATCACTGTCCTGTCGTCGCCGCGCCGTCTGCGGCACTGTCGCGGGCTTTCGCGATGATTTCGATGGGCGGCTGCGCCCCGATGCGATCACGGAAGAAGCTCTGCACCTGCTCCACGGAAACCGCCTGCAGGTTGTCAGCTTCGCCCAGGATCAAGGTCCTCGCCCGCGGCTCACGCGTGAGTTGTGCCAGCCAGAAGGACCAATGACCGTTGGTCTCTGCGGCCTTGCGCCGCGCTTCCACGAGGGGTTGCCTTGCACGTTGGAGTTCATCGGCATCGATGGGCTTCGAGGCCAGGTCAAGGAGCTGCTGCTTCAGCAGCGTGCGGAAGGCCTCGAACTTGTCCGGGGGCGTTTCGAGCTGCGCCGAGAAGCTGCCGCGCCCGAGAACGTCGATCGAGGCGCTGCTGCCCGCACTGGGCGAGTAGGTGATGCCGAGCTTCGCGCGCACCGTGTCCACCAACCGTGCCTGCAGGACCGCAGCCGCGACGCGACCCGTCGCTGCCAGCCCGGGATCTGCCCAGTGATCCGGCATCGCCCAATGCCAGCCGAGGATCGCCTGATCGGCACGGCCTGCATGAGAGACGACGTGCGCCGCTCCACCGGCCTTGGGCGCCACGACACTGAGCTTGGGGGCTGGCGAATGAGCCAGCACCGGGCCTGATCCAAAGGTCGCCTTCACCGCTGCGATCGCCGTCTCTACACTCACGTCGCCCACCAGGATGACGTCCGCAGGGCCCGACAGCGGAGCCCGCAGGGCTGCCTCGATGTCTGCAGGCTTTGTGGCGGCGATGTCGGCGGCGGACGGGGGGCCCGCAAGACGGCCATCGCCCCCGGTCATGACACGGGTGACCTCGCGGCCGTAGACCAGCCCCGGCTGGGTTTCCAACTGATGGGCCACCATCGGGCCTGCAGCCATCAGCTTGTCGCCGAGTTCAGGCCGGAAGCCTGGATCCCGCGCATAGGCTGCCAGCACCTGGAGTTGGGCGTCGAGGTCGGCCGGGCGTGTGCGACCGATCAGCGCAGCGGCCCTGGGATCCATGCGCAGGGCCACGTTGAATTGTTTGCCGCTGGACTGCTGCCATTGCATCACCTCGGCCAAGGACCGCTTCCCGGTCCCGCCCAATGGCAGGGCGTCCAGCGCCCAGAGGGCGTGCGTCTGCTCAGGCAGAAGGCCCGCCCGGCCGTGGCCCAACAACACCTGGACGTCGACCTTGTCCTTCTCCTGGGCCGTACTCTTCACCCACAACCGCGTGCCGTTGGCGAACTCGACCGTCGTGAAGCCGAGTTCCGTGTCGGCCGTCCGAGCATTGATCGTGCTGGGCTCGCCGAAGTCGGTGTAGGGCCAGGTCGCCGCGACGGCCGCGGCTGCCGCTTGCACCGGCCGCTGCAGGGATTGCGCCAGTTGCTGGGTCAAGGCTTCAGCACCGACGGCCCCGGCATGGGCACTGCGGAACAGCAGTGGCACTCCCGCGCCGAAGCTGCGGCGCAGGGACGCGGTGACCTCGTCCGCCGTCACGGAGGCAAGCATGGGCTGTGCATCCGCCAGCGACTGGCTCGCGCTTCGGTACACGTCGTCCTCATGGACGGACTTGACCAGCGCGTCGGCGATGGCCGCATGCGGGCGGGTTACCGATTGCGCCACTGCAGCCTCAAGACTGCTCTTCACGGTCGGCAGCACGCGCTGCAGATCAGCGGGCTGAACACCCTTCAAGAGCAATTGCCGAAGTTCAGTGAGGGAGGCATCCAGTGCCGCAGACCACTTGTCCTCGGGCGCCACCACCACGAGTTTGGCGAAGCCGGTCACTTTGAACACCTTGGGCTGCAGCAGGGCGACCGCCTGCACGAAGGGACTGCCCGGCTTGAGCGTGTGCTCCGCCAGATGGACGTTGAGCACGGCCATCCCCAGTTGCGCGACCAAGTGCTCACGCTCGACCGCGAGTGTGGGTTCGCGGTGGTCCGGGGGGAGGAGCCAGGTGAGTGTCATCACGTCCGGCGCGCCCTCCGCGACAAATTCGGCCGACTGCAGCGCCGGCTGCGGCGCCCCGAGCCGCACTGCCTCGACGGCGCCACGCGCCTGCCAATCAGCGAAGGTCTCTCGCAGCTGGCGTTCGACCGCGTCGACATCCACGTTGCCGACGACCACCAGGGTCGCGTTGTCGGGGCGGTAGTTGGCAGCGTAGTAGCGCCGCAGCTTCTCCGCCGTGGCACCCTTGATGACGTCGATCTCCCCGATGGGCCAGCGGGCAGGTACTCGCGTGCCGGCGAGAACGTGATTGATCTCGGCCTTCTGGGCGCGCGCCGTCGGCACGTCGCGTGCACGCTCTTCGGAAAGGATGACGCCTTTCTCCTGCTCGATGAGCTTGGGGTCCAAGGTCAACTGGTCGGCCACCTCGCGCAGCAACAGAAGGCCGGTATCCAGGGCCGCCTTGTCAGCCTTCGGGAAATTGAAGTGATAGACCGTCTGGTCCTGCGCGGTGAAGGCGTTGGTGTCCGGGCCGAAGGCCAGGCCTTGACGCTGGAGCATGTGGACGACCTCGCCATCCGGCACCTTGGTGCTGCCACGGAAGGCCATGTGTTCGAGGAAGTGGGCCAAACCTTGCTCGCCGTCACGCTCCTGCAGCGACCCCGAGCCGATGCGCAAACGCATGGCCACGCCATCCTTGGGCGTTTCGTTGTGTTGAATGGCATAGCGCAGGCCATTGGGCAACCGGCCGAAACGGACGGCGGGATCCGGCGCACGCTGGACACGTTCGTGAATCCAGGCCGGACCGGCAGTTGCCGGCAGTGCAACTGACGTGGATCCCTCCGCGCTGACCGACGCGGCAACGAAGGGCTGCACCACGGCGAGTACAGCCGCCACGAGCACGCTGAACCGGGTGCGGCTTGGACGATGATGGTTTGTAGTGAGCTGCATAAACCGTTCTTGGAGGGCTGCGGGGTGGCTAGACCGGTTGAGGCTGGCCGGTTGAAACGGGCGGCTCATGTGCGCCCGGAGACGAGGGATGGGCGGGCGAGATCACGCGAGCGACCTCCAACACCTGACCAGCAGCCACCTGGACCACGCGCTGGGCGCCCGCGATGGTTTCTGGTCGGTGGGCGACGATCAATCGGGTCAGGGCCAGGTGGCTGACCGCGCTCGTCACGGCGCGCTCGTTGCCCAGGTCCAGATGACTCGTGGCCTCGTCCAGCGCCAGCACGCGCGGCTGCTTGTAGAGGGCGCGTGCCAGCAGCAGCCGTTGCTTCTGCCCGCCGGAGAGCCCTGAGCCCAGGTCCCCGACCAAGGTCTGGTAGCCCATCGGCATGCGGCAGATGTCGTCGTGCAGTTGGGCCATGCGGGCGCAGGCCTCGATGCGAGCCGGGTCCATCTGGACGTCGAAGAAGGCGATGTTGTCCGCCAGGCTGCCGGTCAGCAGCACGTCGTCTTGCATGACCGTGCCGATCTGGCGGCGGAAGTTGGCGATGCCGAGATGGCGGGTCGGCTGGCCGCCGTAAAGCACTTCGCCTTCCGTCGGCTGGAGCAGGCCGAGCGCGATCTTCAGCAGGGTGGTCTTGCCGGCGCCCGAGGCACCGACCACGGCGACCGATTCGCCGGGCTCGATCTTGAGGTTCGCGTCCTTCAAGATCCATGGCTCGCCGTCGCTGTAGCGAAAGCTCACCCCGCGCAGCTCGATGCTCGGCGCCAAGTGAGCCAGGTCGTTGGCCGGCACCTCATCTTTCTCAGGCGGCTCCAGGCAGATGTCGGCGAGGCGCTCGGCGTGCAGGCCGAGCATCTTGAGATCGACCGCGTAGTTGATGAGGGCGGAGACGCGGCCGGAGAACTGGCCCTTGTAGCTGATGAAGGCGAACAGCATGCCGATGGTCATGCCCGCACCCGAGCTCGCCCCGCCATTCGTCATGCCGTCCATGATCAGCTTGGCACCGAGCCAGAGCACCAGCAGGTTCTCGGCGCCAAACAGGAAGGTATTTGCGGTAGAGAACCACATGCTCATGCGGGCAGTCCGCACGTCACGGTTCTGGACCTCGACGATCAGGTTCTGCCACCGCGCACGGCGCTCGTCCTCGCGGCCGAACAATTTCAGCGGCGTCATGGCCCGCAACGTCTCCAGGAAATGCGTGTTCTCCTTGGCGGCCACCACCAGCCGCTCGGCTGCCGCGTTGCGGAACGGGCCGTAGGAGGCCCACCGCAGCAGCCCATAAAGCACGACAGCGCCCACGGTCACGGCGGCCAGCGTCGGCGCATAGATCAGCATCATGACCAAGGCGGCAATCGCCATGACGCCGTCCAAGATGGCCTCGATGACGGCCGTGGTCAGCGTTCGCTGAATCGCCTGGATCGAACTGAAGCGTGACGTGACATCGCCGAGATGGCGCTTCTCGAAAAACGAGACTGGCAGGCGCACGAGGTGGGCGAAGACGTTGCCCGTCCACTGCAGGTACAGCGTCTGCCCCAGCAGGATCACCATCCACGAACGGGCGAGCCCGAGCAGCGTCTGGATGATCAGTAGTAGGCCGAAGCCCAGTGCGAGCACGGTCAACAGGTTGCGGTCGCCGGCGGTGAGCACCTCGTCGACCACCATTTGCTGGAACATGGGGGCGACGATGGCGAAGAGTTCCAAGGCGAAAGCGACAAGGCCGACCTGCAGGAGCGTGCGCTTGAGGCCGGTGACTTTTCCGGTCAGGGCGCTCAAACTCATTCGCGGAGTTGTGGCCTGCTGCTCAAAGTCGGCACCTCGCGTGACTTCCAGTGCCACGCCAGTAAATCGTCGAGAAACTTCTTCTAGCGAAAGGGCCAGCTCACCAATCGCCGGATCGATGACCACGACCCCGCGCGGGGTTACTCTTTTCAAGACAACGAAATGATTGAGATCCCAATGAAGAACCGCCGGTATTTTTAGGTCTTTCAGATGGGACAATTCAAGTTTCAAAGCTCTCGTTGCCAAACCAAGACGCCCAGCGATCGCGATCAGTTGGCGAAGTGACAAGCCGTGATCACCAACAGGAAAACTGCGCCGCAACTCGCGGAGCTCAACAGGCCTGCCAAGGATACTAGAAACATTGCATAGCGCTGCCAACCCGCACTCTGAATACTCCGTTTGAAGAACGATTGCCACAGATTTATACCTGCTAGTAGGGTCGATAAAAACACTCGGCAGGAAGACTCAACCAGACGAGAGTATTTGTACATGCATGCGCCACATATACCTCCAGAACTCCCAGCGCCTCACTACCAGCAAGCGATCGGCGCGCATAGACGCATGAAAATATCGCTCCAGCAAATGTCGCCGAAATCACTGCAATCAGCGATGGATATCTTATATAGTGCAGAATGCCAAATAACAGAGCCGGCATGCCAACCCGCAATACAAATCCCTTAAAGAGCTTCAAAGCCAGCTCTCCGACCATGAGCTGAAATATTAAAGTTTCGAGTAGGGGGCTTATCAACAAGGTACAAAGCAGGCAGTCCGACCTTGGACAATCCGACAATCCGTCGCCTGTGCCTCCGAGCCAGCCCAGAATACCGTTGACGGCAACCAGAAACCCAGGTATCCCAATGGTGACCCATGTAAAACGGAGGCTGCAGGACATCAGCCGGCTAGAGCTCAAGACCATACTTGGACCTCATAAAGAGGGGTGCCGCGTGATGGGCAGCACCCCTTCTGGATCAACTACTTTCCAGAAAATCCATCACGGAACCCCTGAACGAATTCATAGGCCCATTGGGCGATTTCGAACCAGATGGCCTTGCTACCGCCCACCACCTCGTCGAATTGATCAGGTGCGAGTTCTCGCATGTACTCTCTCCTTATGCGCCGAGAGCGTAATTGCCGGCCATCGGATACCAGTCACCGCTGCCAGCGAAAGCCGATCCCCAGAAGTAGCCAATGGCGTAAAAGAGGCTCCTGCCGCCGCCCACTTGTTCGGCCTGTTCAAGAGTAATTTCTTGCATGATTTTCTCCAAAATCGACCAAATCGCGGTTGGTCCTTCCGCACCCGAGCCCAGACTGGTCGCTCAGATTCCTATGGCCGCAGCACGGCGAGTGCTGGCTCAAGCAGCCATTCCACTATCTTTCGATTGTCCTGGCGCACATCAGCATCTACGCTCATACCGGCGGCCAGGGCAGTCTCTCGCCCATAGGTATTGATCGTCTGTCGAGGCAATTGGACGGTGATTCGATACATAGGTTCGTTGGCCTGAGCCGCCGTGACGATTGCTTGCGTTTGCCCTGATGGCAGATCCGATGGCGCAATAGGGCTTCGGCTCACCGCAACGACGCTTCCCTTCGCCATTCCGAATTTCTGAAACGGAAAGGCCTGGAAACGCAAATAAACCTCCTGCCCCGGCTGAACAAAACCAGCGGTGCGACTCGGCGCAAACAGTTGAGCCTGCAATTCGGCGGGGTTGTCGGTGCCTGGTGAAGCCTGCGGAACGATGCTCGCGACGGTCAAGATAAAAATTGACCCTCTTGCATGACTTTAAGGCCATGAAAATTTTGTCCGCCAAATATATGCTGCAAAGTGACTCCAAAGACTTTGAGCAAGCGCTGCGCAAATGCGAAACCGAGTATTCAGATGACGGCAATTTCTTGATCGCAACTATAAATCAAAATATGTCGCCAGAGCCGCCGGAAGATTAAACATGCTATGCAAAATAACACCCCCCCAAAATGCAAATCTTGGCCTGCGATTACGATTAGCCATGCAAAATAGTGCTATGATAAAGAAAAGTCCGAAGGCAGGGATCGCCCTCCATGGCCAATGAAAAAGTGCCATCACGGCAGCAAAAATAGCTGCTACTAAATTTTGCCGATTTGTGGCATCAACAAGGCTAAGTAGGGCAATGTAGATTGCATTTTCAACCAACGGCGCAATCGCGATTGACTCCAAAAGTTCAAACAGATCAGCGCTTGGGGCGACATTACTTGGCGGACCAGGGTTTCCAAGTGCAATTATCAATACAGAGAAGGCAAGCCAAATCAAACAATAACAGGCGGCGAGCCAAAATGAGCCAACGCCTCGCATGAGATAACCTATTTCGTAACTTAGCCATCCACTCTACGACGCGACGAAGAACCTTCTTCGTCGCGTCGTAAAACTATTTATCAGGCGCCATTCCAATAACCGAACTCGGCGCCTGTATTAACATATCCGGCAAAATCAACATTGCCTTTCCTGAGCGAGTCAAACGTAAAATCCAGAACTTTGCCGATTGCCCAATCCCTGAGAATTGAAAGCCCACCCCCCCACTTCGTCGAGGGTATCATTGCTGAGTTCTTGAAATTCAAAATAGTCCATGAGATTTCCTTATGGATCGATATCGCAGTCGACCGTCTGCATTCAGGCGAACGCCTAGAATTCCCACCGTCCAATGGCCATGAGAATTGGCTCGAATAACCATTCCCAGATTCGCAGGCCATCCTGACGCACATCAGCATCTACGCTCATACCGGCGGCTAGAGCAGTCTCTCTGCCATAGGTATTGATCGTTTGTTGAGGCAACTTGACAGTGATTCGATACATAGGCTCGTTGGCCTGAGCCGCAGTGATAATCGCCTGCGTCTGTCCGGGTGGCAAATCCAAGGGAGCAATCGGGCTTCGACTCACCGCGATCACAAAGCCCTTTGCCATGCCGAATTTCTGAAAGGCGAAGGCCTGGAAACGCAAATAGACCTCCTGCCCCGGCTGAACAAAACCAGCGGTGCGGCTCGGCGCAAAAAGTTGTGCCTGCAATTCGGCGGGGTTGTCGGCGCCGGCCGAGGCCTGCGGAACGATGCTGGCAACGGTTTGCCCTGCCTGGAGTGCCTGGCCGCCGTTGACGGGCAGCGCGCTGATGCGGCCAGCTTGAGGCGCGGTCACCAAGAGCGCATGGCGGCTGTCGTTCTCGGTGACCTCCTGATCCAGCGAGGCCAGTGCCCGGTCCAGTTGGGCCAGCGTGGTCTGCGCCTGGGTGTCGACGGCCAGCTTGTCGGCTCGGGCGGTCTGCAGATCGCGGCGCAAGGCCTGAAGACTGCGTTCCGCGTTGCGCTCGCGGAGCTGGAGGTCAAGCAGCTCCTCCTGGCGCTGCTGAACCTGCGCTTCGGCGACGAAGCCGCTCCTGGCCAAGTCGCCGTCTCGGGCCAGGCTCTTGCGGGCCAGTTGAACGCGCAGCTGGACGGTCTCCAGCTCGCCCTGGGCCTGGCGCTCTTCGGCCTGCAGGCTTTGCAAGCGCTGCGCGATGGAATCCTGGCGCTGGCGGAGGTTCTGCTCGGTCAGACGGCGCTCGGTCGTCAGGCTCGTGCGTCGCGCTTCGAGGGCCCGTTCAGCCAGCAGCGCGGCATCACCGTTCGGCGTGATCCGTTCGGCGCGAATGCGCGCGATCGGCTGACCGGCGGTCACGTCGTCGCCCTCCCGGGCGAGCAGTTCCGCAACCACGCCGGGCTGTTGGCTCGTGACGTGGATGAGTCCTCCGCGCGGCAGCAGCACGCCATGCACCGTGACCTTGCGCGTGATCTCGCCCCAGCAGGCGAAGGCGATCAGCGCGGCCGCCATCAGCACGGCGGCCGTGGTCACGACCGTGAAGCTCAACGGCCGGCCGATGCGGATGGTGCCGAGCCACTGCGCCTGGCGCGCTTCCAGCACTTCGCGGCGGAACAGGCCTTGATCCAAACGTCCTCCCATCCGGCATTGCTGCTCTTGATGGGCGCGATTGAACCGGTGACACGTTGCCCCGCCACACTTCCCCCGGGAACTGGGGGAGATCTGCACGCCGCGCCGTGCGGCGCAGCGCACGGGATATCAGTGAGCCCCTGGCAGGTGCGCCTCCGCCACCCAGCCGGTCAGCTGCCGCAACGCCTCGCTGACCGGCAGCGGCTTCACGCCCTCCGGCACGCGGGCCAGTTCGAAGCGGCGCAGCTCGGGGCTGCGGAAGACGGCGCCAGACGGTGCGGGCAGCAACACGCCCTGCCCTTCCACGCCGGGCACCGCCTGGCGGAAGGCATCCAGAGACGCGAACTGCGCCTGGCAGGCCGCGCCGGCCACCGGGGCCCAGCTCACCAGCGGCTGGCCACTGGCGGCGCGCACGTAGACGTTGCCGTCCACCCGCGACAGCATCGGCGCGGTCACCTCGCCGCAGGTCACCGGCGACTGCTCCACGCGCAGCAGCGGCCCCTTCACCGATGCGCCGGCCACCACCAGGTTGCCGACGAACTCATGGCCGACGCGCTGCTGCACGTCAGGCCCGGTCTGCGGATGCCAGCCGAAGTGGTCGCCCTGGGCGCTGCGCTCGTTGCGGTCGATCAGCACCGGCGAGTCGACGAAGGTGTTGTGGTGGATCTTCGCGCCCGCGCTGTTCAGGATGCGCGCGCCCTGCTGGTTGTTGACGAACACATTGCCGGCCACCGTCAGGCCGCGCGAGATCTCGAAGAACACGCCCGCCTGCGCGCCCTCCACGTGGTTGTTCACGAACACGCCGTCGCGGTTGCCCACGTCCCACCAGACGCCGTTGGAGTGCGGCTGCTCGACGACGAGGTTGTCGCGCACCGTCACGCGGTGGGACTGGTTGAAGATCTTGACTGCCGCCGGGTAGTAGCCGGTGAGCTGCCGCACGTTGTTGCGGCGGATCAGGTTGCGCTCGAGCAGCACGTCCGACGACCCGATCACGTAGATGCCCTCGGTGCCCGTGTCGCTGATCAGGGAGTTGCGGATGACGAGCCGGTCGCCCCGGAAGTAGCCCGCCACGCGCGAGCAGTGGCTGATGGTGACGTTCTCCAGGACCGTGCCGACCACCTCCTTGCCGTAGTCGCTCTCCGCCGTCGGGCCGATGGGGTCGTCGGTCGGCTCTTCCGACACGGGCGTGGCCGGCTTCTTGCCCTCGATGTCGATCGCACGGTAGGCGTACTGCGTGAAGGTCAGCCCGCGGATGACGGGGCCGCGGCGGTCCGAGGCCTTGCCGTGCACGGGGCGCGACGGGCGGTGCAGCGCGATGTCGTGCGCGGTGATCTCGACGGTGCGGCCCGTGGGGTTGGTGCCGATGTAGACGAAGCCCTTGGCGTGATCGACGTAGAAGCCGCGGGGCCCCAGTTCGCCTTCCCAGCCGGCGCTTTGCAGCGGCTCACCGTCGACGAACACCATGTCGTTGTTGAAGCGATGCAGCGGCGTGAGCATGCCTTCACGGTCGCGCTGCCACCAGCCGAGGGGCTGGGCCGGGAACAGCGTGGCCCAGCGGGTGCGCCAGACGTTGTGGCCCAGGGCCTGCCACTCGGTCGCCACCCGAGTACCCTTGAGCACCGGCACCTCGTCGAGGTAGGGCTGCATCGTGATGCCCTGGTTGAGCTGCAAGCCCCCGGTGCGGTAGGTGCCGCCGCGCAGCACGATGGCGTCGCCCGTCACCACGCGGCTCACGGCAGACTCGATCGTCGTGGGGCGGTCGAGCGACGTGCCGGGGGCGTCGGCCTGGCCCTCGGGCGCCACGAAGTAGACATGGGCCGCCTGGGGCACGGCGTAGCGCTGGGGCACCGGGCCGTACGGGCCGCCGGAGGGCTGGGCCGAGGCCAGCCCCGAGATCAGTGAAACCAGCGCGAACAGCCAGCGGCTCAAGAGGGGAACGGGGGTCATGCAGTCTCCGGAAAACACGGCTTCCAGCGCAAAAGGTAGCGCTACCAGTTGTTGTGGGGCGCACGCTACCACTGTTTACCGGAAACACCCAGCGCCGCGCGGTGCCGGGTGCGGCCCGTGCGGCTGCACGACGGTGTCAGCGCGGCTTCGGGCCGACCAGGCCGAGTGCCAGCGCGATGCCCACCAGCACGATGCCGCCCCCCAGCACCATCTGCGCCGTGATGGCCTCGCCCAGGAAGAGTGCACCCCACAGGATCGCGAACAGCGGGATCAGGAAGGTCACCGACACCGCATTCGTCGGGCCGACCCGGCTCATCAGGCGGAAGTAGAGGATGTAGGCCAGCGCCGTGCACAACACGGCCAGCGCGCCGGCCGCGGCCCAGGCGACGCCGCTGGGTGCGGCAGACGGCCACAGCCAACCGGCGGGCGCCGCCAGCAGCACGGCCGCCGACAACTGGCTGCCGGTGGCCACGGTCAGCGGCGAAGCACCGCTCAGGAATCTCTTGGTGGCATTGGCCGCCAGGCCATAGCACAGCGTCGCCCCGGCACAGGCCAGCACGGCCCAGAAGCCGGCGTGATCCGCGCCGGGCTTGAAGCTCGCCTTGTCCCACGCCAGGAAGGCCACCCCGGCAAAACCGACCACCAGGCCCAGCACGCGCCAGGGCGTCAGGCCCTGGCGCAGCCACACGAAGGCGACGATGGCCGTCCACAGCGGTGTCGTCGCATTGAGGATGCTGGACAGGCCGGCGGTGATCGACAGCGCCGCAAAGGAGAACAGCGCGAAGGGGATCGCGCTGTTCAGCGCGCCGACGACGAGCAGGCCGCGCCAGTGCGCCCGCAACTGGCCCGCCTGCCCGCGCGACGCCAGCAGCGGCACCAGCAGCGCGCTGGCCAGCGCCACCCGCACGGCGGCGAGCACGACGGGCCCGAACTCATGGGCCCCCAGGCGCATGAACAGGAAGGACGCGCCCCAGAGCGCCGCGAGCAGCACCAACTCGCCGAGGTCGAACGCCCTCACGCCGCCCTGCCCTCCAGGGCCAGCAGCGCCTGCTTGCGCGCCAGGCCACCCGCGTAGCCGGTGAGCGAACCGTCCGCACCGATCACCCGGTGGCACGGCACCAGCACCGAGATCGGGTTGCGCCCGACCGCGGCGCCCAGCGCGCGTGCCGCGCTCGCACGACCCAACCGTTCGGCGAGCGCGCCGTAGGTGGCCGGCTGCCCCGGCGCGATCGTCAGCAGCGCCTGCCAGACCTCGCGCTGGAAGGCCGTCCCGGCCGGGTCCAGCGCCGGCAAGGCGACAGGCCGCCCGCTGAAGTAGGCCGCCAGCGCGTCGGCCGTGGCGTTCAGCACCGGGTCGCGCCCGTCGTCGTGCGGCACGTCCAACGGGCCCGGGTGATGCTTCTGGCCATCGAACCACAGGCCCGACAGGCCCGCGGCGCTGCGGGCAGCCGTCAGCGGACCGAGCGGCGTGCTGATGCGCCGCTGCAGGATGTGGTGGTGAGTCATGCGTGTCTCCAGAGGTGCAGCACGGCGTAGCTGCGGTAGGGGCGGTAGCGCTCGGCGGCTGCGAGGTAGGCCTTGGGCGACAGCAGCGGGCCCGTGCCGCTGAGGGCCTTGCGCAGCACCACGTCACCGGGCGGGAAGACATCGGGCCAGCTCCAGCCGCGCATCAGCATGTAGCCGGCGGTCCAGGGGCCGATGCCCGGAATCTGTGTCAGCTCGGCCGCGGCGGACTCAGGCGAACCCTCGCGCCGTGCAAACGCGAGCGTCGGCCAGGACTGGGCCAGCGCGATCAGGCTGTCCGCACGTCGGCCGATGATGCCGAGCGAGGCGATGTCATCGCGGCTGGCGGCGGCGATGCGCTCCGGCGCCGGGAACAGACGCGTGCAGCCGGCCGGGGCCTCGGGCAGCGGATCGCCAAAGCGCTCGACGAAGCGGCCGGCGAGCGTCCGTGCCGCCGCCACTGTCACCTGCTGGCCCAGCACGGCGCGCACGGCCAGCTCGAACCGGTCCACGCAACCCGGCAGGCGCTGGCCGGGCACCGAGCCCTCGCCGAGTGCCACGGAGATCGCGTCGGGCTCGGCATCCAGGTCGAGCCAGCGGCGCAGCAGCGGCAGCAGCGAGCCCACGGCCGGCCAGAGCGACGGAGACAACTCCACGCCCACCTCGCCCGCCTTCGCGAAATCCACCTGTAGCCAGCCGGCATGGCGCTGGCCGGCATGGCTGATCGCCAGGCTGCGCGCGACTCGACCGTCACCCACGACCTCCACCCCGGCGACGGCACGCGGCGCCAGGAAGGCCAGCACACCGGCCACGTCGTAGGGCGCCCGGTAGGCCAGCCGCAGGCGCGACACCGCCGGCGCAGCCGCCTCGCGGCCCGCCTTGCGCAGGGCCGTCGGCTGCAGCCGGTAGTGCTCGACGAACGCCGCGTTGAAGCGCCGCAGGCTCGCGAACCCAGCGGCGAAGGCCACGTCCTGCACCGGCAGCGTGCTGTCGGTCAAGAGCGCCTTGGCCAGCAGCAGGCGGCGCGTCTGCAGGTACTGCAGCGGCGAAACGCCATGCTCCGCCTGGAAAATGCGCCGCAGGTGGCGGCTCGTGATGCCCAGGTGCCGGGCCAGGTCTTCGACGCTGGCGTCGGCGTCGTCGCAGGCATCGAGCCACGCGGCGGCCTGGTGGGCCAGCGTGCGCGAGGCGTCCATCGTGGTCCACGGCAGCGCCCGCGGCGCCAACTCGGGCCGGCACTTCATGCACGGGCGAAACGCGGCGGCTTCGGCCTGCGCGGCCGTCGAGAAGAAGCGGCAGTTCTCCCGCCGCGGCAGGCGCACCCGGCAGACCGGGCGGCAGTAGATGCCGGTGGACGTGACGCCCACGTACAGCCGCCCGTCGAAGCGCGCGTCATGCGCCTGCAGGGCCGCGTAGGCGGCATCGGGAGGCAGGAGGTCGGTGAACATGGCGCCAGTCTAGGAGGCACCGATGCCAGATCCTGGCAGTTTCCGGACATGCCCCTCGGCGCACGGGCGGCGGGGGCCGGTCAGCGGATGTAGCGGCGGCGCAGGCGCATGACGGTGCCGTCGTCCTCCAACTCGCGGTAGGCCGCCACCCAGCGCTGTGCCTCCACCGCGGGGGTCTGCCGGGAGGCCGCCATGTAGAGGGTCCCTTCGCCGAGCGTGGTCTGCAGCACGAACATCAGCCGGGGATGGCCGTATTCGTCCATCGCGGCTTCCAGCATGGCCGTGCCGGCGTAGACGGCGTCCAGCGATCGCTCGCGCAGCAGGCGCAACAGATCCCGGTAGTCCTTGGCCTCGACGAGGGTCTTGAAGCTTTCAGCCCGCAGGTTCGCGGCGATCGGCGAGCCGCGCAGCACCCCGACCCGCATCGGGCGCAGGTCCTCCAGTTCCAGACGCGTCTCGGTCGCCAGCGTGTAGAAGCCGTAGCGCACCGTCATCAAGGGCACGAGCCACTGGAAGTTCGCTTCCCGGTCCGGTGTCCGCGCGAGCGGAAACACGCCGTACGCCGGCCCCTGCTCCGCCATGCGGACGGCCCGCGCCCAGGGCAGGTAGGTGACCTGCCGGGGCCGGTCGAGCCGCTGCGCCATGGCGTTCGCCAGGTCATGGGCGAAGCCGCGTGCGCCGCCGGGCGACTCGAACGCGAACGGCGGCAGGTTGCCGGCCACCCACTGGATCTGCGTCGAGGCCCAGGCCGACCCCGCCCAGGCGGCGGGGGCGATCAGCAGACTGCGGCGGGCGAGCGTCATCGCGTGACTCTAAACCCGCCTGACAAGGCCTACATCGCCTTGAACAGGTGCACGTAAGCCCGGCTGACGGGCAGTTCACGCCCATGGCCCCGGACGCGCACGAACAGGCGGCTTTGCTCGTCGCGGCGTGTGCCGGCGAGGTGGTCGAGGTTGATGATCGTCGAGCGGTGGACCTGCCAGAACAGGTCGGGGTCGAGTTGCCCGGCCAGCTCGAAGATCGGCGTGCGGATCAGGTGCTCGGCCGTGGCCGTCTGCACGACGGTGTACTTGTCGTCGGCGTGAAAGAACAGCACCTCGTTGACGGGAATCTGGTGCATCAGCTCGCCCTGCGCTGCGCGGATGAAGCGCAGCCGCGGCTGTGACGCCGCGACACCCGGGAGCAGGCGCTTTAGCGTTTCGGCCAGCGCCCCGTCGCTCGCGGCCGCAGCAGGCGCCGGCTCGCGCAGGCGGGCGACGCAGGCTGCCAGGCGGTCGGCCTTCAGCGGCTTGAGCAGATAGTCCACAGCCCGCGCCTCGAAGGCTTCGATGGCGTACTGGTCATAGGCCGTCACGAACACGACACGGGTCGCGCCTTCGATGCCCTGGGCCACTTCCAGGCCGGTCAGGCCCGGCATCTGGATGTCCAGGAAGGCCACGTCGGGCTCCAGGGCGGCGATGGCCTCGGCCGCCTCGACCCCGTTGGCGGCGGTCTTGACGACCTGCAGCTCCGGCCAGGCCTGGGCCAGCTGAGCCTGGAGGTACTGCACGAGGTGGGGTTCGTCGTCGGCGATGAGGGCAGTGGTCATGGTGCGGGAGTGGTCAGGGGAAACTGGATCCGTGCGCGGGTGCCGCCACCGTCGCGCGGTTGAAGGTCGAGGCTGGCCGAGGCACCGAAACGGGCCTGCAACCGGGCGCGGATGTTCTCGAGTGCCACACCGTTGCCGCCGCGGCGGCGCGGGCCGTCGAGGCCCTGGCCGTCGTCGGCCACTTCGATCAGCAGGCGGCCGTCCTGCTGGCGCGCCGTCACCGACACCGTGCCGCCGGCGATCTTCGGCTCCAGCCCGTGGTGGATGGCGTTCTCGACCAGCGGCTGCGCCAGCAGCGGCGGCAGCTGGACCGCCCGCAGTTCGTCCGGCAGGTCCAGTGCCACCTGCAGCCGCGTGCCCATGCGCAGCTGCATCAGCGCGAGGTAGGCCTCCAGCGTCGCGAACTCGTGGGCCAATGTCGTCGTGTCGCCGCGCAACTGGGTCAGGCTGGCGCGCAGGTAGTCCGTGAAGCGTTCGAGCATCAGCTTCGCACGCTCGGGGTCGAAGTCGATCAGGCTTTGCACGTTGGCCAGCGTGTTGAACAGGAAGTGCGGCTCGATCTGGCCCTGGAGCAGCTTGAGCTGGGCCTCCGTGACCCGGGCCTGCAGCAGCTCCTGCCTCCAGCGCTGGCGATACCGCCAGGTCAGCACCACCGAGATCACCGCCGAGATGATCAGGAACTGGCGCCAGAAGCCCGCCTCGCCCAGCAGGCTCCACAGCGGACGCCCGATGCCCCAGATGAAGTCGACGACGAACAGCCCGAGGATGACGCCGAGCAGCGCCAGCAGGATGGAAAAGCTGGAGAAGAACAGGCCGGAACGCCAGTCGCGCCAGCCCATGATGGCATCGAGCCAGCGCTGGGGCGCCAGCCGCTCGAACCCGCGGTAGCCGATGAAGAAGCTCAGCGTCACGCAAGAACTCATGACCAGGTTGCCCGGCACCTGCTCCGTCCACCAGGCCAACGAGCCGAGGTTGCGCATCTGGAAGCCGGCCACGATCGCGAAGAAGCTGCCGAAGCCCAGCGTCCAGACCCCGTAGATGAGCGCCCTGAACTGCCAGCGGTCAGTGCGGTGCTTGATCAGCACCCGCTGGTTGCGCAAGGCCTGGACGAATTCTTCGGTGAAGGTCATGGGCCGCAGTGTAGGAAGCGCGCCGCGTGGCCCCCCTCGGATGAACGACGGATCGACAGCCGGCGCGACGGATCGACAGAGACCGCATGCCTACAATCCGCCGCGATTTTCAAACCCGATCACTCCGAGGCATCCATGCAGGTTCACGCATCCATCTTCAAGGCCTACGACATCCGCGGCGTCGTCGGCCAGACCTTGAACGAGGAACTCGCCGAGCACCTGGGCCGCGCCTTCGGCACCGAGGCCAAGGCCGCCGGCGAAAAGGCCGTGGCGGTGGGCCGCGACGGCCGCCTGTCAGGCCCCGGCCTGGTCGCCGCCCTGGTGCGAGGCCTGAAGTCCACCGGCCTGGACGTCGTCGACATCGGCGCCGTGACCACCCCCATGCTGTACTACGTGGCCGCCACCCGCGGCGCGCACGGCTGCACCTCGGGCATCCAGGTCACCGGCAGCCACAACCCCAAGGACTACAACGGCTTCAAGATGGTGCTCAAGGGCGCCGCCGTCTACGGCGAGCAAATCCAGGGCCTGAAGCGCCGCATCGAGGCCGAGGATTACGCCAAAGGCAAGGGCCGCGTCGCCAAGATGGACGTCGGCGCCGAGTACGCCGCCCGCATCGTCGGTGACTGCAAGCTGGCCCGCCCGATGAAAGTCGTCGTGGACAGCGGCAACGGCATTCCGGGCGCGTCCGCCCCGGCGATCCTGCGGGCCCTCGGCTGCGAGGTCATCGACATCTACTCCAAGGTCGACGGCGACTTCCCGAACCACCACCCCGACCCCAGCCGCCCGGAGAACCTGGAAGACCTCAAGCGGATCGTGCACGCCACCGGCGCCGAGCTCGGCCTGGCCTTCGACGGTGACGGCGACCGCCTCGGCATCGTCACCGCCGACGGCGAAATGATCATGCCCGACCGCCAGATCATGCTGCTCGCCGCCGACATCCTGAAGCGCAACAAGGGCGCCGAGATCATCTTCGACGTCAAGTGCACCCAGCGCCTGGCCCCGTGGATCAGGAAGCACGGCGGCAAGCCGCTGATGTGGATGACCGGCCACTCGCTGGCCAAGGCCAAGCTCAAGGAAACCGGCGCGCCGCTGGCCGGGGAGCTGTCGGGTCACATCTTCTTCAACGAGCGCTGGTACGGCTTCGACGACGCGATGTACACCGCGGGCCGCATGCTGGAGATCCTGTCGCGCGCCAAGGACCCGAGCGCGGTGCTCAAGGCCCTGCCCAACAGCTTCAACACCCCCGAGATCAACGTGCCTTGCGCCGAAGGCGAGCACCACGAGGTGGTCAAGCAGCTCAAGGCCCTGGTCACGCTGGCCGACCTGCCCGGCGCGCTGGAGATCAACACCATCGACGGCATGCGCTTCGAGTACGCCGACGGCTTCGGCCTGATCCGCCCGTCCAACACCACGCCGGTGCTGG
>RXJW01000051.1 GCA_003963005.1 Burkholderiales bacterium
ACCGAAGCCGCGATCAAGGAATTCGAAGCCAAGCGCGCCGAACTCGAAAAGGCCGCCGCCGAGAAGCTGGCCGCCGCCCAGAAGCTGGGCGAAGCCATCGCCGGCAAGACCGTTCGCATCGCCCAGAAGGCCGGTGTGGATGGCCGCCTGTTCGGTTCCGTCACCAACGCCGACATCGCTGACGCGCTGACCAAGCTGGGTTCGCCCATCGCCAAGTCGCAAGTGCGCCTGCCGACCGGCCCGCTGAAGACCGTCGGCGAGTTCCCGGTGAGCGTCGCTGCCCACACGGACGTGGTCGTCGAGATCAACGTTCAAGTGGTTGCCGAAGCCGAGTAAATCTCGCTTCCCCTGATGTGCGATGCCGCAAGGCGTCGCAACATCGAAAGAAGGCCGAGGCCCTGCAGGGTTTCGGCCTTCGGTTTTTGTGGCCCCGGTTTTCCACTGCTGACCACCGGTTGCTCCCAGCCCGTCCACAGCGTTATCCACAGGCATGTCTGCGATCTTCCCCGCTTCCTCCTCCGCCACGCCGCAAGACGACGAGGTCGCCCGGCTGCGCGTGCCGCCGCACTCGGTCGAGGCCGAGCAGAGCGTGCTTGGTGGCCTGCTGATCGACAACTCCGCTTGGGACGGCGCCGCCGACCTGCTCAACGAGAGCGACTTCTACCGCTTCGAGCACAAGCACATCTACACCGCCATCGGCAAGCTCATCAATGCCGGCAAGCCGGCCGACGTGGTGACCGTGTTCGACGAGCTCACCTCCGTCGGCCGCGCCGAGGAGTGCGGGGGGCTGGCCTACCTGAACGCACTGGCGCAGAGCGTGCCGAGTGCCGCCAACCTGCGGCGTTATGCCGAGATCGTTCGCGAGCGGGCCATCCTGCGCAAGCTGGTGTCCACGTCCGACGAGATCGCCACCGCCGCGATGAACCCCCAGGGCCGCGCCGTTACGCAGATCCTGGACGAGGCCGAAGGCAAGATCTTCCGCATCGGCGAGGAGGGCTCGCGCAGCAAGCAGGGCTTCCAGGCGATCGACCACCTCATGATCGCGCTGATGGACCGCGTCAACGAGCTCGCGGAGAGTGGCGCGCAGGACGTGACCGGCGTGCGCACCGGCTTCTACGACCTCGACAAGCAGACGGCCGGCCTGCAACCCGGCGACCTGATCGTCCTCGCCGCGCGCCCCTCCATGGGCAAGACGGCGTTCGCGGTGAACATCGCCGAGAACGTGGCCATCAACGAAGGCCTGCCGGTCGTCATCTACTCGATGGAAATGGGCGCCGCGCAGCTGGCACTGCGGATGGTCGGCTCCATCGGCCGCATCGACCAGAGCCACCTGCGCACCGGCCAGCTCAAGGACGACGAGTGGGGGCGCCTGGCCGAGGCGGTAGACAAGCTCGGCAAGTCCAGCATCTTCATCGACGAGAGCCCGGGCCTGAGCCCGTCGGAGGTGCGGGCCCGCGCGCGCCGCCAGGCCCGCATCTGCGGTCAGCTCGGTCTGATCGTCATCGACTACCTGCAGCTGATGAGCGGCAACGGCGGCGGCAGCGAGGAGAACCGCGCCACCGTGCTGGGCGAAATCTCCCGGGGCCTGAAGGCACTCGCCAAGGAGCTGAAGTGCCCCGTCATCGCGCTGTCCCAGCTCAACCGCTCGGTGGAGCAGCGCCCCGACAAGCGCCCGATGATGTCCGACCTGCGCGAATCCGGCGCCATCGAGCAGGACGCCGACATCATCATGTTCATCTACCGCGACGAGTACTACACGAAGGACGAGTGCAAGGAACCGGGCGTGGCGGAGATCATCATCGCCAAGCAGCGTAACGGCCCGGTGGGCACGGTGAAGCTCGCCTTCCAGCGCATGCACACGAAGTTCGAGAACCTGGCGCCCGGGTACGTGGGTGTGGAGCGCGACGAATACTGAACGTGGGACGCACAAGGAGAGGGGGCGACTGAGGCGCGTTCCTCAGTGATGCCCCCTCGCACCTTGCCGTTGAAACCAGCACAGACGAACCTCATGACCGCCGCGGTTTCTCGGTCGGCATGCAGGAAGCTTCAGGCACCGGCGAGAACTGCGTAGAAGCATTGGGGGCCGGTCAGCCCAAGCCAGCTAATGCAAGCGAGGGGCGACGCGCAGTGGGTGCGACCTCCCGATGTCGCGAGGGCCTGTACGGGTGCCAGGTATCGCGCGTGTGCCTCAGACCCCCGTTGTGTGTGGGGGGCCCACGCAGGGCTGCCACCAGCGCAAGGCTGTTCCGTGCTGCGCGGCAGACTTGCGTCGGCCCGTCGTACTGCGGCCGACCCTAGCCTGCCGAACATCACTTTTCGGAGCAGCCGCAATTTCCCGCATGGCGCGGGGTCGGTGCAATGCACACCGACTTCAGACCACGACAGGGAGAGCCCATGCGGCTGGAAAACTACAGCGTGGCGGCGTTCGAGGCTTTGGAGCCTGAAGCAACGCCGCCCGACATCGCACCACCGGCCGCACTGGTCGAACTGCCACCCGCGCCGGTGGCCGAGGCCCCCAGCACGCGGCTCAGCGACATGGCACGGCAGCCCCCCCTGGACATGCCGCTGCCGGTCGAACTGCCCCGCGCGCGTGTGCCACGCCTTGTCGACGGCGACGGCCCGCGTCGGCCGCTGTCGCGCGAGCGCTTCGAACGGGACAGCTCCGAGGCCTTCGACTCCCCCGCGGACGGTGGCGGCCAGACCGGCCATACCGGCCGCGCCCCCGCTCCTGCCGAGATGCCGCCGCCCACGGTGGTCGCCGCCCCGGTGACGCCCGCTGCACCGCTCGCTCCGCCCGCGCCCCCCTCAGCGCCAGTGGCTGCCGTGCCCGCGTCGCCTCCGGCACCCGACGCCATGCCGCGGGTCGCGCTGTCGCTGCCGCAAGGCGACGTCGTCAACCCGGCCTGGCTGGCCGCACGCGAGACGGCAGTGCAGGCGCTGCACACCGACATCGAGGACGCACGTGCCGTGGCCCGCAGTGCCCCGCCGGCTGACGTGACCGCGGCGCCCGCCACCGGCTGGGTGCCCGCACCGACCGATGGCGACGGCAACCCGGTGGCCGGCTCGGTCTTCGTGCCCGATGCCGCTGCGGCGGCAGCGGCACCGACCGCCCCGCCCGCGTGGATGCTGCGCGACGGCGCCACGCCCGCGCCGCAGGGCCAATGGCTGAGCTTTGACGACGCGGCCTTCGAGCAGGCGTATCGCGAGCGCCTGGCCGCACAGCCGGGCGCCTCGGCGCCGGTGGACCGGCTGGCCCAGCTCTACGGCACTTCTGCATCCCGGCTGCTCGAGGCGCGCCCTGAGGTCTGGACGCTCGCCACACGGCCTCATGCCATCAACGCCGGCCCGCCCCCCGTGGCCGGTCTCGCGATGGGCGATGCCCAGGCCCTCGGCCAGCTCGACCTCTACCTCGCCGACCCCCTCATCACCCAGCTGCGCACCCAGCTCGGCGGCACGGCCGCAGCCCCGACGAGCAGCGTCGCGCTGGAGCAGCAGCGCCTGTACGGCGCCGAGCGCTACGCCGAGCTGACCCAGCTCAGTCAGGCGCTGGCCGCCGTGCGCAAGACCCATGCCGCGGCGATGCAGGCCGCGCGGGACGGCGGCGGTCCCGGCTGGGTGGAGATGCCGCTGCAGTTCGGCACCGACCCCGAAACCGGCTGGCCCACCGGCCAGTACGTGACCACGGGCGACGGCGAGATCCTGCGCGGTGCCAATGGCGCACCGGTCATCGCGACGCAGCGGGTCTTCGACGAAGCCCGGTTCACGAACGCCTGGCTGGCCGAGGGCGCGCGGAGCGGCGGCCTCGCGCAGCAGGCGTTCGCGAGCTTCTACGGCCAGGCGCAGAGCCACCTGACGCTGCAGCAGGACACCAGCGAGAACGCCGGCCCGCCGCGCTGGGTCAGCCAGCCAGGGCTGGACAACCTGCACGTGGGCCTGGGCGACACGGGCGTGCTCGATGGCGACCTGATCTCGCTCGACCTGAACCACACGCCACGGCTGAACGACGACAACGCGGTGGGCTTTGACCTGCAGCTCGGCTGGGTGACCGGCCGGGGCAATCTGCATCAGCACCGGAGCGTGCTCGACAAGGCGCTGCCGATCGCGATGGTGGCGTTCGTGAGCTGGGCCACGGCCGGTGCGGCGTCGGCCGCTGGCTGGGGCGCGGTCGGATCGGCCGCAGCAGCCGGGGCAGCGGCGTCGCTCACGAGCGGTGTCATCAGCGGCAACCTGAGTGTCAAGGGTGTGCTGATCGGGGCCGTCAGCGGTGCGCTGACGGCCGGCCTGACGCCGGAGCTGACCGGCGCGCTCAAGGACGCCGGCCTAGGTTCTGCAGCCGGCATCGCCGCACGCATGACGGTGCAGGGGGGCGTCCAGGCGCTGCTTGGTGGCAAGTTCAAAGGGGGCGCGATCGCGGGCTTTGCGAGCGGCTTGGCCGAGCTGACCGGTGCGCACGTCAAGGCCAGCATCGACGAGGCCGTGAAGGCCGGCACGATGACTGCGGCCGAAGCGTTTGCGGCCCGCTCGTTCAACACGGTGTTGAGCAGTGCCATCCGCGCGGCGGGCAGCCCCGGGGACCCGGCTCACGCCTTTGCGCAGGATTGGCTCGGGGCGCTGATGCAGGAGCACTTGCCACAGCCGGCCGCGCCCTCGCCCGGACCGGTGACCGACGCCGATGGGGGGCAGACGTTCCCGGTTCCGGCGCCGTCGCCGGCCAACGTCGTGCCGCTTCCGCACGATCTGACACTGACCGGCGATGGCGCACCAGGTCCCTTTGACTTGTTAGGGGGTGTCACGGTACCGCCGGGCATGTCCGCATCACCGCGTGCTGTGGCGGACTTTGCTCAACGCGTGCAGGACGGTATCGAGCTGGCGGCGACTCAGGCGGATCTGGATCCTGCGACCTATGCCGCCCGGCGCTACGAAGCCCTGCTGGATGAAGGCGCGGGGCCACTTGTCTCCTGGGACCCTGATGACCCGGTCCAGGTCGCCGGCCCCGGTGGGGTTCGTGGGGGGAGCACGACCACGGGAGGCGTGGGGCTGCGGCTCAGCGTGAATCAACGCGCGCAGACCGTCTTCGACGCCTTGTCCAACGCGCCGGCTTCCGATGCCTTCGGCCTCATTCCCGAAGCCTACCGGGACATCAAGATCATCGCGCCCTTGCTGCAGGAGCAGCGCCTGCTCAATGAGGCCGAGCGCATGCGCACGCTCTTGGGCCAATCCGGCTTTGACGTGACGCCCGAGAAGTTAGGCGTCACCAAGGGCATCTATGGCGATGGCTCGGTGCGCTACGACGCCGTCGACATGGTGAACCGCTATGCCGATGCCGTCCGCTTGGTGGAGCTGCGCCGCCAGGGCGTCATCGAGCTGGACACGCGGGATTTCAGCATCAGAAGTGTGGGTACGGCTCGTGTGCCGGTGCAGGAGTTCGTGCGGACCGTCAGGGATCTCTACACACAGGAATTCAAAGCTGGCTATGAAGTCGCAGTGGCACGGCTCGATGGAGGGAAGTCGCTCGGGTATCCGCTGGATATGCCGCGGCAGCTCCAGGAGGGCTCGTACGCCGATAACCAGGCTAAGAAAGCAGTGGCGGCCTACCTCTTCAGCATTGGCTCACCAGAAGGGCCAGGTCAGATCGTGGCCTTGAATCGCTGGGCTTACGACATCACCGGTGCCAACAAGGCGTACGTTCGGCCTGACGTGCTGGTCGACCTGGGCATGCGCGAGCGTTTCTGGATTGATGGCAAGACCACCTTCATCAACAATGGCGTCCTCCACCAGCAGCTGTTCGATTTCTTTCAGTTCACGGGCAGTCAGGCCGGTACGGTCATTGCCGGCCAGGGCAGCGTCATCAACATCAAGCCGCCGCGTGGCGGCAAGAAGGGGCCGTGATGGGCAGAAAAGAAGTACGCGAACTTGAAGACACCTTGGCAGCCGCAGCTGGCATGGTGCCCACACCCCAGCGCACAGAGACCGCCCGTTTCCACGACATCATTTACCCCTATCTGCTGCGGTGCTATGACCAAGCGAAAGCCGATGTCGCCAGGCTTGGGATGACGGCGGCCGTCGAACATGCGATCACGCAATGCATGGTTCTGGTCAAGGCCGGACGGGCCGAGGCCGGGGCTGATCTGCTGATCGACATCTGCGGCCAGTTGCGCCAGAAGTCCGGCAGCTTGGCCGAACTGCGAAGAACGTACGAGGCGCCGGAGCGGCATTGAGAGCTGCCGGCCTCGCCAGCAGGCTGCGCCGCTCGCCATGGGCGGATCCGCCGGGTCGAGCAAAGCCGAAGCGTTCCCAGCGCAAGCGGTGGATGCTGAGCAGCGAATGGCCTTGCTGGCCTCCGGGCGGCCACATTATCCGCCGCAGCGGACACACTCGACGCTCATGCCCATGACCACCACGATCTACGCGCCAGAGAAAGAGTGCAGCTATGCGCACTGCCGACTGACGTTCGCCAGCGATGCGGACCGCCGCTGGTTCGACGGCGGCCGCTCGTACAGGGGCTCCCCTGGGGGCGGGGACCTGACCCTTCCCTAAGCCATGCAGCGCTGCAACGACTACCCGCAGGAAATCGGCCTGCCGGTCGGCGATCGCCTGGGCATCGGCTTGAACATGGATTCCATGGCGCTGAGTCGGCGTGCGCTGGACGTGCTGCTGCCCCACATCGCCCCTGCGGTGCAGTTGATCCCGCTGACGTTCGACGAGGGCGAGTACGCGATGCTCAACATCGTGAACGTGATCGACGCGCTGGACGAAGCCCACTCGGATGTGGAACGCTTTCCCAGCAGCGGCCGTGTCTCGCGTATCAAGCGCTACGGCTTCCACCCGGACGTGGTCCGCAACGAATGGATCTTCAAGATCCGGCAAACGCAGTCCGTGGCCTTCGTGACCGAGCGATTCGTCGAGCTGGTGCAGCGCTCGGGGCTGACCGGGTTTGAGTTCGCGGAGCTTTGGCGTGACGAGACCACGGTACCGGCGTGAAGGCGCAGTACGGCTGTCACCAGGGCGGCGTCCCGACTCATGGGCTCTGCGAGAGGCGCTGGCCTCGCGAAGAGCAAGGAAGCTCCCTCGTTTTGCTTCGTTGGCCGATGCCCGCGCCCTGCCTAGAGTGCCGGCATGTCGCTGTCGGTCGTCACCCCTCAACTCGCCCGCCCCCCGGCGTTGCTGCTGCAGCAACTGGGCCAGTCGCGTGGTGGGCGGCCGTTGTTCGAAGGGCTGGATCTGGCCCTGCACCCCGGTGATGTGCTCTGGGTCCAGGGGCGCAACGGTGCCGGCAAGACGAGCCTGCTGCGGCTGATCTGCGGGCTGAGTGCGCCGATTGCCGGTCGTGTCCATGTCGAGCAGGACCTGCTCTACATCGCCCACAAGCCCGGATTGAAAGACCACCTCAGCGTGCTGGAGCAGTTGCGCAGCAGCGCGGCTCTGGCCGGCCGGGCCTGCAGCGAGGCTGACGCGCTGGCAGCCCTGGCGCCGGTCGGGCTCGTCGACGCGGCCGAGCAGCGCCAGGCGCGCCTGTCCGAAGGCCAGCGGCGCCGCGCGGCGCTGGCGCAGCTGTGGCTGCCCCAGGCGCCGCTGCTGTGGGTGCTGGACGAACCCCTCGCGGCGCTGGACACCGCGATGGTCGACCGCCTCGCGCAACGCCTGGACCGGCATGCCGCCGAGGGCGGCTGTGCCGTCTTCAAGAGCCACCAGCCCTTGCCCTTGCGGCGTGCGCCGCGGTCGCTGCGCCTCGGAGAGCACTGATGTCCGCCCCCCTGCAAGCCGCCGCGGCGCTGGCCCGGCGGGAGTGGGTGAGTCTGCTCCGCCAGCCGTCTGAGTGGCTGACACCGCTGGCCTTCGTCGTCAGCGTGGTGGCCCTGTTTCCCATCGGCCTCGGGCCGGATCCTGCACGCCTGCGTGAACTGGCGCCGGGCCTGCTTTGGATCGTCGCGCTGCTGGCGAGTCTGTTGTCCCTGCCGCGGCTCTTCGCGGCGGACCTCGCCGACGGCAGCCTGGACCAGTGGTGGCTCTCCCCCTTGCCTCGCCCGCTGGCGGTCGGGCTCAAGCTGATCGTGCACTGGGGCTGGACGGGCCTGCCCCTGGTGCTGCTGGCCCCGCTCCTGGCCTTGGCCTTCGGTGTGGACGACGGCGGCCCGCTCGCGCTGAGCCTGCTGCTGGGCACACCCGCCCTGACGCTGCTCGGCGGCCTGGGCGCGGCCCTGGTGCTGCATGCGCGTGCCGGGGCCGGGTTGCTGGCCTTGCTGCTGCTGCCGCTGCAGGTGCCGGTGCTGGTGTTCGGCACGACAGCCGCGCAGGGCGGCAGCCAGGCCGATACCGCATTGCTGCTGCTCGGCGCCTGGCTCGCCGTGCTGCTCGCCCTCGCGCCGTGGGGCACGGCCGCCACGCTGGCCTTGATGCTCGACTGACACACCGCCATGACCACGCCTCACCCCCTCTGGCGCTACGCCAGTCCTGCCCACTTCCTGCCGCTGGCCGGCCGGCTGCTGCCCGTGCTGTGGGCGCTGGCGGCCTCGGGCATCGGGGCGGGGCTGGTGCTCGGCCTGTTCATCGCGCCGACCGACGCGCAGCAGGGCGAGGCCTACCGCATCCTGTACGTGCATGTGCCGGCCGCCTGGATCGCGATGGTCTGCTACGGCGCCATGGCCTTCTGGGCGCTGTGGGGCCTGGCCTGGCGCACACGCCTGGCCTTCGTGCTGATGCGGGCGCTGGCCCCCACGGGGGCGCTGTTCGCGGTACTCACGCTCGTCACCGGAGCCCTGTGGGGTCGGCCCACGTGGGGCACGTGGTGGGTGTGGGACGCCCGGCTCACGTCGGCCCTGCTGCTGGCGCTGCTCTATCTCGGCTTCATTGCGCTGACCGCGGCGGTGGACACGCCCGACGACCCCCGCCGCGGCGACCACGCCGGCGCGCTGCTGGCGCTCATCGGGGCGCTGAACCTGCCGGTGCTGTACTTCTCCGTGACCTGGTGGAACACGCTGCACCAGGGCGCGTCCCTCAGCCCGCGGGGCAGTGCGATCGCACCGGAAATGCTGTGGGGTCTGCTGCTGTCCACGGCGGGCTTCTGGGCCTATGCCGCCGCGGCGGTGCTGACGCGGGCCCGGCAGTTGCTGCAGGTGCGGGTCGAGTCGGAAGCGCGCTGGCCGCGGGCACTCGGCCGCGCGAGCAGCCCGGGGAGTGCCGCATGACCGAGCTGTTCGGGGCCCATGCGCCCTTCGTCTGGGCCGCGCTCGCCGCCGTGGCCGCCGGTGTGCTGCTGGAACTCTGGAGCCTCCGGAAATGAGCGCCCGTGCGTGGGTGATGAAACCGCGCCACCTGCGCCTGCTCGGCCTGCTGGCCATGCTGGCCCTGCTGGCCCTGGCTGGAGGCCTGGTGCTGAAGGCCTTCCGGCAGAACCTGGTGTTTTTCATCACGCCCACCGAGATCGCGCAGGGCAGAGCGCCGGCAGGCGAACGCTTTCGGCTCGGCGGGCTGGTCGCGCCGGGCTCGGTGCAGCGGGCGGGCAGTGACCTGAGCTTCGAAGTCACCGATGGGGCCCAGCAGGTGCGCGTGAGCTACCGCGGCGCCTTGCCGGATCTGTTCCGCGAGGGCAAGGGCGTGGTCGCTCAAGGGCGCCTGTCGGGCGTGCAGTTCATGGCCGACGAGGTGCTCGCCAAGCACGACGAGAACTACATGCCGCCCGAAGCCGCTGCGGCCTTGAAGCAGGCGGGGACGCCGTGATCGGCGAGCTGGGTCAGTTCGCGCTGCTGCTGGCGCTGGCGGTTGCCGCGGTGCAGGCGGTGCTGCCCCTCGTCGGGGCCCACCGGGGCAACGCACGCTGGATGGCACTGGCGCGACCCCTGGCCGGCGTGGGCCTGGCGCTCGTCACGGCGTCGCTGGCGGCCTTGATCGCCGGCTTCGTGCAGGTCGACACGTCCATCGCCTACGTCGCCGCCAACGCCAGCCACGAGCTGCCGCTGGGCTATCGGATCACGGCCACCTGGGGTGGTCACGAGGGCTCGCTGCTGCTGTGGGCCTGGATGCTGGCCACCTGGGGAGCGCTCGTGGCCGCCCGCAGCGCCGAGTTGCCGCGCCCCTTCGCTGCGCGGGTGCAGGGCGTGCTGGGGCTGATCGCCACCGGCTTCCTCGCCTTCATCGCCTTCACGTCCAACCCGTTCGGTCGCCTGCTGCCCGCCCCGGCGGTGGGGCGCGACCTCAACCCGCTGCTGCAGGATCCCGGCATGGCGGCCCACCCGCCGCTGCTGTACCTGGGCTATGTCGGCTTCGCGGTGGGGTTTGCCTTTGCCGTGGCCGCGCTGCTGGAGGACGAACGCTCGCCGCGCTGGACGCGCTGGGCGCGCCCCTGGGTGCTGGCGGCCTGGTCGGCGCTCACCGCCGGCATCGGCCTCGGCAGCTTCTGGGCCTACTACGAGCTGGGCTGGGGCGGCTTCTGGTTCTGGGATGCCGTGGAGAACGCCGCGTTCATGCCCTGGTTGCTCGGCACGGCGCTCATCCATTCGCTGGCGGTGGCCGAGAAGCGGCCGGGCTTCCTGCGCTGGAGCCTCCTGCTGGCGCTGCTGGCCTTCTCGCTGTCGCTGCTCGGCACCTTCCTCGTGCGCTCAGGGGTGGTCAGCTCGGTTCACGCGTTCGCGAGCGACCCGGCGCGTGGCCTGTTCATCCTGGCGCTGCTGGCGGTGTCGGTGGGCGGATCGCTGGCGCTGTTCGCCTGGCGCGCGCCCCGTGCGCCGTCGACCGAACGATTCGCGCTGGGCTCGCGCGAATCCCTGCTGTTGCTCAACAACCTGCTGCTCGCCACGGCCACCGCCACCGTGCTGCTGGGCACGCTCTACCCGCTGGCCGCCGAGGTGCTGGGCGGCGTGAAGCTGTCCGTGGGGGCGCCGTATTTCGACGCGGTCTTCCCGCCGCTGATGCTGCCCCTCGTGGTGTTGATGGTCGCCGGCCCGCTCGTGCGCTGGCGACAGGCCGCGCTGCGGCTGCTGCGCCCGCTGCTGCCCCTGGCGCTGGCGTCGCTCGCGGCTGCATCCGCGCTCGCGCTGAGCCTGCAGGGGTCGCTGTGGATGGCAGCTGGCCTGGCGGCCGGGCTGTGGGCGTTCGGCGGCACGCTGGCCCTGGCTTGGCAGCAGCGCACCGCTTGGCGTGGGGGGCTGCCGCTGTGGCTGGCCCATGTGGGGGTGGCGCTGTTCGTCCTGGGCGTGACGCTGGTGCGCAGCCTGGAGCAGACACACGACCTGCAACTCGCGCCGGGCGAGCAGGTGCGCGTGGCGGGCCACGTGCTGCAGTTCCAGCGCCTGGACGCCGTGGACGGCCCCAACTACCGTGCCGCGCGCGCCACGCTCGTGTGGCAACGCGGTGCGGAGCTGCTCGTGTTCACGCCGGAGAAGCGTGTCTACGGCCGGCGCCAGATGGCGATGACCGAAGCTGCCATTTCGCGCGGCCCCTGGCGGGACGTTTACGTGAGCCTGGGCGAAGCCGGCGGCGACGGCCGCTGGGCGCTGCGCGTGCAGGTCAAGCCCTTCATGAGCTGGGTCTGGGCGGGCGTGCTGGCCATGACGGCGGGCGGCCTGTGGGGCGTCGCCGCCCGCCGGCGGCGCGCGGCGGTCACCGGTCCCGCCGAAGCCTCGCCTCACATCGTTCCGACCTTGTCCACCCCATGAAGCTGTCTGCCGTCATCCCCTTGATCGTTGCGCTTGCGCTCTTCGGCCTGCTGGGGCGGGGCTTGCTGCAGCACGACGCCCAGGCCGAGCCCGCGTCGCCGCTGATCGGCAAGCCCGCACCCGGGCTCGACCTGCAGCGACTGGCTGGGGAGGGGGTGTCGCCCCAGGGTGAGGTCTGGGTGCTGAACGTGTTCGCGTCCTGGTGCGCACCGTGCCGGGCCGAGTTGCCGGTGCTCGGCGAGCTGTCCCGCCAGGGCGGCGTGCGCATCGTAGGCCTGGACTACCGCGACACCCCGGAGTTGGGCGCGGCCTTCCTGCAGCGCCACGGCAACCCCTACGCGTTCACGCTGCTGGACCCGCAGGGCCGCGGCAGCCTGGCCTGGGGCGTGACCGGCGTGCCGGAAACCTTCGTCATCGACCGCCGCGGCATCGTGCGCCTGCGCCACACCGGGCCGGTGACGGCGGACGACCTGCAGCAGCGGCTGCTGCCCCTGATCGCGAAGCTGAAGCATGCGTAGCCTGCTGACCCTGTGCCTGCTGGGCCTGAGCCTGCTGGGCCTGAGCCTGGCCGCTCACGCCGGCGACCTGGACGACCGCGTCGAGCGCCTGGCGCGCGAGCTGCGCTGCGTCGTCTGCCAGGGCCAGAGCGTGGCGGAATCCAATGCGCCGCTGGCGGTGGACATGAAGGCGCATCTGCGCGAGGGCCTGGCCGCCGGTCGCAGCGAAGACGACCTGCGGGCCGAGATGGTTCAGCGTTATGGCGAGCAGGTGCTCTTCCGCCCCGGGCTGCATGCCGGCACGGCGCCGCTGTGGTTCGGGCCCCTGGTGCTGCTCGGGCTGGGCGGCCTGATCTACTGGCGCCAGGCGCGACGCCAGGACGATCCGTCATGACCGCCTTCCTGCTGGCTGCTGCCGGGCTCACGCTCGTGACGCTGCTGCCCCTGTGGCGCTCGCTGCTGGCCGCTGAGGGCGCCGCGCGCAGCTGGCGCATGGCAGGCGCGCTCGCCGTCGTCCTGCCGCTGGCGGCGGGTGGGCTCTACACCCACCTTGGCCGCCCCGATGCACTCGCGCCGCCGCCGCCCGCAGCGGCCAGCCCGAACCCCATCGAGCAGATGGTCCAGCGGCTGGCCGACCGCCTGCAGCGCACCCCCGACGACGCCGACGGCTGGGCGCTGCTGGCGCGCGCCTACGAGCAGCTCGGCCGCCCGCAGGACGCGCTGCCCGCCTATGCGCAGCTGGAGCGCCTGCGGCCGGGTGATGCGCAGGTCCTGAGCCAGCATGCCGTGACCTTGGCGATGGTGAAGGGCGAGGGTCTGTCCGGCGAGCCGGAAGCCTTGCTGCGCCGTGCGCTGGCGCTGGACCCCCAGCATGTGCCGGCGCTCGGGTTGCTGGCCGCAGCCGCCCAGGAGCGAGGCGATGACGCCGCGGCGCGCGGGCTGTGGCTGAAAGTTTTGTCGGCGGTGCCGGCCGACAGCGAGATCGCCGGGCAGGCGAGGGCGAGTCTGCGTCAGCTAGCGGCCTCGGGCCGCTGAACGCCGCACGCGGCTGGTGAAGGGCCCGGGCGGCCCGGCTGCATGCCGCGGTCCGTGGCCTGCCGTGGGGCGATGGGCGCTCGCAGCCTTTCGGGCTGGCGCGACGCGGGGATCACCACGCCACGTATTCGTCCACCCGCCACAAGCGCCAGCAGCCGCCGTCCAGCTTGAAGAACAGGGCCTGCGAAGCGCTGTAGCGCGCATCGCGGAGCTCGACCGACACGGCATTCGCCGCGACCGGCTTGATGACGGGCGCCAGGTGCCTTGCACGGCTCTCGCTGGCCACGCTTGGCCGCTGCACGTAGGCCTCGCGCGCCACCCAGACGGTTTCCGGCTCGTCCGCGTACTCCAGCCAGTCGTCGTCGTACCAGCGCCGCGTCAGCAAAGGCAACACGGTCCTGGATTGCGCGAAAGCGGTATCGGCCGAGAAGCGGCTGTAGAAGTCTTCGAACGGCTCCGGTTTGGCCGTCGAGCATTCGCTCGCCTGCGCTGCCCCCGCCGCGCACAGCACGAGCAGCGCCAGCGCGTGCCGACATGCGCGACCTGGCTTGAACGACGCAAGCCTTGGCGCAGATGGGCGATGGGTGTCTTTCAGAACGAGGGATGGCATCAGAAACCTCTGCGGTGGGTGCGCAGCTCATTCACGCCTGCGCAAGCTCCGGGTCCGGCAGCCACCCGGTGGTGGTCTGTCAGACGCATCGATGTTGAACAGGCCCTGATCCGGCACGCGCCAAACCCGCCTGTGAAGCGCTCTCGCGACGCGACACGTTGCGCTCCGGGCTGGATGATACGCACCTGGCGCGGCCGGGTCGTGGCCTGGGCCGAACGTCCGCTGGGCGATCGCGGTGCGAGGGTCTCGGCGCCGGGGCCTGCCTGGTACCTTGATCGCTCGATCCGGCACCGGCAGGCTGAGTCAGCGCCCGGGTGGGCGAGGCTTCAGTTCACCTTGGCGGCGTCTGCGTTGCGCTTGCGCACATCTTGCGCCTTCTTCGCCTTGGCCTGGCCCAGTTCCTTGTACTCCTGATGACGGTCTGCGCGCGTGGCGGCGAGGTCAGCCTTTGCGTGGGCTTCGTTGCGCTTGAGTCCACCAATCTCGCCGTTCTCATGCTCGCGTGCCAGTTCGTCACGCTTCGCGGCGGCCATGTCACCGCGCTTCACTGCAGCGTCTTCGGCACGCTGGTCGGCATTGCGCTCGCTGCGCTCTTCGGCGAGCTTGCGCTCGTCGCGACCGATGCGGGCCTTGTCGCCGCCGATGCGGGCGTTGTCCTGCGCGATCTCCTGGCGTTGGTACTGGATGTTGCGGTTGTCCTTGCGGATCTGGGCGTTGTCTTGCTTCACCTGACGAATCGCGTCCGGTGCCGATGCTGCGCTGGACTGTGCGAATGCGCCGCTGCCGATGGCGAGGCCCAGGGCAGCGATGGCGATGCGGATCTTGGTATTCATGTCGAACTCCTGGTGTTGGATGCTGGTCGCGTTGAGAAGAAGCGGCGGGCCCGTGCGATCTACAACGAGGGCTCGCCTCGCCCGTTGACGGTGGACAGTCTGTCGACAGCTAGCCTTCCGGTCGACGCGCCTGCTCAGAGGGATCCAGCCCTTGCGCAACGCTCGGGTGGACTGCGCCAAGGGTCACAGCGTTGGCCAACGCTTCGGTCGCGCTCATGAGCAGTGGCAAGACCTGGACACCCGAAGGCCTGGACGCCACCTTCACGAAACCCAGGACTGCCCTGCTCCGAGGCACGCCTCGGGGTGCTCGCGCCAGACGATGACCGTCAGGCGTGCCAGCTTCCCTTCACCCAGATCCAGCCACTGGCGTCCAGGCGCCAGACCCAGTGGCCGGGCACCCAGTAGTGCTGCGGCGACGGCGCGACCGTGATCGTCTCGACGATGAGCGTCGGCATCACGGGCACGCTTTGCTGAACCCAGCGGCCGTGAACCCAGGCCCAGTCGCGGCCTTCCCACTTCCAGTGCCCCGGGACCCAGCCCCAGCCGGGACCTGGCTGCGGCCCGCGGTCTTCTGCGATCGGCCCGGGCATGTGGCGCACCTGAACGTGCGGCGGCGCTTCCCGGACCACGACCTGCTCCTTGACGACACAGCCGGTCGACACGCAGGTGGTGGCGAGTGCTGCCACGAGCGTGGCGGTCAAGGACGCGAAGCGCGGGGTTCGGTGATGCACGGATGGGGTGGTGTGATGGGTCATGGGGGGAGTGAAACGCGGTAGGTGATGAACGTGCAGAACCTGGCGGGCTGGTCGTGGCGGACCCTCAGCCGAAATAGCCCATGTTCTTCTGACCGAAGTGAGTCAGGTTGGGGAAGACGGTCGCGAGGTCGGCAGCGCTCACGCCCAACCAGCTGGCCAGCGTGGCCCCCATCTGGTCGACCGATGTGCTGGGGAGCCAGCGACCTTCGCTGGTGACGTCGTCCGGACCGCCCAGCGTCAGGTCGGGCATGCGGCCGTACACGCCGCGTCGCACCGCGCCGCCGATGATGAGGTGGTGACTGCCCCAGGCATGGTCGCTGCCGCCGCCGGACGCGGGCTGCAAGGTGCGCGCGAAGTCCGACGCCGTGAAGGTGGTGACCTGACCCGCAAGGCCCAGTTGCACCATGGCATCGTGGAAGGCCTTCAGCGCCGGGCCAAGCTGGCCGAACAGGTTGTCCTGGCGGGCCAGCTGGTCGTTGTGCGTGTCGAACCCGCCAAGTGACACGAAGAAGATCTGGCGGTTGGCCGCCAGGCTGTTGCGTGCTTCGATGACCTTGGCGACCGCCAGCAGCTGTTGGGCCAGCGTGCCTTTGATGCCGTTGAACAGCCCCGCCGTGCTGGGCGTGGCTGACAGCACCGGGTTGAGCAGGCTGCTCGTCATCATGGCCTGCTGGATGACGTCGTCGGCGGCCTGGATCTCCACATTGGGCGAACCGGCCTGCAGTTGTCGCGCATACAGGTTGTAGATGGGATTGCTCGCGGGCGTGTTGCCGAAGCCGCGCAACATGAAGCTGCCGGTGGGCGGCAGCACCAGGCCCTGCGTGCGGGCGCCGTTGATGAATGCGCTGTTGCCGCTGAATGACATCACCGTCGGCAGCGTGCTTGCGGCCTGAAGGTCGGCAGCCCGCCCGCCCCAGCCGCTGGTCAGGGTCGGCCCCGACGCGCCGTGCTGCCATTGCATCTGTTGGTCGATGTGCGAGAACAGGCTCGGTGGTCGCAGGGCGGCGTTGGCCAGGTACTGTGCCTTGGTCATCGGTGCCACCAGCGTGCCGACGTTGGCCTGGACCGCCAGGTGCCCCTGGTTCCAGAGGTCCGCCAGCGGGGCCAGGCCAGGGTGCAGGCCCAGCGAGCTTCCGGCGAGCGGCGCCAGGCTGGAGGCCTCCAGCGCGAGGCCACCCGCGGCGCTGTTGCCGCGGGCCTTGGCATAGCGTGCATACCCGCTGGCATCGAGCGGGACGATCATGTTGTTGCCGTCGTTGCCACCGAACAGGAACACACACACGAGGGCGCGGTAGTCGCTCCCGCCAAGGGTGGAGGCCTGCGCTCCGAGTGACGCGAGAGGGCCCGCGGCGAACACGGCGGAGCCCGCCAGCGAGGAGGCCAGGAAGCTGCGGCGATGGAGGGATTTCATCTCAGTGCTCCACGAGGTATTCGGGGGCCATGGCGGCGAGGAACAGCGCGGTCCGCGCTCGCAGACCCGGATTGGCGGCTGGCACGGCAGCCACGGCCGCCAGCAGCTCTTGCCTGAGCGAGGCACTCATGCCGGCAGGAAACAGCACGCGGCTGACTTCCGACACCAGCTTGGCCGGATCGCCCGCCAGCGCCTGCCAGGTGACGAGGTCGAGGGCCGTGCCGGTGCTGCCCGGCACGGTCGCGTCAGCCGGGATCGGCTTGTCGTTCAGCAGCGTGGTGACAGCGTTGCTGTAGGCCACCACGTTGGCGGCGCTGAACAGGCCGAATGCAGGTCCCTGGTCCTGCGGGTCCTCGGGCAAGGTGTAGTCGGGCGGGAAGAAGCTGAAGACCGTGGGCGGGTTGAAGACCGGCTCGCCCAAGGCGGCTGCCTGCTGCAAGGGCCACACCCCGTCGCTGCGCGCACCCAGGTTGCGCAGCAGGCCGCTGAGCGCCAGCACGGGGTCGCGCAGTTTGCCGAAGCGGTCGGGCTGCGCGGGGGCCGAGGCCTCGGGGTCCAGCAGAACGGCGCTCAGCGTGGCCTTCATGTCGCCGCGGGGCGCACCGCCAGCGCCGTTGAACGCTGCGCTGACCCGCGCGACGTAGGCGGGCGACGGGTTGGCCGTCACGAGCATCTGGATCAGCTGGCGGCCGATGAAAGGTCCGACATTCGGATGGTTGAACAGGCTGTCGATCGCGGCCTCGAGGTCGGAGGTGGGGCTGCCACCCGCCGGCAGCACCTGTCCGTTGAGCAGGAGCTTGCTGCCGGTGTCGTGATGGGCGGCGAATGGCACCATGCTGCCGTCGAAGTTCTTGGGGTTGCCCCAGCGGCTCGTGGCGCCCGGCCGAGGCGCATAGGTCCATCCGGTGAACACATGCGCAAAGCCTTCGACGACTTCCTGGTCGTAACTGACGACCGGCTTGCCGTCGCTCCCCAGCTTCTGAGTGCCGTCGGGATTGAGCTGCCACAGGCCCACGCTGAACAACTGCATGACCTCGCGCGCGTAGTTCTCATTGGGCTCCGTGCCGCGGGCGGGGTTGGCCTTGTCGTTGTTGACCATGTTCAGGTAGCTGCCCATGGCCGGGCTGAGCGTCACGTCCCGCAGGATGTCGCGGAAGTTGCCGAACGCGTGGCGCAGGAAGATGTTCTGGAAGTTCGCCATCGCATACGGTTGGCGGATCTGCTGCCCCGACACCACGAGGATCTGGCTGAGTGCGAAGGCCACGCGCTGGCGCAGTTGGTCCGGCCCGTTCAGGGCGTTGGCAAAGAACTGCTGTTGCAGCGGGAACATGCTGTAGTTGTCGCGGCCGCAGGTGGCCGGTGAGCCGGTCGGGCAGCCGACCTTGGGGTTCGGATCGCCATAGGTGAACCCGGCATACAAGGAGGGCGAGAGTCCGAACTGCTGCTGAAGCCAACCTGGCTTGCCCAGTTGCTGGACCTGCGCGACGCTGTCGGCAGTGGCACCGAAGCTGGCCTGTTGCAGGAAGCGCCGCGCGCTCGCCTCGTCCAGCGGCGCGGCCACGGCCACCGCAGCGGCCATGGCGGCCCCACTCATGAACAACAGGCGGTAGCGAAACCTGGGCTTCATCGTCGATCTCCTCGGGTGGCCTACCAGCGTAGGAAGACGTTGCAAACGGCGTGTTGCTGATCGTGAAGCGTCATCGCATCCGAGCGCATCGCGGCAATTCGTCACTCAGGAGCCGCAGGACAGCAAGCTGCAAGATTCATCGAATCAAACAGCAACCAACCCGCCCCCCGTGTTGCCACACCGGGGCCGAAATCTCGGCTGCCAACAGCCGTCCTCAACCGTGTCGGGGCGCCACGCTCTGCCGCACAGACGCCTAGGCACTTTCCCGAGCCACGACCTCGCACCGCAGCTCCACCACCCGGGCCACGTCGGTCTCGCCTGCCTGGAGCCGCACGACGATGTCCACCGCCGCGCGCCCCATCTCGCGGGCCGGCGGGCGGATGGTGCTGAGGCTCGGCAGCAGCTTGTCCGCGAAGGCGTAGTCGCCGAAGCCGAAGATGGCCAGATCCTGCGGCAGGCGCAGCCCGAGGCGCTGCCCGGCCAGGATGGCGCCGCAGGCGAGGTTGTCGTTGGCAAAGATCAGCGCCTCGGGACGCTGCCGCTTGCGCGCCAGCAGCGCCTCCAGGGCCTGGGCGCCCGCCTGCATCGGGTCGGCAGCCGTAGGGGTGTGGCCCCAGGGCGCGAGGCCGGCGGCCTGCATCACCTCCGCGTAGCCCGCGTAGCGCTCCTGCGCGCTCAGGTCGCCGGCGGCGCTGTTGTGCACGAAGCCGATCTTGCGATGACCGCGGTCCAGCAGGTAGCGGGCCGCGTCACGCCCCACCTGGCGGTGCGAGAAGCCCACCTGGAACGCCGGGCGCGTGGGGTCGAGGTCCCAGGTCTCGATGACGGGCTGGGCCGCCCCGGCGATGAGGCGCTCGGTGGCCGGCGTGTGGAAGCGGCTGGTCAGCACCAGGGCGGCCGGGTTCCAGCCCAGGAAGGCGCGCACGGCGCGCTCCTCGGCTTCCATCGAGAAATAGCTGGAGGCCAGCAGCAGTTGCAGGCCATGCTCGGCCAGACCGTCGGACAGCGCCTGCAGGGTCGGCGCAAAGATCGGCCCGGAGATGTTGGGCACCACCATCGCGACCACGCGGCTGCGGGCCGAGGCGAGGCCGCCGGCGGTCAGGTTGGGCACGTAGTTCAGCTGCTCCACGGCCGCGCGGATGCGCTCGCTGGCCTCAGGGGCCACGCGCTGCGGCTCGCGGAACCAGCGCGACACCGTGATGGTGGAGACGCCGCACAACGCGGCCACGTCGGCCAGCGTCGGGCGCTCGGTGCGCCGTCGCGTCATGGCCGGAACTCCCATCGACAAAAACCGAGCAAGCAAACACGCATTTGTCGTTTGTGCCGGGGGCTGCTGCGCTTCACCATGCGAGTCATGTTAGCGCTGGCATCTGCCGGCGCAGCCCTCGATCTCGGAGCAAGCTATGAAGCAAAACAAGGAAGCCCGCGGCCCGCTGCAGGCGCGCATCTCGACCCTGACCCTGGCCGCCCTGGCCGCGCTCGGCACCCTGCCGGCCCAGGCCCAGGAAGCCGCCGCGGCGGCCGGCGAGACCGTGCAGCTGGCCCCCGTGACCGTGACGGCCACGCGCCGTGCAGAGTCGCTGCAGCAGGTGCCCGTGGCGGTGAGCGTCGTCTCGGGCGAGCAGCTGGAGCAGGCCAACCGCAACACGCTGGGCGCGCTGGCGGCGCAGGTGCCGACGGTCAACTTCCGCACCGGCGCGAGCAACAAGGACACGTCGCTGTTCGTGCGCGGCGTGGGCACCATCTCCACGTCCCCGGGCGTGGAGCCCACGGTCTCGACCGTCATCGACGGCGTGGTGCTGGCCCGCCCGGGGCAGGCGACGCTGGACCTGCTGGACGTGCAGCGCGTGGAAGTGCTGCGCGGCAGCCAGGGCACGCTGTTCGGCAAGAACGCCTCGGCCGGCGTCATCAACATCGTGACCAAGGCACCGTCCTCGGTGACCGAGGGCTACCTCGACGTCTCCCACTTCACGGCGGGCAACGAGAACCGCGTGCGCGCCGGTGTCAGCGGCGAGATCGCGCCGGGCCTGCGGGCCTCGGTCAATGCACTCGTCGGCCGCTTCGACGGCAACGTGACCAATGTGTTCAACGGCGACAAGGTCAACGGCTACGACAAGAAGGGCCTGCGTGCCAAGCTGGAGTGGCAGGCCAACCCGACGCTGAAGTTCACGCTCGCCGCCGACACCGTCAACTCGCAGGACGACATCCCGACCGGCGTCGTCACCCGCACCCAGCTCATCGCCTACCCGAGCGGCACGGTGACGAGTTTCCCGGCCTTCGCCGCAGCGCTTGCACCGGTCGTGGCCAGCGACGACAACCGCCAAATCAATGCCAACCTCAAGACCCAGGTGAACGACCGCAACCGCGGCGTGTCCCTGACCGGCGAGGCCAAGCTGGGGGACCACACCTTCACCAGCATCACGGCCTGGCGCGCCTGGAACAACACGCAACTCCAGGACGGTGACCGCCTGGCCGCGCCGGCGGCCGGCCTGCCGCAATCGCACGACCGCGGCACGGTGGACTTCCGGCAGTGGTCGCAGGAGTTCCGCGTCGCCTCGCCGCGCGGCGAGACTCTGGACTACGTGGCCGGCGTCTACTACCTTCACACCCGCGACGTGGAAACCTACCGCCGCGACGTGCGCCGGCTCGGCGCCGGCGGTGCGCTCTTCAACGACTTCGGCGTGGCCAACTTCGGCTCCACGCTGGACAGCCTGGCCGGCTTCGGCGAAGCCCGCTGGCACCTCACGCCCAGCGTGCACGGCATCCTGGGCCTGCGCTGGACCGATGACCGCCTGAACTTCAACCACGCCCGCACCCGCAGCGTGCCGGACGCCCAGTTCAACGGTGCCGTGCCGGGTGTCAACCCGGATGTGTCGCAGAGCGGCAGCACCCAGCAGAAGGGCAGCTCCGGCCGCACCGGCCTGCAGTGGGACCTGAGCCCCACGGCCAGCACCTACCTCACCTGGTCGCGCGGCTACAAGGGCCCGGCCTTCAACGTGTTCTTCAACATGCTGCCGCGCGACACGCTGGCGCTCAAGCCCGAGACGTCGACCTCGGTCGAGGCGGGCCTCAAGTCCGAGTGGCTGGACCGCCGGCTGCGCCTGAACCTCGCCGTGTTCGACACGCAGTACAGCAACTACCAGGCGAACTTCTTCGACCTCGTGTCGGGCTCGGTCGTCACCCGCCTGATCAACGCGGGCGAGGTCGCCTCGCGCGGCGCGGAGCTGGATGCGGCCTTCAAGGCCACGTCGCAATGGAGCGTCGGCGCGCTGCTGGCCTACACCCGGGCCCGCATCGAGCAGTTCAACTGCCCGGCCGGCGCGGCCACGAGCTGCCAGGTCAACGGCAAGCCGCTGCCCTTCGCGCCCGACTGGAAAACCGCCGTCAACACGAACTACCGCTTCGCCCTGACCGGCGGCTGGCAGGCCGATACCGGGCTGGAGTTCACCTGGCAGAGCAAGACGCAGTACGACATCGGCCAGTTCGCCGACACCATCCAGGGCGCCTACGGCCTCTGGAACGCGAGCTTCGCGGTGTCGCAGCCGACGCAGGGCTGGCGCGTGGCGCTACTGGCCAAGAACCTGGGCGACCGCAGCTATGCCTCCTTCCTCGGCCGTGGCGGCGCCTACGTCAACCGCTGGGTGCCGCGTGACGACCAGCGCTACTTCGGCATCAACGTGCGCAAGGACTTCTGAGCATGGCCGGTCGCCCCTTGCATCTCGGCGCCTTCCTGATGGAGTCGGGCCACCATGTGGCGGCCTGGCGGTCGCCGCACGTGCCGGCGCGCGCCGGGCTGGACTTCGGCCTGTACCGCCAGGTCGCGCAGACGGCGGAACGGGCGCTGTTCGACGCCGTCTTCGTGGCCGACAGCGTGGCGGTGGAAGAGGGGCCGGGGGCGGAGCGCATCTCGCGCTCGGCACGCTTCGAGCCGCTGACGCTGCTGTCCGCACTGGCGGCCGTGACCGATCGCATCGGCCTGATCGCGACCGTCACGGCCACCTACAACGAGCCCTACCACGTGGCGCGCAAGTTCGCCTCGCTCGATCACCTCTCGGGTGGCCGCGCGGGGTGGAACCTCGTCACGTCGGACAACGCCTCGGAGGCCGGCAATTTCGGCCGCGACCAGCACGTGGGCCATGCCGACCGCTACGCCCGTGCGCAGGAGTTCCTGGAGGTGGTGCAGGGCCTGTGGGACAGCTGGGCCGACGACGCCTTCGTCAACGACCGCGACAGCGGCCTGTACTACCGCCCGGAGGGCCGCCGCGTGCTCGCGCACGAGGGGCCGCACTTCAAGGTGCGCGGGCCCTTGAACGTGGCGCGCTCGCCGCAGGGGCAGCCGGTCATCGTGCAGGCGGGGGCGTCGGAGGCCGGTCGCAGCCTCGCGGCGCGCAGCGCGGAGCTGGTGTTCACGGCCCAGCCGACGCTCTCCGCCGCCCAGGCCTTCTACGCGGACCTGAAGGATCGCGCCGAAGCCGCCGGCCGCTCGCGCGATGCGATCAAGATCCTGCCCGGCGCCTACGTCATCGTCGGCGAGAGCCGCGCCGAGGCCGAAGACAAGCAGGCCGCGCTGCAGGCCCTCATCGACCCGGTCGCGGCCGTGGGGCTGGTGTCGCGCATGATCGGCAACTTCGACCTCAGCGGCTATGCCCTCGACGAGCCGCTGCCCGAGCTGCCCCTGACCGACAGCGGCCAGCGCAGCCGCCAGCAGTTGCTGACCAGCCTGGCCCGCGATGGCCAGCTCACGCTGCGCCAGCTGGCGATGAAGGTGGCCGGCGGCCGCGGGCACCTGAGCCTGGTCGGCAGTGCGACCGACGTGGCGGATGCGCTGCAGGCCTGGTTCGAGCAGGGTGCGGCCGACGGCTTCAACCTGATGCCGCCCACGCTGCCCGGCGGGCTCGACGACTTTGCCCGGCTCGTCGTGCCGGAGCTGCAGCGGCGCGGCTTGTTCCGCACGCGCTACGAAGGCCGCACGCTGCGCGAGCACCTGGGCCTGGCGCGGCCCGCGTGGCGAGGGGCTGTGGCATGAAGCGGCGCGACTGGCTGATGGCGGCCGGCGCTGCCGCCCTCGCGACGGGGGTGACGGCAGCGCCCCGGCGCGTGCGCATCGGCTTCCAGAAGGGGGGCCTGCTGCTGCTCGTCAAGCTGCGCGGCACGCTGGAGCGCGAACTGGCGGGCCTCGAGGTCGAGTGGAAGGAATTCCCGGCCGGGCCGCAACTGCTGGAGGCGCTGCACGCCGGCGCCATCGACTTCGGCGTGACGGGCGCGCCGCCGCCAGTGTTTGCGCAGGCGGCGGGGCGGGACTTCCTGCTCGTGGCCGCCGAGCCCGGCCTGCCGAACAGCGAGGCCTTGCTGGTGCCCGCGGACAGCCCGGCGCGCGCCGTGCGCGACCTGCGGGGCAAGCGCATCGCGCTGGCCAAGGGCTCCAGCTCGCACTACCTGCTGCTGCAAGCGCTGGCCTCGCAGGGGCTGAAGCTGCCGGACGTGCAGCCCATCTACCTCGGCCCCGCGGATGCGCGCGCGGCCTTCGAGTCCGGCGCGGTGGATGCCTGGGTGGTGTGGGACCCTTACCTCAGCATCGCCCAGGCAGCGCGGCCCTTGCGCGTGCTGGCCGACTTCGGCAGCCTGGCGCCGGCCGTTGCGGCGCCCTGGAGCTTCTACGAGGCCCGGCGCGATTTCGTCCAGGCCGAGCCGGCGCTGGTCAAGCAGCTGGTGGCGGCCATCGCCCGCGAAGGCGCCTGGGCCACCGCCAACCCCGAGGCCGTCGCCCGCACGGTGTCGCCCCTGCTCGGCCTGGCGCCGGCGGTCGTGCTGGCGATGCAGAAGCGCGTGCGCTACGGTGCGCAACTCATCACGCCCGCCATCGCGGCCGACCAGCAGAAGGTGGCCGATGCATTCGCGGCGCAGGGTCTGATCCCCCGACCGGTCGCGGTGCGGGACATCTGCTGGCTGCAGGGCTAGGCGCCTGGCAAGCGCGAATCCTGCATAAGCGCGGCGGGATTTCTTCGTGGCAGCAGCCGGAGGCCGTCCCTAGCCTGCAAGGCTTCGGCCCCTCCCCATGCAGCCTGCCATGCCCCGTTCCTGTTCACACGTCCGTTCCACCCTGCTCGCGCTGCTGGCCGCCGCGGCTGGCAGCGCCCACGCCACCAATGGCTACTTCTCGCACGGCTATGGCGCGAAGGCGCTGGGGCAGGCCGGCGTGGGCGTGGCGTGGTCGCAGGATGCCCTGGCGGCCGCCACCAACCCAGCCGGCACGCTGCCGGTCGGCGAGCGTCTGGACCTGGGGCTGACCTGGTTCGCGCCGAAGCGCCGTGCTGCCATCGTCGGCAATGCATTCGGTGCCGATGCGGACTTCGACGGCAATGGCAAGAAGAACTTCTACATCCCGGAGTTCGGCTGGGCGACCCGCCTGTCGCCTGGGCTGGCCGCTGGCGTGGCGGTGTACGGCAACGGTGGCATGAACACCGACTACGCCGCCAACCCCTACGCCCGATTCGGCGCCTCGGGGCGAGCCGGCGTCAACCTGGAGCAGCTTTTCGTGTCCCCGTCCCTGGCCTGGCAGCCGGCGGCCGGGCACAGCCTGGGCTTGTCTCTGCCCATTGCCCACCAGCGCTTCAAGGCGCAGGGGCTGGGTTTCTTCAGGGCGTTCTCGTCGGCCCCGGGGCAGGTCAGCGACCAGGGCACCGACACCTCGACGGCCGCGGGCCTTCGCCTGGGCTGGCAAGGCCGCGTGACCGACGAGCTGACGCTCGGAGCCACCTGGGCGTCGCGCATCCACGGCCGGTTCAAGAAGTACGCCGGCCTGTTCGCCGAGCAGGGGGGCTTCGACGTGCCCGAGGATTACGCGATCGGCCTGCGCTGGCAGGCCGCGCCTGACTGGGCGCTGGGCGCCGATGTGCAGACCATCCGCTACAGCCGTGTGGCTTCCGTGGGCCAGTCGCTCGCGCCGCTGCTCAAGGGCCAGCCGCTCGGCGCCAGCCAGGGGCCGGGCTTCGGCTGGAAGGACGTCACCGTGCTGAAGCTCGGCGTGGAGCACCGCGTGGACGGCACGCTCGCGCTGCGTGCCGGTGTGAGCCATGGCAATCAACCGGTGCCGCGGTCCGAAACCTTCTTCAACATCCTGGCCCCGGGCGTGGTGCGTGACCACGTCAGCCTGGGCGCCACGGTGGCCGCGACGGGCGGCGAATGGACGGTCTACGCCGCGCACGCCTTGGGCCACACCGTCACTGGCAGCGGGTCCATCCCGGCGGGCAATCCGCCGGGCGGCTTCGGCGGCGGCAATGCCGTCGTGCGCTTGAGCGAAAACCTGCTGGGCGTCGCCTACGCCTGGAAGTTCTGACCCGCCCGCCGTGCGCGTCGACGCCAATTACCGATTCATCGCGGCCTACCAGGAGGTCAATGCCCGCGTCGCGCAGCGTCAGCAGGCGCTGGGCTTGTATGTGAGCCTCGTCGTCAGCCTGCTGGCGGCGCTGGTGGCGCTGCGCCCCGGTGCCGGCGCCGATCGCCTGCCGGCGGAGTGGCTGCTGCTGGGCTTTCCGGTGGCGGCACTCACGCTGGCGCTGCTGAACTACAAGGCCGAGCGCGCCATCACCAATCTGCGCCGCTTCCTGGCCGAGCTGGAGCGGCTCGATGACGCCCACGCCGATCTGCCCAGCTACAACACCGACCCGCGCTGGGCCAGCGGTGCCAATGCCGCCCGGCGCTTCCATGACCACGCCGCCACGCTGCTCGCTGCCGGCGGGCTGGCGGTCGGCTGGGGCGCGGGCTACAGCATCTACCCCGAACGTGTGCTGGGGGCGCCGGGCCTGCTCGCGGTGGGGGCCGTGCTCGGTGCGCTGGCCCTGGTGCTGCTGGCGGTGACGCCTCGCTTCCACTACCGGCCCGCGCCATGATCGGCCGGCTCGCGCGCCGTCTGACCGCCTGGCTGCAGCGGCGGCGGCGGCGCCTGGGCTGGCTGGTCGTGGCCCTGCCCGTCGCCGCTGCGGCGCAGCCGCCAGGCTGGCCCGCGGCCGGGCAGGCCTGTGTCGGCTGCCATGCGCCGACGTCCGGCGCTGCACCTCGTCTGGCGGGCTTGCCGGCCGACTACCTCACCAAGCAGCTGCGGGACCTGCGCGACGGCGAGCGGCCCGCCAACCCGGCCCTGCAGGCGGCGCATGGGCTCGACCGCGAGGCGGCCCGCCAGCTCGCCCGGGCTTTGGCGGCCCTGCCAGCGCCGTCATGGCCTGCATCCGCGAGCATGGTCGGCCAGCGGCTCTACGAGCAGGGCGATCTCCGCCGCGGGCGACCTGCCTGCCAGGTCTGCCACGGCCAGGCATCCGGCAGCGGGCCGGGCTTGAGCGCGCCGCCCTTGCAGGGCCAGCCCGTGGCCTACCTGGCCGCTCAGTTGCGTGCCTGGCGCGACGGCACGCGCCGCAACAGCGTGGACGACCTGATGACGGAGGCTGCCCGTGGGCTCAGTGACAGCGACATCGAGGCCCTGTCCCGCCATCTGGGCCAGCTCTGAGCGCGGGGCCGTCCTCAGGGCAGGCCCAGCCGTGCGGCGAGGCGCTGCAGCTCGGTGTAGGGTGTGCAGACGCCGCCGCAGACGATGACCAGCACCTGCGCCGCCCGCTGCAGCACGGGCAGGGCTCGCTGGCTCGCGGCGGCGAGGGCGGCGCCGCAGGCGGGCTCCACGACCCAGCGGTGCTCGCGTTCGAGGTCGAGACAGGCCTGCAGGGCTGCGGCGTCGCTGACGGTGGTCGAGATCACCGGATGCCGGCGGGTCCAGTCGAACGCCGCCTCGCTCACGCGCCGTGCGCCCAGGGAGGTCGCGATGCTCGTGATGGCGTCGAGCGTGACCAGCTGGCCGGCCTGGACGGCCGCCTGCAGCGAGGCGGCGCCCTCGGTCTCCACGGCCACCAGGGGCACGTCTTGCCAGCCGACATCGGCCATGCCCTGCAGCACGCCGCACATCAGGCCGCCGCCGCCGACCGACAGCACGACGGCATCCGGCTTCGGCCCCTGGCGGGCGGCCTCGTGAATCATCGTGGCATGGCCTTGCCACAGCAGCGGGTCGTCGAACGGATGGATGAAGGCGTCACCGGGTTGCCGCAGGGACAGCAGGTGCTCGTTGGCCTCCATCCAGCTGCGGCCGTGCACGACCAGCTCCGCGCCGTAGCGCCGCAGCAGCGTGCGCGGCCACTCCGCAGTCGACTCGGGCACGACGACCAGCACCGGCAGGCCCAGCTGGCGCCCTGCATAGGCCACCGCCAGCCCGGCATTGCCGCCCGACGACGACAGCAGCCGGCGCGCCCCCTGCGCTGCGTGCTGGTCACAGGCGTGACCGATGCCGCGGAGCTTGAAGGAGCCGCTGGGCTGCAGGGCTTCCAGCTTCAGCCAGACACGTTGTCCGGCGGTGCTGAGGGGGTCGGAGGCGAGCAGCGGGGTTTCGAGGTGGAGCGACATGATCGACATGCTAAGTGCACCGCCTGGCGGCACGGGCCGTGCTACGGTGCCATCGGTGGGCCCGGCGCCGGGCCCCTGAGGTGTCTGCCATGAGCATCCTGGACTCGATCGACATCACCACGGCGGACTTCGTCGACCTCTTCGACGAGTTGCCCCTGTGGTCGGCACCCTTCGGGCTGTGGATGCTGGACCGCGTGCCGCTGCGCCCGGGCCAGGCCATCCTGGACGTCGGGGCGGGCACGGGCTTCCTGTCGATCGAACTGGCCGAGCGCTGCGGGCGTGCCGCCACCGTCCATGCGGTCGACCCCTGGGGGGCGGCCACGGACCGGCTGCGCCGCAAGATCGCCCAGCGCGGGCTGAGCAACCTCGTCGTGCTGTCCCAGGATGCCGCGGTCCTGCCGCTGCCGGAGCGGTCGATCGACGTCATCGTCTCCAACCTCGGCGTGAACAACTTCGACCAGCCGGACACCGTGCTGGCCGAGTGTGCGCGGGTCGCGCGACCCGGCAGCTGCCTGCTGCTGACGACGAATCTCGTCGGACACATGGCGGAGTTCTACGACGTCTACCGGCAGGTGCTGTCGAGCCGGGGCCAGGCGGGCAGCGTGGCGCGCCTGGACGAGCACATCGCCCACCGGGCGACGCCCGACTCGGTCAGCCAGCTGCTGGCGCGCACCGGCTTCGCCGTCGAGGAGGTCACCACCGGGTCGTTCCGCCTCCGGTTCGCGGACGGGTCCGCCCTGTTGAACCACTTCTTCATCCGCATGGCCTTCGTGCCGGCCTGGGCGGCGCTGGTGGAGCCAGGCACGGCGCCGGCGGTGTTCGACGCGCTGGAGGCCGCCCTCAACGACCGGGCGGCGTCGCGCGGAGAACTCGCACTGACGATCCCGACGGCAGGCTTCGTCGCACGGCGCGTCAGTTGCCCGGCCGGTCAGCCTGCACCTTGCCGCTGATCTTGTAAGTCCGCACGTCGTCGGTGATCGGCAGCATCTGCGCGTTCCAGGCCAGCCAGTCGTCGCGCAGTTGCTGCAGCTTCGCCGGTTGACGCTCCGCCAGGTTGGCGCGTTCGCGGGCGTCGAGCGCCAGGTTGAACAGGAACTCGTTGCCGTTGGTCTGGAAGTACTTCCAGTCACCCTGGCGCACCGCGCGTTGGGCGTTGGCCTTGTAGCGCCAGAAGAGCTGCCGCTCCACGGGTGCAGCCTGGCCGAGGATCTGCGGCAGCAGGTTGCGGCCGTCACTCGGGTAGTCGGGGTGGGGGGCACCACCGGCGGCGGCCAGCAGCGTGGGCAGCCAGTCCATGCTGATCAGCACCTGCTCGCTCACCTGGCCCGGCTTCACCCGGGCGGGCCAGCGCAGCAGCGTGGGCACGCGGATGCCGCCTTCCAGCAGCTCCGACTTCTGCCCGCTGAATGGCCAGGTGTTGGAGAAGCGTTCGCCGCCGTTGTCGCTCGTGAAGACGACGATGGTGTTCTGGGCGAGGCCCTGGGCCTCCAGCGTGGCCAGCACGCGGCCGACGGCGGCATCCAGCGCCGCGACGATCTCGCCGTACTTCTTGAGGCTGCCGCCGTCGGCATGATTCAGCGTCTTGAGCTGGCGGGACACCGCCTCGTCGCCCGGGCCTTCCCAGGGCCAGTGCGGCGCGGTGAAGTGCAGGCTGAGCAGGAAGGGCTGGGCACTGGAGTGCCGGCGCAGGAAGGCCTGGCCGTACTCGGCGATCAGGTCGGTGTAGTAGCCGGCCTTGTCGACACGCACCTCGCCCTCGAACAGGTCGGAGGGCAACTGTTCGCCCACCCCGGCGCGGTGGGTGAAGTAATCGACCGCGCCGCCGGTGTTGCCGAAGAACTCGTCGTAGCCGCTCTTCAGGGGGCCGAACCGGGGCAGCGCGCCGAGGTGCCACTTGCCGAACAGGGCGGTGCGGTAGCCGCGCGCCTTCAGCAGTGAGGGCAGCGTCGGATGCTCGGGCGGCAGGCCGATCTGGTCACCGACACCGGCGATGGGCTCCTCCAGCCCGCCGCGCAGCCGGTACTGGTAGCGCCCGGTGATGAGGCCGAATCGCGTGGCCGAGCACACGGCCGAGTTGGCATAGCCCTGCGTGAAGCGGATGCCCTGCGCGGCGAGCTGGTCGAGGTTCGGCGTGGCGTAGTCCCGCTGGCCGTAGACGCCGAGGTCGGCATACCCCATGTCGTCGGCCAGGATGAAGACCACGTTGGGAGGCGCCTCGGCGGCACGGGCTGCGGACGGGAGCAGGGCGAGGGCACCCAGGCCTTGGAGCAGGCCGCGTCTGGACGGGGCCGGCATCAGGAGAAGATGACGGGCAGGGAGACTTGGACTTCATCCGCACCGCCGGCCGTGCAGCGCATGCGCTTGACGGCGGCCTGGACGTACTTGTAGTACTCCTTCGGACCGGACAGCGGCGTGACCTCGACGACCTGCGTGCCGCGGATCTTGATGAGGGTCTGCACGGTGCCGCGGATGCCGACGCGGTCGATCGCTTCTTCCAGTGCCGAGGCCAGGACGGCCTCGTAGCCCGGGCAGGCGAGGCTGATCTCGCGCTTGACCACGGCCGGTGCCGGCGGCGGCGCGGGCGGCGCCACAACCGGTGCCGCGGCGATCACGACCGGCTCCTTCGGCGGCGTGGGCTGCACGACCTGGATGGGGGCCGGCGGCGGCGTGACGACCGGGACGACCTCGGGCGGCGGCACGTAGGCGGGCGGCGGCACGATCTTCTGGACCGGCTCGATCTTCACCACCTTGGGCGGCGGCGGTGGCGGCGGCGGCGGTGGCAGCACCTCGGGCAGCAGGGCCAGCTCGATCGGCTTCTTGATGGCGTCCACGGCCTGTTTGGCCAGGCCCGAGGTCAGGCCCCAGCCCAGCAGCACGTGCAGGCCGATGACGATCGCAATGCCGGTGCCGCGGTTGCTGGCCGCCGGCGGCTGGCGCTGCGAGCGCAGCGGTGCGGCAGCGGCCAGCGGTGGCGGCGGGGCCACCGTCGGGCGGCGCGCTGCCGGCCGGGTGTCGTCGAGGGGCAGGGCGCCAGGGGTCAGGACTGCACTCATGGGGGCTCCAGGGTCAAGGCTGATCGTCGAGGAACTGTTCGCTGCCGGTCACGCCGAGCTTGGACAGACCGGCCTGGTGAACGGCCGTCATGACGGTGGCGAAGGTGTCGTACTTGGCGCCGGGCTGCGGCCGCACGTGGATCTCGGGCTGCACGGTCTGCTGGCCGGCGGCCGTCAGACGTTCGCGCAAGGCCGCCTCGTCGGGCAGGACCTCGCCGTTCCAGAGCACCGAGCCGCCGGGCGGGATGTCCAGCCGCACCACTTCCGGCGGCGACGGCGGCGGCGCACTGGGCGGCGCGATCGGCAGGTTGAGCTTCACGCTGTGCAACTGCACGGGGATGGTGATGATCAGCATCACCAGCAGCACCAGCATCACGTCGATCAAGGGCGTGGTGTTGATGTCGGGCACGGGCAGGGCCGATTCGAGCTGGCGGCGTGCCCGCGCGGCCTTCCTGAGCGGACCGGCACTCACAGCGGCCTCGCTGGCGGTTCGGTGATGAAGCCCACCTTGGCGATGCCGGCGCGCTGGGCGGCCAGCAGCACGCGGCCCACGGGGGCGTAGTCGCTGCCGGCGTCGCCGCGCACATGCACCTCCGGCTGGGGCTGCTGCTGCGCGATGCCCTTGAGCCGTTCGAACAGCGCATCCTTGCTGGCCACGGGGGCGTCGAACCAGTAGAGCCGGCCGTCGCGCGCCACCGTGATGACGATGTCCTTGGGCTCGCTCTCACGCACGTCGTTGCGCTGCTTGGGCAGCTCCACGGGCACCGAGAAGTTCACCACCGGGATGGTGATGAGGAAGATGATCAGCAGCACCAGCATGACGTCGACGAGCGGCGTCGTGTTGATGGACGAGACGGCCTCGTCGGCACCCTGCGCAAGCTGGATGGCCATGGCGTGGGTCTCAGGCCAGGGCAGGCGTCAGGCCGGCCGGTTGGTGCGAGGAGGCTTCCGACTCGGCGGAGGTGTCGTGGCCCGAGCCCAGCAGCACGGAGTGCAGCTCGCCGGAGAAATCGCGCACGTCGTCCAGCACCAGGGCATTGCGGCGCAGCAGCGCGTTGTAGCCCAGCACGGCCGGCACGGCGACGAACAGGCCGATGGCCGTCATGATCAACGCCTCGCCCACCGGCCCGGCCACCTTGTCGATCGAGGCCTGGCCGGCGATGCCGATGTTGGTGAGGGCGTGGTAGATGCCCCAGACCGTGCCGAGCAGCCCGACGAAGGGCGACGTGGAGCCCACCGTGGCCAGCAGGCTCAGGCCCGTGGTGAGCTGGCGCTGCACGCGCTCGGTCGCGCGGTGCAGGGAGAGGTCCACCCAGTCGGCGAAGTCCACCTTGGCACGCAGGCCCACGTGGCGCTCGGTGGCTTCCAGGCTGGCTTCGGCGATGTAGCGGTAGGGGCTCTTGGGCGACAGCTTCTCCGCGCCGGCCTTCACGGTGCCGGCGCTCCAGAAGTCCTTCTGTGCGGCGCGGGCCTGGGCCGTGAGGCGGGCCTGCTGCAGCAGCTTGGTGATGATGACGTACCAGCTGCCCGCGCTCATCGCGATCAGCGTGAAGAGCACGCCCTTGGTGACGGTGTCGCTGTTGGCCCAGACGGAGGCGATGCCGTAGGGGTTGTCGCCTGCGCCCTGAGCCTGGGCGGCGGATGTGATCAGCAGCAAGCCCAGCGGGGCGAGGCTGCGACGGAGGAACTGGGAGGTGGTCATGGCGATGGCGGGGTCAGGTGAATGGGGCAGCGCCGCGGGGCGCCGGCGGATGGAGGCAAGGAGGCGGTCTTCAGGCCACGGCCCGCAGCCCGGCATGGCTGCTGGCGTTGGACGGCGGGCTGGACGCTGCGCTGCAGGACGGCAGCGCGGCGCGCGGCGGGGCGAGCAGACCCAGGCGCTTGAGCTGGGTGCGCAGCACGTTGCGGGTGATGCCGAGCAGCGCGGCGGTGTGCACCTGGTTGTAGTGGCAGTGCGCGAAGGCGCTGCGGATCAGCACCTCTTCGATGCGGGCCTGCAGGGCCTGGGAAGGCTCCTCGAACAGGCGCTCGAACACGCACTGCAAGGCTTCGTCGGTGCTGTCGGCCGATGGTGTGTCCACCACCGCCGGTGCCGACACCAGCCCTGGCCGTGCGATGGCATGCAGCTGCAGGTCCTCCCGCGCGATGCGGCCGTCGCGGCAGATGATCAGCGCGTAGTGGATGACGTTTTCGAGCTCGCGGATGTTGCCGGGCCAGGCGTAGGCCAGCAGGGCATCGCGCGCTTCCGCGCTGAGCTGGACGCCCTGCAGGTTGAGCCGGCGGCTGTAGACCCCGATGAAATGCTCGGCCAGGGCCAGGATGTCGCCGGGGCGCTGCGCCAGCGGTGACAGGTGGAGCGTGGCGACGCTGAGGCGGTAGTAGAGGTCGGCGCGGAAGTGGCCTGCGGCCACCGCCTGCTCCAGCCGCACGTTGGTGGCAGCCACCAGGCGAACGCGCACGTCGATGGGCTTGCGCGAACCGATGCGCACGACCTGGCGCTCCTGCAGCACGCGCAGCAGCTTCACCTGCACGGCGGGCGGCAGGTCGCCGACTTCGTCGAGAAAGAGCGTGCCGTCGGCGGCGGCCTCGAACCAGCCGGCACGTGCCGCGGTGGCCCCCGTGTAGGCACCGGCTTCGTGGCCGAAGAGCTCGGCCTCCACCAGTTGCTCGGTGAAGGCGCCGCAGTTCACGGCCAGGAAAGGACCTCGCCTGCCGCTGCAGTGGTGGATGTGGCGGGCGATCAGCTCCTTGCCGGTGCCGGTCTCGCCGATGATCAGGACGGTGGCATCACTCGCCGCCACACGCTCGGCCTGGGCCAGCAGGGCGCGCGAGGCCGGGTCGTCGAACACCAGGGCCTTGGCCCGGATCGACAAGACCTGGTGCTGCGAGTCGGGGAAGGTGAGCAAGCGCGTCATGGCAGCGGACTCTAGGCAGCGGCCTTCAGCGCGTGAACGGTTGTTTGCGCAGATGGATATGCGTGCGGACCGCTGAACGAAAATCAACAGCCAGTCAACAGCGGCCGGGCAGCCTGCTGCATGAGCTTGTGAGAAGTTGTTCGTTGGGCGCGCCGAGTCGCCTCCCTAGAGTGAAGTCCTCCATCCACTCGCGACCTGCCCATGCGCCGCCTCCTGACTGCTCTTTCGCTTGCCATCGCCGCCACCAGCTCACTGGCCCAGACCTCGCTGCTCAACGTGTCGTACGACCCGACCCGTGAGCTGTACCAAGACTTCAACAAGGCCTTCGCCGCGCAGTGGAAGGCCAAGACGGGTGAGACCTTGAGCATCAAGGCCTCGCACGGCGGCTCGGGCAAGCAGGCCCGCTCCGTCATCGACGGCCTGGACGCCGACGTCGTCACGCTGGCCCTGGCCTACGACATCGATGCGCTGGCCGACCGTCAATTGCTGCCGCTGGACTGGCAGAAGAAGCTGCCCAACAACGCGAGCCCCTACACGTCGACGATCGTGTTCCTGGTGCGCAAGGGCAACCCCAAGGCCATCAAGGACTGGCCGGACCTGATCAAGGCGGGCGTCGAGGTCATCACGCCCAACCCCAAGACCAGCGGCGGCGCGCGCTGGAACTACCTGGCCGCCTGGGGCTACAACCTGAAGAACGGCGGCACGCCGGCCACGGCGCAGGACTTCGTCAAGAAGATCTACGCCAACACCAAGGTGCTCGACTCGGGCGCGCGCGGCTCGACGACGACCTTCGTCGAACGCGGCATCGGCGACGTGCTGATCGCCTGGGAGAACGAGGCCTACCTGGCCGTGAAGGAACTGGGCCCGGACAAGTTCGAGATCATCACGCCGAGCCTGTCCATCCTGGCCGAGCCGCCCGTGGCCATCGTCGACAAGGTCGTCGACAAGCGCGGCACCCGCAAGCAGGCCCAGGCCTATCTGGAGTACCTCTACAGCCCCGAGGGCCAGGAGATTGCCGCCCAGAACTACTACCGCCCGCGTGACGCCAAGGTGGCGGCCAAGTACGCCAAGACCTTCGCCCCGGTGAAGCTCTTCACCATCGACGAGCTGTTCGGCGGCTGGCGCACCGCGCAGAAGACGCACTTCGACGACGGCGGCGTGTTTGACCAGATCTACGCGCCGGGTGCCAAGTAAGGTGCCCACCCGATGAAGAAAAGCGGCCCGTCAAGGGCCGCTTTTTCATGGGCGAGGTGCTGCGCGGCTCAGATGGCCGCGAGCGCAGCCGCGAGGTCTCGCCGCAGGTCGCGGGCGTCCTCGATGCCGACCGACAGGCGCACCAGCGCGTCGGTGATGCCCAGCCGGGCGCGCACGTCCGGCGGGATCGAGGCGTGCGTCATCAAGGCCGGCAAGGAGATCAGGCTCTCGACGCCGCCGAGGCTTTCGGCCAGCGTGAACAGCTCGACACGCTCCAGGAAGCGGCGCGCGCCGGCGAGGTCGGTCTTCAGAGCCACGCTGATCATGCCGCCGCCGCCGCGCGTCTGGCGCGCCGCCAGTGCATGCTGCGGATGGCTCGCCAGGCCCGGGTAGAGCACCCGCTCGACCTGCGGCTGCTCGCTGAGCCACGCGGCGAGCTCGGCCGCCGAGGCGTTGTGCCGCTCCAGCCGCAGCGACAGCGTCTTCAAGCCGCGCAGGGCCAGGAAGCTGTCGAAGGGGCTCGCGACCGAACCGACCGCGTTGTGCAGGAAGCCCAGCTGCTCGCGCAGCGCCGCCTGCCGCGGCTCGCCGCCCACGATGACCACGCCGCCGATGACGTCGCTGTGGCCGTTGAGGTATTTGGTCGCCGAGTGCACGACCAGATCGAAGCCCAGCGTCAGCGGCCGCTGCGCCCAGGGGCTGGCGAAGGTGTTGTCGGCCACCGCCAGTGCGCCGTGCTCGCGGGCGATGCGGGCCACGGCGGCCAGGTCGGTGATGCGCAGCAGCGGGTTGCTCGGCGTCTCGATCCAGATCAGCCGCGTCTCGGGCTCCAGCGCGGCGCGCACCGCAGCGGGGTCGCGGCTGTCCACGTAGGTCACGCGCAGCCCGGCGCTGTGCTTGCGCACCCGCTCGAAGAGGCGGTAGCTGCCGCCGTACAGGTCGTCACCCGCGACGATGTGCGAATTGGCCGGCAGCGTGTCCAGCACGGTCGCCATGGCGGCCAGGCCCGACGAGAAGGCGTAGGCCTGCGCCCCTTCCTCCAGGTCGGCCACGGCGCGCTCCCAGGCCTGGCGGGTGGGGTTGTGGGTGCGGCCGTACTCGTAGCCCGTGTGCTCGCCCGGGCTCTTCTGGCGGTAGGTGGAGCTGACGCTGATGCCGGGCATGACGGCACCCGTGACCGGGTCGGGGTGCTGCCCGGCGTGGATGACGCGGGTATCGAAGGCGAGTCGTTCGGTGCTCATGCGGCAAGCTCCTTGCGCAGATGGTTGATGAGGTCCACGCGGGTCACGAGGCCGTGGAAGCCCGCGTCGTCGGCGATGACGGCGACGAGGCCGCGGCGCAGTTGCTCCGCCAGCTCGGCCAGCGGTGCGGCCGGGGCGAGCGTGATGACGTCGGTGCTCATCGCACTCGACACGCTGGCCGTGAAGGCCGCGGCGTCGGCGTGCAGGCGCGCGAGCAGGTCGGACTCGTCCAGCAGGCCCACGAGCCGGCCTTCGGCCAGCACGGGCAGTTGCGACACATCGGCCTGGCGCATGCGCGAGAAGGCGGTCTTGAGCGTGTCGCCGGGGCTCACGCTCACCACGCCGCCGCTGGCCGCGGGGCGGGCGATGAGGTCGCGCAGGTCGCCCACGCGAGGGCGCGACAGCAGGCCCTGCTCGAACATCCAGTGGTCGTTGTAGACCTTGGACAGGTAGCGGGTGCCGGTGTCGCAGACGAAGGTGACGACGCGCTTCGGTGTGGTCTGCGCGCGGCAGTAGCGCAGCGCCGCGGCCAGCAGGGTGCCGGTGGAGGAGCCGGCCAGGATGCCCTCGGCGCGGTAGAGCTCGCGCGCCGTGGCGAAGCTCTCGGCATCGGGGATGCTGTAGGCCGTGCGCACGGGGCCGAGGTCGGCGATGGGCGGGATGAAGTCTTCGCCGATGCCCTCGACGGCCCAGGAGCCGGCATCGCCGAAGTGCCCGGTGTCGATGTAGTCCTTCAGGATGGAACCGACCGGGTCGGCCAGCACCATCTCGATGCCGGGGCGCACGCGCTGGAAGTAGCGCGACAGGCCGGTGATCGTGCCGCCCGAGCCCACGCCACAGACGATGGCATCCACGTCATGGCCCATCTGCTGCCAGATCTCGGGCGCGGTGGTGGTCTCGTGGGCGAGTGGGTTGGCGGGATTGTTGAACTGGTCGGCGTACCACGCGCCGGGGATCTCGCGCACGAGGCGGGCGGCCACGTCCTGGTAGTAGTCGGGGTGCCCCTTGCCGACGTCGGAGCGGGTCAGGTGCACCTGGGCGCCCAGGGCCTTGAGCTGCAGCACCTTCTCGGCCGACATCTTGTCCGGCACGACCAGGGCCACCTGGTAGCCCTTGGCCCGCGCCACCAGCGCCAGGCCCAGGCCGGTGTTGCCGGCCGTGGCTTCCACGACGGTGCCGCCGGGCTTGAGCAGCCCCTGGCGCTCGGCGGTCTCGATCATGGCCAGACCGATGCGGTCCTTGATCGAACCGCCGGGGTTCTGGGACTCCAGCTTCAGGAAGAGCTGGCAGGGGCCGGTGTCCAGGCGCTGCACGGGCAGCAGCGGTGTGTTGCCGATGAGGTCGAGCACGGCGGGCCGGGCCTCCAGCGGGAGTCGAGCAGTCATGAAAACAAACGGCCCGCTGCGAGCGGGCCAGAGTCTTGAGACCTCGCAGGCTACGAAGTGAGTCTTCGCGCGCCAACAACGCTTTCCGCATGAGCTTGCTCGAATTTCGTTCGACGCCGGAGCACAAGCTCATGCGGAATGCGTCGTTGGCAGGGGGCAGCGCCCTTCCTAGAGTGCGAGGCCTCGGCACACACCGCCGGGTTTCCTCTCTCTCACAAGGACACTCTCTCATGCAGCGCAACCGCCGCCGTCTGACCCAAACCCTGGCCGCCCTGGGCCTGAGCCTGCTGGCCCTGCAAGCCGCTCATGCTGATCAGCTCGACGACATCAAGAAGAAGGGCGAGCTCGTCGTCGGCGTGCTCGGCACCGACGAGCCCAACAGCTTCATCGACGCGAAGACGCGCGAAATCATCGGCTACGAAGTGGACCTCGCCCGCGCCATTGCCGCCAAGCTGGGTGTGAAGCTGCAGATCAAGCAGCTCGCCGTGGCCGCCCGCATCCCCGAGCTGCAACAGGGCCACGTGGACCTGCTGGCCGCCTCGCTCACGCACAACAAGGAGCGCGAGGCCGTCATCGACTTCTCGCTGACGACCTTCGTCACCGGCCAGAAGGTGCTGGTCAAGGCCGACAGCGGCATCAGCAACCTGCAGCAACTCGCCGGCAAGAAGGTCGTCACGATCAAGGGCGGCACGCAGGAACCCAACATCCGCAAGGCGGTGCCGCAGGTCGACGTGGTGACCTTCGAGACCGGCCCGCAGGCCTTCCAGGCACTGCAGCAAGGCAAGGGCGTGGCGTTCGTCAACGACGAGGTCTCGCTGCTGGATCAGCACGCCAAGCTCGGCGCGGCCAAGGACAAGTACCGCATCCTGGAGCAGAACATCAGCATCGAGCCGCTGGCCATCGGCATCCGCAAGGGTGAGAAGCGCCTGAAGGCCGAGGTGGATGGCGCGCTGGCCGGCCTGGAGAAGAGCGGCGAGGCCGACAAGCTCTTCGTCAAGTGGTACGGCCCCGAGACGCGCCTGAAGTTCCCGAAGCGCACGTTCAAGATCGACAGTGACAAGGTGGAGAGCTGATCAGCCCGCTGCCCTGACCTGACCCGATCGCAGCCGCCGGCCTCACGAGGGACGGCGGCTGCTCTGCTTTGCGGAAACTGACCCGATGCCCGACCTTTCCTTCGCGCCGCTGTTGCAGGGCGACTACCTCGCCTGGCTGCTCGCCGGCCTGCGCCTGTCGCTGCTGCTGACCGGCCTCACGCTGCTGACGGCCCTGCCGCTGGCCATGGCCATCGCGCTGCTGCGCCTGTCCCCGCTGCGGCCGCTGCAGGTCGTGGGGGCAGCCTACGTGGACGCCGTGCGCTGCGTGCCCCTGCTCGTGCACATGCTGTTCTGGTATTTCGGCGTGCCCGAGCTGCTGCCCGACGCCGTCAAGGCGACCGTGTATGCCGGCCAGATCGAGATCGTGAGTGCCTGGGCGGCGCTGACGCTCTACACCGCGGCCTACATGTCCGAGGACATCCGCTCCGGCGTGCGTGCCGTCCCCGGGGCGCAGCTGAGCGCGGCGATGGCGCTGGGCTTCAGCTACCTCGCGGCCATGCGGCTCGTGGTGCTGCCGCAGGCGCTGCGCATCACGCTGCCGCCGCTGCTGTCGCAGACCCTCAACCTCTGGAAGAACACCAGCATCGCCACCGTCATCGGCACGGCCGAGCTGATGTACCAGGCCCAGCGCGTCGAGTCGGCCACCTTCCGCGGCTTCGAGACCTTCGCGCTGGTGACGGTGGCCTATCTGTCCATCTCGCTGCTGCTGACGGGCCTGGCGCAATGGGCGCAGGCGCGGCTGTCGCCGGCAGGAGCGCGGCGATGAGCGAGCTCGTCGAGACCTACTGGGTCTACTTCCTGGTCGGCCAGTACCCGCACGGCCCGCTGGGCGGCCTGGCGCTGACGGTGCTGCTGGCCACGCTCGGCCTCGTGCTGGCCTTGCCCCTGGGGATCGCGCTCGGCGTGGCCCGGTTCAGCCCGCGAGCCTGGCTGCGCCGGCCCGTCACGGCCTGGGTGTGGGTCATCCGCGGCACGCCGCTGCTGATGGTGGTGTTCTGGGCCTATTTCTTCCTGCCGGTGGTGACCGGGCACAAGACCGACCAGTTCAACACGATGCTGATCGCCCTGGTGGTGTTCGACGCGGCCTACCTGGCCGAGATCGTGCACGCGGGGCTCCAGGCCCTGCCCCGCGGGCAGTTGAACGCAGCGCTGTCCCTCGGCATGAGCCGCCCGCAGGCGCTGCGCCTGGTGCTGCTGCCGCAGGCCACGCGGCACATGCTGCCGTCGCTCGTGAACCAGTTCGTCGCGACCATCAAGGAGACGTCGCTGGGCACCATCATCGGTCTGTCGGAGTTGAGCTACATCGCCAACCAGATCAATGCCCAGGTGCTGGTGAAGCCGGTCGAGGTCTACCTGACGCTCGCCGGCAGCTACTTCGTGATGTGCTACAGCCTCACGCTGCTGGGCCGGGCGACGGAGCGCCGCCTGGCCCGCGGCTGATCACGCCGCCGCCAGCGCCTGGTCGAGGTCGGCCTTCAGGTCGTCGATGTGCTCGATGCCGATGGACAGCCGCACTGCGTCCTCGCCCACGCCGGCCTTGTCCAGCTCGGCCGGCGAGAGCTGGCGGTGCGTGGTGGAGGCGGGGTGGGTGGCGAGGGATCGCACATCGCCGATATTCACCAGGCGCGTGAACAGCTGCAGCGCGTCCAGGAAGCGCGCGCCGCGCTCACGGCCTTCGCCCGGCGCCCCCTTCACGCCGAAGGTGACGATGCCCGAGGCCTTGCCCGAGAGGTACTTGCGCACGAGACCGTGGTCGGGGTGGTCTTCCAGCCCGGCGTAATTCACCCAGCTCACGTTCGGGTGGGTCTTGAGGTGCCGGGCGATGGCGGTGGCGTTGTCGCTGATGCGGTCCAGGCGCAGCGCCAGGGTCTCGATGCCCTGCAGGATCTGGAAGGCATTGAAGGGCGACAGCGCCGCACCGGTGTTGCGCAGCGGCACGACGCGCGCCCGGCCGATGTAGGCCGCCGGCCCCAGGGCCTCGGTGTAGACGACGCCGTGGTAGCTCGGGTCGGGCTCGTTCAGGCGCTTGAAGCGCTCCTTGTGCTGGGCCCAGGGGAACTTGCCGGAGTCGACGATCGCGCCGCCGATGCTGGTGCCGTGTCCGCCCAGATACTTCGTCAGGGAGTGAACGACGATGTCGGCCCCGTGCTCGATGGGGCGGCTCAGGTAGGGCGAGGGCACGGTGTTGTCGACGATCAGCGGCACGCCATGCGCATGGGCGATGGCGGCGATCTGCTCGATGTCGGTGACATTGCCCTGCGGGTTGCCCAGCGACTCGACGAAGACGGCCTTGGTCTTGTCGTTGATGAGGGCAGCGAAGCTGTCGGGCTGGCGGTAGTCGGCGAACTGGGTGCTGATGCCGTACTGCGGCAGCGTGTGTGCGAAGAGGTTGTAGGTGCCGCCGTACAGCGCACTGGAGGCGACGATGTTGTCGCCCGCCTCGGCCAGCGTCAGGATGGCGTAGGTGACGGCCGCCTGGCCCGAAGCCACCGCCAGCGCGCCGATGCCGCCTTCCAGGGCCGCGAGGCGCTTCTCCAGCACGTCGTTGGTCGGGTTCATGATCCGGCTGTAGATGTTGCCGGCCACCTTCAGGTCGAAGAGGTCGGCGCCGTGCTGCGCACTGTCGAAGGCGTAGGCCACCGTCTGGTAGATGGGCACGGCCACCGACTTGGTGGTGGGGTCGGGCGTGTAGCCGCCGTGCACGGACAGGGTCTCGAAGCGCCAGCTGTCGCGGGCGTTGGGCTGGGTCATGGGGGTCTCCGGTGAAAGCAGACCCTCAGGCTAGGAGGCCCGCGCGCCCGCGTGAACTGCGCAATGCGCAGATGCACATGCGCTCGGCGCCGTGCTTCAGAGGGCGTGCGCGGCGTGCAGCGCGTCCAGCACCTGCGTGCGCAGCGCGGCGAGGTTGGCGTCGCGCCGCTCGCGCGGGCGGGGCAGGGGCACCGCCACCTCGTCGACGATGCCGCGCGCCTCGGTGCCGAGCACGACGACGCGATCGCCCAGCAGCACCGCCTCCTCGATGTCGTGGGTGACCAGCAGCAGCGTCACGCCGTGGCGCCGGGCGACGTCGGCCAGCAGGTCCTGCAGCTTCATGCGGGTGAAGGCATCGACCGCGGAGAAGGGCTCGTCCAGCAGCAGCACGCGGGGCTCGGTGTAGAGCGCCCGGGCGATGGCGGCGCGCTGCGCCTGGCCGCCGGAGAGCTGCTTGGGCAGCGAGCGGGCCTGCGCCGCGAGGCCGACCTCCTCCAGCAAGCCCAGCGCCCGTGCATCGGGCCGTGGTGGCGAACCGGCGGCGAAGGCCACGTTCTGCGCCACGTCCAGCCACGGGAAGAGCCGCGGCTCCTGGAAGACGACGCCGATGTCATGCGGCCCGCGCGGGCGGTCGTCACCGCCGACGCGAATCAGGCCGGTGAAGTCCTTGTCCAGCCCGGCGGCGATGCGCAGCAGAGTGCTCTTGCCGCAGCCGCTGGCGCCCACGAGGCTGACGATCTCACCGGGCTGCAGGGACAGGGAGACGTCGCGCAGGATCTGCCGCTCGCCGAAGCGCTTGGACAGCACCTGGAGGTGTAGCAGCGGCGCCGCCGCGGCCTCGTGCGTCACCGCGGCCGCGCGGGCCGACAGGCGGGTGGGGCTGCTCATCGCGCGATGCTCCCGAGGCTGTCGCGCCAGGCGAGGGCGCGGTCCTCCCAGCGCCGCATCAGGCTGTCGCTGAGCTTGCCGAGGGTGGCCAGCAGCAGGATGGCGGCGAACACCAGGTCCGCACGGCCCAGTTCACGGCCGTCTGTGAGCAGGTAGCCCAGGCCGCGGGTGGCCGCGATCAACTCGGCGGCCACCATGAACATCCAGGCCAGGCTCAAGCCGTTGCGCAAGCCATTGAGCACGGCCGGTGCCGCTGCCGGCAGCAGCACGCGCCGCGCCAGGGTGGCGCCAGACAGGCCGTACAGACGCGCGAGCTCCACCAGCTTGCGGTCGACGTCGCGGATGCCCGACAGCGTGCCCATGTAGACCGGGAAGAAGGCGCCGATGGCGATCAGCGTGACCTTGGGGGCTTCATCAATGCCCAGCCACAGCAGCAGCAGCGGCACCCAGGCCAGCGACGGGATCGCCCGCAGGGCCTGGAAGCTCGGGTCGAGCAGCGCCTCGGCCGTGCGCGACAGGCCCACCAGGGTGCCCACGGCGAGGGCCAGCAGCGCGCCGCCCACGAAGCCCAGCCCCACGCGCAGGCTGCTGGCCAGCACATGGCCGGCGACGTCGGCACCGCCCAGGCCGAGCAGGGCCTGCAGCACGTCGCTCGGTGCCGGCAGCAGGTGGCCGTTGACCCAGCCGGCCCGCACCGCAACCTCCACCCCACCCAGCAACAGCGCCGGCAGCAGCAGGCCGAGGCTGCGGCGCGGCAGCCGGGCCAGCGTCGGCCGCAGCGGCGCGGTGGCGGGAACGCCCGTCAGGGCCTGCGGTTCCGCGGCCATGGGTCAGGCCTGGATCAACCCGTTGGCGAAGCGGGTGTCGACCAGCGCGTCGATGACCTTGCGCAGGTCCGCGCCCGGCTTGACCAGGGCTTCGTCCACGAGGATGGGGGCTGCGGCCTGCAGGGCCTGGATGTGTTCGGCGCCGGGCTGCGGGTTGCTGAGGTCGGTGCGCAGCTTGAGCTGCAGCAGGGCGACGGTAAGGTCGACCTTGGCCTCCTCGGCGAGGATCTTGGCCGCCTCGGTGGTGTTCGCGCGGATCCACTGCCGCGCCCGCTCGTAGTGGCCGATGACGCGCCGCACCTCCTCGGGGTAGCGCTCGATGAACTCGTCCCGCACGTTCAGGAAGCCGTAGGTGTTGAAGGCCACGTTGCGGTAAAGCAGGCGGGAGCCGCCATTGAGCTCGCTGGCGGCCATCAGCGGGTCGAGCCCCGCCCAGGCGTCCACGCGACCCTGCTCCAGCGCGGCGCGGCCGTCGGCATGCTGCAGGCTCACGTGTTCGATGTCCGAACGCTTCAAGCCGACGGTGTGCAGCGAACGCAGCAGGAAGAGGTAGGGGTCGGTGCCCTTGGTCGCGGCGATCTTCTTGCCGCGCAGGTCGGCCAGGGTCTTGATCGGGCTGTCCTTGGGCACGACGAGCGCCGTCCATTCGGGCCGCGAAAAGATGTAGGGCGCGCGGATCGGGTTGCCGTTCGTCTTGGCCAGCAGGGCGGCCAGCCCGGCGGTGGAGCCGATGTCGATGCTGTTGCCGGCGAGGTACTCGAGCGCGCGGTTGCTGCCGGCGCTCTGCACCCACTTGACCGGGATGCCGCGCTGCTTGAATTCCTCGTCGAGCCAGCCGAAGCGCTTGAGCACGAGGCTGGAGGGCGAGTAGGTGGCGAAGTCGAGCCGCAGTTCGCGCGGCTTCTCGCCGGCAGCGTGCACGAAGGCGGGGGCGGCCAGGCCGGCGGCAGCGGCTTGCAGCAGATGGCGTCGTTGCATGGTCAGTCTCTCCAGGGCGTCAGGGGGTCGGTGCGGCAGCGTCCAGGCGCAGTTGCCGTGCCGGGTGGGTGGCAGGCAGGCGGTCGGCCTGGCCGAAGAGCTTGCGGCGCAGCGTGCCGGGCGCGTACTCGCGCGGGTAGCGGCCGCGGCGCTGCAGTTCGGGGATCAGCCAGTGGACGACGTCCGCCATGGACTCGTGCGCCACGGCATAGGCGAGGTTGAAGCCGTCCACGCCGGTGGCGTCGGCCCAGGCTTCGAGTTCGTCGGCCACCTGCACCGGGCTGCCGGTGAACACGGGCGCGCGGCCGCCGAGGCCGATGAACTCGGCGGCCTCGCCCACCGTCCAGCGTCGGTCGGGGTCGGCCTGGCTGAAGGAGGCGAGCGCGCCGCGGCCGGCGTCGGTGTCCAGGTACTCCACCGTCGCATCGCGCGGGTAGCGGCCGAAGTCGACGCCCGTCCATCCCGACAGCAGCGCGAGCGCGGCCTCGATGTCGATGTGGCGGCGGTAGTCGGCCAGCTTGGCACGCGCATCGGCCTCGGTCTCGCCGGTGATGACGAGGGCCTGGGCGTAGATCAGCAGGTCCTCCGGGCGCCGTCCGGCCGCCTGGGCGGCGGCGCGCAGGTCGCGCACGTAGCGCGACACCACGGCCGTGCTCGGCCCGCTGACGAACACGCACTCGGCATGCTGCCCCGCAAACGCCTTTCCGCGCGGCGAACTGCCGGCCTGGTAGAGCACTGGCGTGCGCTGCGGGCTGGGTTCGCAGAGGTGGATGCCCGGCACCTGGTAGTGCGGCCCGTGGTGCCGGATGGGGTGAACCTTGCGCGGGTCGGTGAACACGCCGGCCTGCTTGTCGCGGCGCACGGCGTCGTCGTCCCAGCTCAGCTCCCAGAGCTTGTAGACGACGGCCAGGTAGTCGTCGGCGACGTCGTAGCGCTCGTCGTGGGCCAGCTGGCGCGGCAGGCCGAGGTTGCGTGCGGCGCTGTCCAGGTAGCCGGTGACGATGTTCCAGCCGATGCGGCCGCGCGTGAGGTGGTCCAGCGTGGACATGCGGCGGGCGAACGGGTAGGGGTGCTCGTAGGTGAGCGCGCAGGTCACGCCGAAGCCCAGGTGCTCGGTGGCCTGGGCCATCAGCGGCACGAGGGCCAGCGGGTCGTTCACCGGCACCTGCACGGCATGGCGCAGCGCGGCGTCGGCGCTGCCCTGGTAGACGTCGTACACGCCGAGCACGTCGGCCAGGAAGACCCCGTCGAAGCGGCCCTGCTCCAGCAGGCGCGCGAGCGCCACCCAGTGCTCCGGGTCGTGGTAGCGGTGCGACTGATCGCGCGGATGCGTCCACAACCCCGGCGACTGGTGGCCGACGGTGTTCATCTGGAACGCGTTGAATCGCAGGGGGCGGCTCACGGCGGCGCTCAGGAGTAGGCCGAGGGCTCGGGCCACTCGCCGCTCAGGGCATGCCTGCCGATGTCGCGCAGCTTGTAGTCCACCGGATCGTGCAGGGTGTGGACCCGGGCGTTGCGCCAGAAGCGGTCGAGCCCGTAGCGGGCCGAGGTCGAGCGGGCGCCCGTCAGTTCGAACAACTGGCTGCTCACCTCCACCGCCGCGCGGTGCGCCAGCACCTTGGCCTCGGCGATGGCGATCGCCACCTGGCCGCGGCCGGCGGCGGTGAGGGCAGCGCCCTCGTCAAGGGCCTGCTGCAGGGTGTCGGCCGCGGCATCGGCAACGGCTTCGGCCGGGCGCACCAGCAGGCGCAGTTCGCCGTAGCGGTGCTGCACGAAAGGGTCGTCGACCGAGGCCGTGACGCCCGACTGGAACCAGGGCCGCGCCTCTTCGCGGTTGAAGCGCACGCCGGCCGCGAGGGCCCCTTGGGCGATGCCCAGGTACAGGTTGGCCATGATCAGCTGCGCGATCTGCGAGCGCAGCGTCGCGCGGGGCGTGGGCGTGGTGCCCGGGCGCTGCAGCACGTCGGCACGGGGCAGGGCGACGGCCTCGAAGCTCACCGTGCCGCTGTCGGTCTGGCGCTGGCCGAAGGCGTCCCAGTCGGCATGCACGGTGATGCCGTCGGCCTGCGTCGGCAGCACGGCGATCAGCGGGCTGTGGGTGGCCGCATGCCAGGCGGAAATGGTGAGCATGTCGGACCCCACCGATCCCGAGGCGAAGCTCTTCACGCCGTCCAGCCGATAGCCGACGGGGCTGTCGGTGGCGGCCAGGCGCTTGTCCAGCGGGTTCAGCGCATTGCCCCAGAACCAGCGTTGCGACAGGGTCAGGCCGAGCAGCCGTTCCTGCTGCTCGGCCGTGCCGTAGAGCAGCACGCCGGCGAGTTGCAGGTGGTGGAAGGCGAACACGTGCGCCAGGGCGCTGTCGGCCTGGGCCAGCCGGCGCAGCACCCGGTAGAACGTGGGCCAGCTGGCGCCCAGCCCGCCGTGCTCGGTCGGAATGGTCAGGGCGAGCAGGCCGCTCTGGCGGATGCGTTCGCGTTCAGCCGCGGCATGCCCGCCGGCCCGGTCGCGCTCGATCGCGGTGGCGGCCAGTGCCTGGGCGACGGGTTCGGCCAGGGCCAGGGCGTCCGCCTGCGACAGCGCGGACGGGCGTGACGACGTGGGGGTGAACTGCAGGACGGTGCTCATGCGATGGGGTGAAGCAAACCGTCAGGTTAGGCAAGCCTGCGCCGCCGGCGAAGGAAGGATTCCGTCGATGCATATGAGGTCCGGGCGCGAGCGCCCGGGGGCGGTGTCAGCGCTGCATGCCCCAGCGCCGCACGGTGACGCGCTCCAGGCTGTCGAACACCAGCCGTTCGGCGACCCAGCCGATCAGCACCACGGTGGCGAGACCCGCGAAGACCTTGTCGGTCATCAGCTCATTGCGGCTCTGGAAGATGTACCAGCCCAGGCCGCCGCGGCCCGACGAGGCGCCGAAGAACAGCTCGGCCGCGATCAGCGTGCGCCACGCGAACGCCCAGCCGATGCGCAGGCCCGACAGGATGGCCGGCAGGGCCGAGGGCACCAGGATCTGCAGCACATAGCGCAGGCCGGTGAGGCCGTAGTTGCGGCCGGCCATGCGCAGCGTCTCGGGCACACCCTGGAAGCCCGACAGCGTCGCCAGGGCCACCGGCCACAGCACGGCATGCACCAGCACGAAGACGAGGCTGCCCGCGCCCAGGCCGAACCACAGCAGGGCCAGCGGCAGCAGCGCGATCGCCGGCAGCGGGTTGAACAGGGCGGTCAGCGCACTCAGCACGTCACGCCCGGTGCGGGTGGCCACGGCCACGGCCGACAGGCCGAGCGCGAGGGCCACGCCCAGCGCATAGCCCTGCAGCAACAGGCCCAGCGAGATGCCGGTGCGGGTCAGCAGTTCACCGTTGTGCAGGTCGTCCCACCAGGCGCGGGCGGCTTGCAGGACCCCGGGCAGCAGCAAATCGTTGCCGGCCCAGCAGGCTGCGGCTTCCCAGAGGCCGGCCAGCGCAATCAGCACGACGGCCTGGCGCAAGCCGTCGCGCTGCCACAGCCGGCGCGCGAGGCTGACCGGCGCTTCTGCTGCTTGAGGCGGCAGCGGCGGCAGGTCGAACAGGAGCTCGGGGCGGGCGGACGTGGGGAGGGGCTGGTCGCTCATGGGTACACCCTTCGCGCGCCGCGCTGTCCGGCCGGGCGGGCGCGAGCTTGGTTGGGACGGTCCGGCGCTGTGCTCATGGATGGAACAGCAGGTCGTGGATGCGCTGCTGCTGCGTCTGGAAGGCATCGCTGCCGGTGTTGTGCAGGCCGAAGGCGGCCGCATCCAGTTCGGCGCGCACGCGGCCCGGGTGGGGCGACAGCACGAGGATGCGGTTGCCGATGAGCAGGGCTTCCTCGATGGAGTGGGTCACGAAGATCAGCGTGAAGCGCAGCTCCTGCCACAGGCGCAGCAGTTCCTCCTGCAGGCTGCGGCGGGTGAGGGCGTCGAGTGCGGCGAAGGGCTCGTCCATCAGCAGCACGCGGGGCCGCATGGCCAGCGCCCGGGCGATGGCCACGCGCTGCTTCATGCCGCCGCTGAGCTGGTGCGGGTAGGCCTCGGCAAAGCGGGAGAGACCGACCGTGGCGAGGGCCTCGGTCGCGCGTTGCCGGGCTTCATCGCGGCTGCATTGTCTCGACGCCGTCAGGCCGAAGGCGACGTTGTCACGCACCGTCTTCCAGGGCGGCAGCTGGTCGAACTCCTGGAACACGACGACGCGGTCCGGGCCGGGGCCGCGGACCGGTTCACCGCCGAGCAGGATGTCACCGGCCGTCGGGGCGATGAAGCCGCCGATGGCCTTGAGCAGCGAGCTCTTGCCACAACCGGACGCGCCCAGCAGCACGAAGCGATCGGCCGCCTGCACGTCGAAGCTCACCTCGTGCGTCGCGCGGATGCGCTGGCGGTCGGTGCGGTACTCCAGCGTCAGCCGGCGCACGCTCAGCAGCGGCTCGGCCGCCGCCACGACGGCCGCCTGCTCCTGGGCGCCGCTCGCCACCATGCTCAGCTCCCGCTCGCGATGTGGGCGTCGTCGAAGAAGTAGTCCTTCACCGAAGCCGGCTTGTTCTTGATGGCGCCCACGCGGTGCATGAACTCCGCCAGGGCGAAGGTGTTCTCCGGCGTGAGCTTGAAGTCGACCTCCGGGCTCTTGATGATCTTCAGCAGCAGTGCGCGGTCGACCTTGCTCTTGTTGGTGCGCAGGTAGATGTCGGCGGCCTTCTCCGGGTCGGCCTTCACCAGCTTGGCCGCCTCGGTCAGCGCGTCGATGAACGCACGGTAGGTCTTGGGGTTGTCCTTGCGGAACTTCTCGGTCGCGTACAGCACCGTGGCCGAGGACGGGCCGCCGAGCACGTCGTAGCTTTTCAGCACGATGTGGGCGTTCGGGTTGCCGGCCAGCACCTGCTCCTGGAAGGGCGGGTTGCCGAAGTGGGCATTGATCTCGGTGCCGCCCTTGATGAGCGCCGCCGTTGCCTCGGGGTGGGGCAGGGCGACCTGCAGCTTGTCCAGGCGGTTGAACTGCGCATCGCCCCAGAGCTTGGCGGAGGCCAGCTGCAGGATGCGCGACTGCACCGACACGCCCACCGCCGGCGTGGCGATGCGGTCCTTGTCGGAGAAGTCGGCGATGGTCTTCACCGCCGGGTTGGTGCTGGTCAGGTAGTAGGGAAAGTTGCCCAGCGAGGCCACGCCCCGCACGTTCTGCTTGCCGTTGGTGCGGTCCCAGATGGTGAGCAGCGGGCCGACACCGGCGCCGGCGATGTCGATGCTGCCGGACAGCAGCGCCTCGTTGACCGCGGCGCCCCCGGAGAGCTCGACGAACTCCACCTGCACCTCGGGCAGGCCCTGGGCCTTGCCGTGCTTCTGGATGAGTTGCTGGTCCTTGGCGACGTCCAGCAGCAGGTAGACGATGCCGAACTGCTCGGCGATGCGGATGCGGCCTTCGGCCTGGGCGGCCAGCGGCAAGGCGATGAGGGTGGAGAGCGCCAGGCGGCGCAGGATCGATGTCATTGGGGCGTCGTGCCTTCGATGGTGGTGCGGTTCAACCGGCGGCGCAGGTGCTCGGGGCAGCCGGTGGCGAGGTGGACGACCGAGCGGTTGTCCCAGAACACCATGTCGCCGTCGCGCCAGACATGGCGGTACTGGAAGGCGGGCAGCGTGCTGCGTTCGAAAAGCTCGGCCAGCAGCGCGCGGCTCTCGTCGTCGGGCAGGCCGACGATGCGGGTCGTGAAGTGCTCGCTGACGAAGAGGCCCAGGCGGCCGGTTTCGGGGTGGGCGCGCACGACCGGATGGACGCTCGGCTTCACTTGCGCGATCTGTTCTTCGCTGAGCTTGGGCCGCCAGGGGCTGCGGGCCCGCAGCTCCTCGTACTTGGCGAGGTAGGAGTGCTCGGCCTTCAGGTGCCGCACGCGGGCCTTCAGCGGCTCGGGCAGTGCGTCCCAGGCGGCGTGCTGGTCGGCGAACAGGGTGTCGCCGCCCTCGGCCGGCAGTTCCTGCGCGAGCAGCATCGAACCGAGGCTGGGCTTCTCGACGTAGGAGAGGTCGGAGTGCCAGTAGTGCCCGGCATCCCCGAGGCCGACCGGCCGGCCGTTCTCGACGATGTTGGACACGATCAGGATCTCCGGGTGACCGGGCAGCTGGAACTGGTGCAGCACGTGGATCTGCAGCGGGCCGAAGCGGCGGCTGAAATCGATCTGCTGCTGCGGGGTGATGTGCTGGTCGCGGAAGACGAGCACGTGGTGGTCCAGGTGGGCCTGGTGGATGCGGCGGAAATCGTCGTCGGCCAGCGGCTGGCTCAGGTCGAGCCCGAGCACCTCGGCGGCAAAGCTGCCCGGCAGCGGGCGGATCGTGATGGCGGAGGACGAGGCGGCAGCCGTGTGCCCGGGTGCCTCGCTGACAGTTGGGCTCATGGTGGCCTCATGCGGAAAACGCGTAAGACTAGAGTCTGCGCGGGAATCGGCCAACTGACCAAATTGCCCGCCCTTATGCGCTGACCGCATGTAGCTTGCCTCCCAAGCGCCTGCGCAGCCACCAGCCGAGCACCAGCCCCGCGCCGCAGCTGGCGGCGAACAGCCAGCCCGAGACCGCGGCAGCCATGATCCCGGACAGCAAGGTGCCCACGGTGCAGCCGAGCGCCACCATGGCGCCCCAGCCCATCAGCACGCCGCCCAGCAGGTGGCGCCCGATCTCCGCGGCCGTCGGGCGGCGAGGGCGGAAGTCGCCGGCGAGCAGCGCGCAGGCCCCCGCGCCGGCCACCAGCCCCAGCACGAACACGCCGTTGTTGGACCACAGGCTGGCCTTGACCACCGTGGCGCACCCCCGGAGCACGTCCAGGCCCTCCAGGCGCGCGGGCAGCAGGCCGGCGGCGTCGGCCCCGGTGCGAGCCCAGCTGCCCAGGTCGGCAGTGACGCCGAGGGGTGCCACGCGCAGGTAGGCGGCCGTGGCGAGCGCACCGATCAGCACGCCGCCCACGTGGGTCGGCCAGCGACGCTGCCACCACGCCTGTTCCCCCGCTGCCGGCGCCGGTGGCCGATGCCAGCGGGCCAGGGCGAGGGCCAGCACGGCCAGCACGCCCAACTGGAGCGCGAGCGATCCGGCGTAGCCGAGTTGCTGCGGCAGCCAGGGGGTGGGCGCTTCCTGCAGCGCGTGCAGGTAGAGCGTGTTCCAGCTCAGGAAGCCCAGCCCGAACCCCAGCAGCGCGCCGCCGAGTGCGAACGGCGCAGCGAGTGCGCCTTCGCCCAGGCGGTACCAGAGCGCGCTGATGCAGGAGCCCGCGAGGGCCATGCCGAGGCCGAAACTGGCGCCGCCGGCCACCAGCACCCAGCTCACCGGACCGATGTGGGCGCCAGGTGGCAGGCGGGTGCCCTGGGGGTCGGGCAGGAAGGCGCCGAACACCGCGTGGTAGCCCAGCGTGCCGACCGCCAGCGCGGCGAGCACGCCGAGCAGGCCGCGCGCGTCGCGCTGCTCCAGGAAATCGCGGCTCACGCAATAGAAGCAGAACCGCGATCGCTGAAGCAACGCGCCGAACAGCAGCCCGAGCAGCAGCGACAGCCCCAGCGCCCGGGCATCCGGCAGCGTCTGAAGCTGGCCCTGCCACAGCGCAGCCACGGCCAGCAGGACGGCCGCGCCGGGCAGCACCTGTCGCCAACCGGGCAGCAGGCGCGCGGGCGCCGGCGCGCTCACCGCCGAGCCGTCACTTGCCACCCCAGACCGTCCCCGCCGGGTTGTTCACCGGCACGCCGACGGTGTTGCCGTACTCCGTCCAGGAGCCGTCGTAGTTGCGCACCTCGTAGCCGAGCAGCTTCTTCAAGGCGAACCAGGTGTGGCTGGAGCGCTCGCCGATGCGGCAGTAGGTGATGACCGGCTTGCTGCCATCCACGCCCGCGGCGGCATACAGCTTGCGCAGTTCCTCCACGGGCTTGAAGGTGCCGTCCGCCGCGACGGCCTGGCCCCACGGCACGTTCACGGCGCCCGGCACATGGCCGGCGCGCACGGCCAGTTCCTGCACCCCGGCCGGTGCGAAGACCTTGCCGCTGTACTCGTCGGCCGAGCGGATGTCCACCAGGGCGGCGTTGCTGCGTTTTTCGGCCACGGCGACCACGTCGGCCAGGCGTGCCCGCAGCGCGGTGTTGGCCGCCGCCAGCTTGATGTTGCCAGCCGGCAAGGCGTTGGCGATGGGGGACAGCGGGCGGTTCTCGGCTTCCCACTTCTTGCGGCCGCCGTCGAGCAGCTTCACGTTCTTCACGTTGTAGACGTCCAGCACCCAGGCGCCCCAGGCAGCGAACCAGTTGTTGTTGTCACCGTAGAGCACGATGGTGCTGTCGCTGGACACGCCGGCCTTGCGCAGCACCTGCTCCAGGGCGGCGGGGCTGGCGATGTCGCGCCGCACCGGGTCGACGAGGTCCGTGTGCCATGCCAGGTTGCTGGCGCCCGGGATGTGTCCGCGCTCGAACTGGCCCGGGTTGACGCTGACTTCCAGGATGCGGAGCTTGGGATCGCTGAGGTTCTTTTCCAGCCAGTCGGTGCTGACCAGCACCTCGTTGGCATTCGCCCAGGCGGCCGACGACAACGCCAGGCCCAGGCCCAGCAGCAAAGTGCGCAGAGGCTTCATATGCGGCTTGAGTGAAGTTATGGGAAGGAAAGTTTCCAAGTGTTAAGAGAGCCGCCCAAGCGCTTTCTCCGCATGTCCATCCTTGCCCGGCGCATCAACGCAGCGCGCGGCCCCAAAAAGAAGCGGCCGGTCGCATCAGATGCGACCGGCCGCGGGGGCGGAGCGGGTGTCCGGACTCAGGCGCGGGCGAGCCGCCGGACCACGGCGATGAAATGGTCGATCTCGTCGCAGGTGTTGTAGAACGCGAAGGACGGCCGCACGGTCGCCTCCAGGCCGAAGCGGCGCAGGATGGGCTGGGCGCAGTGGTGGCCGGAGCGCACCGCGATCCCTTCCTCGGCCAGCGCCTTGCCGACCGCCGCCGTCTCGTGCCCGGCCAGCACGAAGCTCAGCACGCTCGCCTTGTCGGCCGCCGTGCCCACCAGGCGCACGCCCGGGATGGGGCGCAGCGCCTCGGTGGCGTAGGCCAGCAGGTCGTGCTCGTAGCGCGCGATGTGGTGCAGGCCGATGCGGCTCACGTAGTCCAGCGCCGCCCCCAGGCCGGCGGCATCGGCGATGTTGCCGGTGCCGGCCTCGAACTTGGCCGGGGCCGGCTGGAACACCGTGCGCTCGAAGGTGACGTCAGCGATCATGTTGCCGCCGCCCTGCCATGGGGGGATGGCGTCGAGCACGTCCTTGCGGCCGATGACGGCGCCGATGCCGGTGGGGCCGAAGATCTTGTGGCCGCTGAAGATGAAGAAGTCACAGCCGATGGCCTGCACGTCCACCGCGAGGTGGGACACCGACTGCGCACCGTCCACCAGCGTCGTCACGCCCTGGCGCTGCGCGATGGCCACCAGCTCCTGCACCGGCACCACCGTGCCCAGTGCATTGCTGACCTGGGTGACGGCCAGCAGCTTGGTCTTGGGGCCGATCAGGCGTTGCGCCTCGGACAGGATGACCTGGCCGGTGTCGTCCACGGGGATCACGCGCAGGTGCGCGCCCTTGCGGGCCGCGAGCTGCTGCCAGGGCACGATGTTGGCGTGGTGCTCCAGGTGGGAGACGACGATCTCGTCCCCCGCGCCGACGTGCTGCTCGCCCCAGGTGTTGGCCACGAGGTTGATGGCCTCGGTGGCCCCGCGCACGAAGATCACTTCGTCGGCCGAGCGGGCGTTCACGAAGGTGGCGACCGTCTTGCGGGCGTTCTCGTAGGCGTCCGTCGCCCGCGCCGCCAGCGTGTGGGCGGCACGGTGGATGTTGCTGTTCTCGTGCTCGTAGAAGTGCGTCAGCCGGTCGATGACGGCCTTGGGCTTCTGGGTGGTGGCCGCGTTGTCGAACCACACCAGCGGCTTGCCGTTGACGCGTTCCGCCAGGATGGGGAAGTCGCGCCGGATGGCGTGCACGTCGAAGGGCTGGCGCTGGCCCTGCAGCTGGTGCTTGTTCGGCAGCTCGCCCGCGTGATGGCCGTGGGCGCCGGGGTGGCGGGCCAGGTCCAGCACGTAGAGCGAGGGTTGCTGTGGCGCAGCACCTGGCGCAGGCTCCAGGAAATAGTAGCCCGCCGGCGCTGCGGCTTCGCGGGCTGGCGGTGCGATGCCCGGCGGAACGCCGAGCACCTGGCCGCCCGTGCGGCCGTCCAGGCCGGGCACGCTGGTCAGCAGCACGTCGGGCACGCCATTGCCCGCCTGCGCGTGCGGTGCGCGGGCGGGAGACGGGCGGGCGAGGGCGGCGGCGTGGTCCGGGCCGGTCGGCGCGAGGTTGAGCCCGGGAGCGGCTGCCCCCAGGCCGGCAAACTGCGTCGTCGTGGGCTGCGGCAACGGGCCGGTGGGCACGCCGGGCGGCAGCGGGTTGGCGGGCACGTTGAGCCCGCCGGCCGAGGCCGTGGGCTGCAGCGACGGGGCCGAGCCCGTGTTCAGGCTGCCGAAGATCTCATTGGCCAGCCGCGCCAGCGCCGCCACGTCGAACGGGCTCTCCGTCACCTCAGCGGTAGGTGTCAGGGTACTCATGGTACTTGCCCACTTCCACATCTTCGAGCACGGCCAGCGCGTCGTCGCTGTGCACCGCCAGCGAGCAGTACAGGCTGATCAGGTAGGAGGCGATCGCGTTGCGGTTGATGCCCATG
>RXJW01000023.1 GCA_003963005.1 Burkholderiales bacterium
AATACTTGACCCCGACGGAGTTCAAACAACAACTCCGTCAAGACCTGCAACCCGCCGTCTTCTAGGAATTACTGTCTCGGAAATCCCGAGCAGGTCAAGGGTCCCCACGACGCGCTGTGCGGCGCGATCGACCCGAGCAACGCTCAGGTCTTCGTTGAGCACGTAGGCCAACTGCCCGTCGCGTGTGAAGACGATAGCTTGGCGCGGCTGCTTGAAGCCCTCGATGGTCGCGACCACTTTCTGCGAAGCCACATCGATGACGGACAGGCTGTTGTCGCCGAGATTGCCGGAGTACACAAAGCGACCATCGGGCGTCAATGCGGCGCCATAAGGATCACGACCGACGGGGATCGTCTTGGCGATGCGTCGTGCGCCGACATCCACCACCGCAATGTCGTTGCTCCCGCTGTTGGCGGCGAACATCGTCTTGCCATCGGCCGTGACAGAGATGGCGCGAATCTTGTTGAAGCCGCTGATCTCGCCGTCGATCTTGTCGGTTTTCGTGTCGACGATCGTGACCTTGTCGCCCAGAAAATTGGTGACATAGAGCTTGTCACCATCTGGACTCAGGCGCACGCCCTGGCGCGGCTGAGCGAAGCCGGTGATCACCGCACCTGCAAGCCCACTGACAGTCGACATGCGTGTGACAGTACTGCTGGCCTGATTGTTGATGTAGAGCGTCGCGCCATCCTTGCTGAGTACAGTGCCAAAGGCACCTGGTCCCGCCCCCAACTTGGCGGTCGTGACCAAGCTGGAGGTTTCCACCCGCGTCACTGTGCCGAGGCTGGAGTCCGAGACGTAGAAGCTGTTGCCGTCTGGCGCGAAGACGATGTTGCGTGGCGTGACGTAGCCCCTAAGAACGCCCCGGACGGCATTTTTCGCGAGGTCGTAGACGATCACCTCGGATCGTTCGCTATAGGAGACCACCGCCGTCCGTTCGTCAGGACTCAATGCCAAAGAGTTATTGCGAATTTGGCCATCGAAGGTGACACGCGGGGCTACGCCCTCAGCGACGGCCGAGATCACTGGCGTCATGAAGGCAGCGCTACTGCACAGCGCCAAGAGGGAAAGGCGAAGGAAACGGTTCATCGTTTGGTTCCAAGGATTGATGACTCAGGACAGAGTCCCGCTGCAAGAGAGCGTCGACAGAGCCGTTTGATTCCGTCGCGCCAGAAAGTTTTCGGTCGCTCATTGGTGTCGTCACGCCGGCCGTAGCTGCGAGCGGTGTTCAAGCTTCGCTGCAGCCGACGCGCTGCGGATCGACCTCGGTGCGCAAGTCAAGGTGCCTGGGCCGGCCTGACCAGCATCTGGCGAAGGGTCGCAAGGGTGGGGGCACCTTCTATCAGTTGGCCCCCGATCACGATGGCTGGTGTGCCTTGCAGTCCGAGGGCCTTGGCCAGCGCCTTGTTGGCAGCGAGCCGCTGATCAATGTCGCGTTGATGCCTGGCGGCTACGGCCTTCAGCCTGGGCACGTCAAATCCTGCTTCCTGCAATAAGCCATCGCGGTCGAGGGATGAGCTTTGCTTGGAGAGCTTGGCCATTGCTGCGTCGGCGCCGTCGTACTGTCTCAGTAGATCGGCGGCGATCGCAAGGCGTGCACAGGCGACGGATTCGTCTCCGAGAATGGGCCAGTGCCGATGCAACACCTTCAGACCTGGAAGCTCGGCGCGGAGCGTTTGAAGCGACTCGTGGAGCCGTTTGCAGTGCTGGCATCGGTAGTCGGTGAAAACCGTCACCTCGAGGCTTGAACTCTGAGGCCCTAGGTATGGGATGCCATCGCGGCGCGCCAGTTCTTCATGTGTTGCAGCGGGCGCAGCCGAGATTAGCGATCGCGGCCATAGACTGAAGAACACCAGCGGTGAGATGGCCAGGGCAAGAGCAAGAGCAAGGAAAACCTTTCCCATGCTTAGCCCAGCCCCACGATTCGAATGACCGCAAGCGCGAACACGCCGAGGAACAGCAGCGACAGCGTGACGGTGAGGGATACACGGGGACCGGCAGCCGTCACGTGCCGCAGGTCCACGCCAAGCCCCAGGCCAGCCATGGAGATGATCGTGAGCACATTGCTGATCTCGTGCGCTGGCCGTACCGCTGATTCCGAAATGAAGCCAAATGAGCGGGCAGTAGCGAGCATCAGGAATGCCACGATGAATCCTGGCAGGAGCGTAGCCTTTGGCCTTGGGCCCTTGCTGACCAGCTGTGCCTTGCCCCGGCCGACTTTCAGCAGTGACAGCATGGTCACCACGGGGCCGAGCATCAGAACGCGAACGAGTTTCACCACCGTCCCCATCTGAACCGCAGCGACACCCATGGGGGATGCGGCGGCGAAGACCTGCGGCACTGCGTAGACCGTGAGTCCTGCCAGGACGCCGCTTGCTGTCGCGTCAAGCCGTAGGAAGTGGGCGAGCGGCGGCAACCCGAGCACGACAGCAATGCCGAGGACGGCGGTGAACGCGATCGACGTGGCGACCACATCGCTGTCGGCATCGATGACCGGCGCCACAGCGGCAATCGCCGAGTTGCCGCAAATCGAATTGCCGCATGCAACGAGCAACGCCATCTTCGTCGGCAGGCGTAGCGCGCGACCGAGCGCGAAGCTCACCCCTATCGTCGCAAAAACCGTTGCTGCGATCCCGAGCAGCAGTGGCGTACCCGCAGCGGCGACAGTGTTGAAGCTCACTGTCGCGCCCATGATCACCACCGCCACCTCCAGCAGCGTTTTGGCAGCGAAGTGGATGCCGGGCTCAAACTTGCGGGAGGGTTTCCAAGTCGTCCGCAGCATCGTCCCGATGATGATTGCGAGCACCAGCCCTTCCAACCAGGCACGCCCGCTGAACGCCACCTCAAGGTATTCAAGCCCGAGCGCAGCACCGCACACCGTGGCACACAGCATCAGCCCCGGCCACTCCATTCTGCGAAAACCTTTTGCATCCATGAATGGATGGTCGGTTTTTGCGACAGACAAATCCAATGGATTGTTTTAGTCAGTTCGATAAGGCAAACTTGTTAAATGACTTTGGAACAGCTGCGTGTTTTCGTCACTGTCGCCGAGACGCTGAACATGCGCCGCGCGGGGGAACTTCTCCACTTGACGCAACCTGCGGTCAGTGCCGCTGTTGCGGCTTTGGAGGAGCGACACGACGCCCGGTTGTTTGACCGGGTAGGTCGCGGCCTGGCGCTCAGTGAGGCGGGGCGAACCTTCTTGCCTGAGGCGAGGGCCGTGCTGGCCCGGGTTGCTGATGCTGGCCGCGTGCTCCAAGATCTGGCGGGGCTCCTACGAGGTGAGCTTCGTCTAGCTGCTAGTCAGACTGTCGCCACCTATTGGCTGCCATCGCGGATGGCCCGATTTGTCGAGGCCCACCCAGGCATCGACATATCGCTTGTGGCCGGCAACAGTGCCAGAGCGATCGCCGCGGTGCTGACAGGCGAGGCTGATTTGGGGTTTGTTGAGGGCGACGTCAAGGAAAAGCTGCTCCACTCGCAACGCGTTGGCGGTGATCAATTGGGCCTCTATGCCGCACCTTGCCACCCATTGGCGGGCCGGCGGGTCCGTTACAAGCACCTGCGAGATGCGGTTTGGGTTCTCCGCGAGGCGGGGTCGGGCACCCGGAACCATCTGCAAGCAGGGCTCGCTGGCCTTGGCGTGCAACTGGCCGAGATAAATGCCAAGCTCGTGCTGCCCTCCAATGGCGCTGTACTGGAGGCCGTCGCGGTTGGCGGCTTGGTGGCTGCGGTGTCTGATCTGGCGGCCGAATCAAGGGTCGCGGCCGGACGGCTTGTGAGGCTTGATTGCGAGATGCCGAAGCGCAACTTCTGGCTGGTCCAGCATCGCGAGCGTCGTCCAAGCCGTGCGGTAGCTGCGTTCATGGCCGCGCTGGACAAGTAGCCCAGTTCGGCGTTTGATGCGTTGGCATTCTTGACGAGTCCTGCAAGAAAAATCCCATCAGGACGTACTCCTGAGCGTCAATGTGCGTCCATCCGGTGACGTGTCTCGTAAGTCTCATGACCATTCGGTATTCGCGATGTCCTGAAGTCGGACAAAGCTCACTAGCGTCACCCATCGCCTCAACCATGCGCGCAATATTGCTCATTTCCTTCCTGTTTGTCTCCGCTACCGCCCGAGCCGCGGACCTGACGGTCTTCGTTCTCGATCGCAATGGCAAGCCATTGCAAGGTGCCGTCGTCCTTGTTGATAGCAGCGTGCAAGGTGCCCGTCCGGCCGCCGTTATGGAAGCCACAGTTGCCCAGGAAAAGCTACGATTTGTGCCAGATGTCACAGTGGTTGGGCTAGGCGCCAAGGTGAACTTCAGCAACCTGGATACGTGGGACCACCATGTGATCTTGGGCGTGATGGGAGCGGGCGGCGTCTACCTAGATCCTGGCCAGAACACGCAGTTCCGCTTGGCGGGGCGCCTCCGCAACAAGCCTCCAGCTTCCGACAGCAAGGTGTTGTCCCAACCAGGGCCGTACTTGCTGGGATGTCATTTCCATGGTTCTATGCATGGACACATCTATGTTGCTGACACGCCGTGGGCGAAGTTGAGTGGTGAGGACGGGAAGGTGATGGTCCAGGGGGTGCCCGAAGGCCCAGCACGCATTCGTATCTGGCATCCAGATCAAATCGTTGATGGTGCACCAACGGCCGTGCTCGTTGCGGACAACATGCGCACAATGACAATAAGCACGCAGATCGTGCCGGTTCCTAGGAAGACCGTTCCGTCGGGAGACTCATACTTCAGTCTCGCTCCCGCCTCATCGCAGATCAGTGTCAAAAGCCTCGCTCATACAAAGTGAGGCGCGAGTCGTCTCATTGCGTACCGCTATCCGGAATTGCCTGCTTTGGATCGAAGCTGAGATGAATTGGCACCGCAGGCTAGGGCACCAATCACTCCTGATCTTTGGCCTGACTGGTCATGCGTTTGTTGGCTTCTCGAAAGGCATCTTGAACAAGCTGTTGCCTGCCCTCCATCGCCTATCCGTGCAGACCTGTTGATCGCATCGGTCCGGCACAAACTGCGGGTTTCAGCCACTGTTTAGCGCCGGGTTCGGTGCGACTTGGTCAGCCATTTCGGCAACGTGGGCACCACGCAGTGGCTCCGGCAGGCGATGACGGCTCAAGGCTAATCTCGGTCGTTCGACGATGAAGCGTCCAGTGACTGCTTTTGCCAGAAGCGGTCGAACTCCTTGAAATGGCCTGGACGGCTGCTTCGCCGTATGCGTCCGGCCAAGTCATCTTGAACACTGAAGAAAGCCGGAGCCTTGGCAAGCAAACAAATGCAGGTCAGCGATGTCGACGCCAGCCCTTGTATCGGTCGTCGTTGGTCGGCAGCCATCGCCCGTTGAATTGGTGCACAAGCTCTCCGGCCTTCTGGGCGGCCTGGCTTCTTTCGTAAGCGCGGCCTGACGGCCCTCTTGACGGAGGCGCGGTAACTCAGATGTCCAGCACGTGGCGCAGCAACCCGAAGCCCACGCGCC
>RXJW01000057.1 GCA_003963005.1 Burkholderiales bacterium
CTGAACCGCAAGAACCTGATCGTGCTGCTGATGGCCATCGAGCTGATGCTGCTGGCGGTCAACCTGAACTTCGTCGCCTTCTCGCACTACCTGGGCGACATGGGCGGCCAGGTCTTCGTGTTCTTCATCCTGACCGTCGCCGCGGCCGAGTCGGCCATCGGCTTGGCCATCCTCGTCGTGCTGTTCCGCAACCGCGCCAGCATCAACGTCCAGGAACTCGACGCGCTCAAGGGCTGACCGAACAAGGACACAGGCGAACAAGATGTCTGCACAACTCTCCCAGAACCTGCTGCTGACGGTGCCGCTGGCGCCGCTCGCGGGCGCCATCGCCGCCGGCTTCTTCGGCCGCACGATCGGCCGCCGCGCGTCGCACACGGTGACCATCCTCGGCGTGCTCGTGGCCTTCATCATCTCGGCCATGACGCTCTACAGCGTCGCCGTCGACGGTGCCCGCTTCAACGCGACCATCTACGAATGGATGGTGCTCGGCCCGCTCAAGATGGAGGTCGGCTTCCTCGTCGACGGCCTCACGGCCATGATGATGTGCGTCGTGACCTTCGTGTCGCTGATGGTGCACATCTACACCATCGGCTACATGGAAGAGGACGACGGCTACCAGCGCTTCTTCTCGTACATCTCGCTGTTCACGTTCAGCATGCTGATGCTCGTCATGAGCAACAACATGCTCCAGCTGTTCTTCGGCTGGGAAGCGGTGGGCCTGGTGTCCTACCTGCTGATCGGCTTCTGGTACAAGAAGCAGAGCGCGATCTTCGCCAACATGAAGGCCTTCCTCGTGAACCGGGTCGGCGACTTCGGCTTCATCCTGGGCATCGGCCTGCTGGTGGCCTACGGCGGTTCGCTGAACTATGCCGAGACCTTTGCCAAGTCGGGTGAGCTGGCCAAGCTGGTGTTCCCCGGCACCGAGTGGTCGCTGCTGACCGTGGCCTGCATCTGCCTGTTCATCGGCGCGATGGGCAAGAGCGCGCAGTTCCCGCTGCACGTCTGGCTGCCGGACTCGATGGAAGGCCCGACCCCCATCTCCGCGCTGATCCACGCGGCCACGATGGTGACCGCGGGCATCTTCATGGTGGCGCGCATGTCGCCGCTGTTCGAGCTCTCCGACACGGCGCTGAACTTCGTCATGGTGATCGGCGCCATCACGGCGCTGTTCATGGGCTTCCTGGGCATCATCCAGAACGACATCAAGCGCGTGGTGGCGTACTCGACGCTGTCCCAACTGGGGTACATGACCGTCGCCCTGGGCGCCTCGGCCTACTCGGTCGCCGTGTTCCACCTGATGACGCACGCCTTCTTCAAGGCGCTGCTGTTCCTCGGGGCCGGCTCCGTCATCATGGGCATGCACCATGACCAGGACATCCGCAACATGGGCGGCCTGCGCAAGTACATGCCCATCACCTGGATCACGTCCCTGCTGGGTTCGCTCGCGCTGATTGGCACACCGCTGTTCTCGGGCTTCTACTCGAAGGACTCGATCATCGAGGCCGTGCACGCCAGCCACCTGCCGGGTGCGGGCTTTGCCTACTTCGCCGTGATTGCCGGCGTGTTCGTGACGGCCTTCTACTCGTTCCGGATGTACTTCCTGGTCTTTCACGGCAAGGAACACTTCCACCACAAGCCCTTCCCGGGCGAGCACGACCACCACGACGACCACGGCCACGGGCACGACCACACGCCGCACGAGTCGCCCTGGGTCGTCACGGTGCCGCTGGTGCTGCTGGCCATCCCGTCGGTCGTGATCGGCTTCCTGGCCATCCAGCCGATGCTGTTCGGCGACTTCTTCAAGGACGCCATCTTCGTCAACCTCCACGCCCACCCGGCGATGGAAGAGCTGGCCGAGGAGTTCCACGGCGCCGCGGCCATGGCCCTGCACGGCCTGACCACGCTGCCGTTCTGGCTGGCGCTGTCCGGTGTCGTCACGGCCTACGTCTTCTACATGGTCGCCCCGAGCATCCCGGCCACGCTGGCGAAGGTGCTGCGCCCGCTGATCGTCATCCTCGAGAACAAGTACTTCATGGATTGGTTCAACGAGAACGTGCTGGCCCGGCTCGCACGCGCCGTCGGCGTGGGCCTCTGGAAGGGCGGTGATGCCGGCCTGATCGACGGTCTGATCATCAACGGCTCGGCCAAGACGGTGGGTGGATTTGCCGGCCTGATCCGCCGCGTGCAGACCGGCTATCTGTACTGGTACGCGCTCGTCATGATCCTCGGTGTCACCGGTCTGATGACCTGGCAGCTCTGGCCTTACATCAAGCCGCAGTTAAGCGCCCTCTTTGGCATCTGATCGAGCGGCGGAGAACAAGAATGTTGCTGAGTCTTGCGATTTTTCTGCCCATCGCCTGCGGCGCCTTGCTGCTGGCCCTGGGGCGCGATGAACAGGCCCATGCCGTGCGCTGGATGGCGCTCACGGCCGCCGTGGCCAGTTTCCTGGTCACGATTCCGCTGATCACGGGCTTCGACACCACGACGGCTGCCATGCAGTTCGTCGAGAACCAGCCCTGGATCGAGCGCTTCAACATCCGCTACCACCTCGGCGTGGATGGCATCTCGATGTGGTTCGTGCCGCTGACGGCGTTCATCACCGTCATCGTCGTCATCTCCGCCTGGGAAGTGATCGAGACGCGCGTGAACCAGTACATGGGCGCGTTCCTGATCCTGTCGGGCCTGATGGTGGGTGTGTTCAGCGCGCTGGACGGCATGCTGTTCTACGTGTTCTTCGAAGCGACCCTGATCCCGATGTACATCATCATCGGGGTGTGGGGCGGCCCGAACCGCGTGTATGCCGCCTTCAAGTTCTTCCTGTACACGCTGGCGGGTTCGCTGCTGATGCTGGTGGCGCTGCTGTTTCTGTACTACCAGTCGGCCGGCAGCTTCGAGATCCAGGCCTGGCACAAGCTGCCGCTGGCCGGTGGCGCGCAGACCTGGCTGTTCTTTGCCTTCCTGGCGGCGTTCTCGGTGAAGGTGCCGATGTGGCCGGTGCACACCTGGCTGCCCGACGCCCACGTCGAGGCACCCACAGGCGGCTCCGTGGTGCTGGCCGCCATCATGCTGAAGCTGGGCTGCTACGGTTTCCTGCGGTTCTCGCTGCCGATCGCACCTGACGCCGCTCGCCAGTGGGCCTGGCTCATCATCGCCATGTCACTGATCGCCGTCGTCTACATCGGCCTCGTGGCCCTGGTGCAGAAGGACATGAAGAAGCTGGTGGCCTATTCGTCCATTGCGCACATGGGCTTCGTGACGCTGGGCTTCTTCATCTTCAACGAACTGGGCGTTGCCGGCGGCCTCGTGCAGATGATCTCCCACGGTTTCGTGTCGGGCGCCATGTTCCTGTGCATCGGCGTGCTCTACGACCGTGTCCACTCGCGTGAGATCGCGTCCTACGGCGGTGTCGTCAACACCATGCCCAAGTTCGCCGCCTTTGCCGTGTTCTTCGGCATGGCCAACTGCGGTCTGCCCGCCACTGCCGGTTTCGTGGGCGAATGGATGGTGATCCTCGGCACGGTCGGCGCCAACTTCTGGCTGGGCCTGATCGCCGCCACCGCACTGATCTTCGGCGCGGCCTACACGCTGTGGATGGTCAAGCGCGTCTACTTCGGCGACATCGCCAACGACGACGTCCGCGCACTGACCGACATCAGCGTCCGCGAATTCGTCATGCTGGGCCTGCTGGCCGTGGCGACGCTGTACATGGGCCTCTATCCGAAGCCTTTCACCGACGTGATGCACCAGTCGGTCACCGAGCTGCTCAAGCACGTGGCGACCAGCAAGCTCCCGGTCTGACACGGGCAGAGGCAAGAACAATGAACGACATGAACTGGCTCGCGATCTACCCCGAGATCCTGCTGTTGGTGATGGGCTGCGTGGTGGCCCTGGTGGACCTCTGGGTCACCGACGAACAGCGCCGTCCCACCTACTGGCTCACCCAGCTGTCGCTGGCCGTCGTGGCGGCCATGCACTTCTACTATTTCGACGCCGGCTTCACGACCTACGCCATGCAGGGCATGGTCGTGGCAGACCCGATGGGCCACCTGCTGGCCGGTTTCGCCTGCGTGGCCACGATCATCACCCTGGTCTACGCCCGCCCCTACGCCGGCGTGCGTGACATGCTCAAGGGTGAGCTTTTCATCCTGAGCCTCTTCTCGCTGCTTGGCATCTGCGTGATGCTGTCGGCCAACAACTTCCTGGTCATCTATCTCGGCCTGGAACTCATGAGCCTGTCGCTGTACGCCCTCGTGGCCCTGCGCCGTGACCATGCGGTGTCGACTGAAGCCGCGATGAAGTACTTCGTTCTCGGCGCGCTGGCCAGCGGCTTCCTGCTGTACGGCCTGTCGATGATGTACGGCGCCACCGGGTCGCTGAGCATTCCCAAGGTGTTCGACGTCATCGCCATGGGGGTGCCCAACCGCAGCGTGTTGGTGTTTGGCGTGGTGTTCGTGGTGGCCGGCTTGGCCTTCAAGCTGGGTGCCGCGCCCTTCCACATGTGGGTGCCGGACGTCTACCAGGGCGCGCCCACGTCCATCACGCTGCTGATTGGCGGTGCGCCCAAGCTGGCAGCCTTCGCCATCACGATCCGCCTGCTGGTGGAAGGCATGATCGGCCTGGCCGTGGACTGGCAGCAGATGCTGATCGTGCTGTCGGTGATGTCATTGCTGGTGGGCAACCTTGCGGCCATCGCGCAGACCAACATCAAGCGCATGCTGGCCTACTCGACGATCGCCAACATGGGCTTCATGCTGCTGGCGATGACGAGTGGCGTCGTCAACAACAACACGCTGTCGGCGGCCAACTCCTACAGCTCGGCGATGTTCTACGCCGTGACCTATGTGCTGACGACGCTGGGCACCTTCGGCATGGTCATCCTGCTGGCGCGCCAGGGTCATGAGGCTGAAGAGCTGAAGGACTTTGCCGGTCTGGCCAAGCGCAGCCCCTGGTTTGCGCTCGTCATGACGCTGTTCATGTTCTCGCTGGCTGGTGTGCCGCCGACGGTGGGCTTCCATGCGAAGCTGGCCGTGCTGCAGGCGCTCGTGTCCACGCATGTTGAAGGCTATCTGTACCTGGCCATCTTCGCGGTCGTTCTGTCACTGATCGGCGCCTTCTACTACCTTCGCGTCGTCAAGGTCATGTTCTTTGATGAACCTGCCGATGCAGCGCCGATCGGTGCTCCGGCGGACGTGCGCTTCGTGATGTCCTTGAACGGCGCTGCCGTGCTGGTATTCGGTGTGCTGCCGGGCGGGCTGATGGCCCTGTGCGCTGAGGCGATCGTCAAGGCGCTTGCGACCTGATGGACCAGACGGTCGCGGTCTGGATCGTCCTGGCTGTTGCCGTCCTGGCGGCCAATTTGCCGTATTTCAGCGAGCGCGTGCTGCTCGTCGGCCCGCGCCGCCCGTCCAAGGGTGCGTGGTGGCGCCTGCTTGAACTTGCGTTGATGGCGACGCTGACCTGGGCCGTGGGCAGCCTGCTGGAGTCACGCATCGGTCAGCGGCATCCGCAGGGCTGGGAGTTCTACGCGGCGGCCATCTGCCTGTTCGCGACCCTCGGCTTCCCGGGTTTCGTGTGGCGCTATCTGCGCCGGAGCACGCGCCATGGACAAGACTGACGACAGTCATCTCGTTGAACGCCGGCTCGACAGCCGCGAGGTCTACCAAGGCCACTTCCTGCGTGTGCACAAGGATCGTGTGGCGCTGCCGGATGGCAGCACTTCCACGCGCGAGTTCATCCGCCATCCCGGCGCCGTGATGATCGTGCCTCTGCTGGCGGATGGCCGCCTGCTGATGGAGCGGCAGTACCGCTATCCGATGGGGCGCGTGATGCTGGAGTTTCCCGCGGGCAAACTCGATGCCGGCGAAGATCCCTTGGCCTGCGGCCAGCGCGAACTGACCGAAGAGACGGGCTACTCGGCCGCGGAATGGGCCTATGCCGGCGTGCTTCACAACGCGATCGCCTACTCTGACGAAGGCATCCACATCTACTTTGCCCGCGGGCTCGTGCAGGGCGCGCAGCACCTCGACGAAGGCGAGTTCCTGGAGCTTGTCGCCCATACGCCAGCCGAACTCGATGCCCTGGCGGCACGTGGTGAGCTGACGGATGCGAAATCGCTCATCGGCCTGCTGTGGCTGCAGCGCTGGCAACAGGGCGCCTGGCCGCTGCGCTGGCAGGCCGCGTGACCAGCTCGCCGGCGATCCGCGCCGGTTACAACGTGCATGACCTCTGGCGAAGTGTTGCCACCCCGTTAAGCTCATGCGCCAGAGTGGCCTGCTGTCCGGCCCACCCTTGCCCTCTCAAGAAAGCCTTTCCATGACGCGTCCAACGCCTGTCCTGACAGCCCTTGCGCTGGCCCTGGCCCTTGCCCTGTCTGCGTGCAGCAAGGGCGGCAAGCCCGAGGATGCCAAGGCAACTGCCACGCCCACCGCGCCGCTGCTGCTGGCGCCGGAGGATCTGCGCGAAGTCGGGCAGAGCGGTCTGATCGGTGCGCCGGTCATCACCGGAGCCATCCAGCCTGCGCGGCGTGCCGACCTGCGCGCCGAGGTGGCTGCCGTCGTGCTCCAGGTGGCCAAGGACAACGGCGAGCGTGTCCGTGCGGGCGATCTGATCATCCGCCTTGACCCGACCGCCATCCGCGACAGCCTGACATCAGCCGACGAGGCGCTGCGTGCTGCCCAACAAAGCTTCGAGCAGACCGAGCGCGTGCTCGCTCGCCAACGCACCCTCAACCAGCAGGGCATGATCTCGACCCAGGCTCTGGAAGATGCGGAGGTGCGCCGCAATGCCGCCCAGAGCGAATTGGCTGCGGCACGCGCGCGAGTCGTGACGGCCCGGCAGCAGGTGACCCGGACGGAAGTCCGCGCCCCGTTTGACGGCGTCGTCAGCGAGCGCAAGATTTCCGTGGGCGACACGGTCCAGATCGGCCGTGAACTGATCAAGGTCATCGACCCGGGCTCGATGCGCTTCGAGGGCCAGATCTCTGCCGACCGGCTGGGCGAACTCAAGGTGGGTCAGCCCGTCGCCTTCCGCATCAATGGCTTCGGCGATGCGGAGTTCCGCGGCAGGCTCGCACGCATCGACGCCTCGGCCAATGCCACCACACGCCAGGTCGAGGTGGTGGCGGAGTTCGATGACCGGGCCAAGGCTCCCCAGGTCGCCGGTCTTTACGCCGAGGGTCGCGTCGAAAGCAACGAACGCCGCGCGCTTGTGCTGGCGGAAGGTTCGATCCAGCGCCAGGGCGACGCCGCCGTCGTCTGGAAGGTCGATGGCGACCGGCTCAGAAAGGTCAGCGTGACCCTTGGCGAACGCGATGAACGTCGTGGCGAAATGGTGATCACGTCTGGCCTCAAGTCGGGCGATCGCGTGCTTCGCGCGCCGACCGGCAACCTGGTCGACGGTGCAGCGGTGCAGCGCGTGGGTGCAGGCGCCGCTGCAGCGTCTGGCGTGACGACGGCCAGCAAGTAACCCGGGAGCGCGGCCATGTTCCTCTCCAACTTCAGCATCAGCAGACCGGTCGCGACCGTCGTCATGGTCATCGGCCTGATGCTGGTCGGCCTGCTGGCATTGTCCAAGCTGAAGGTCAATCAGTTTCCCGAAGTCGAGCCGCCGGTGCTCGTCATCAACATCACCTATCCCGGCGCCTCACCGGAAACCGCCGAGCGCGAGGTAGTGAACCGCATCGAGAAGGCACTGCAGAGCATCTCGGGCGTGGATCGCTCCAACTCCACCTCGCGCGAGGGCGGTGCGACCATCGTGTTGGTCTTCGACTTCTCGAAGAACATGATCGAAGCCGCCGACGAGGTGCGCAACGCGATCGCCTCCGTCCGCTACAAGCTGCCGATCGAGATGCGGGAGCCCATCATCACCCGGGCCGATCCGGGCGCGCAGCCCATCCTCCAGCTATCCCTGTCCAGCACGACGCTCACGCATGCCCAGCTCAGCCGGCTGGCCGAAGACAAGCTCGCCGAACGGTTCCGCGGCATTGCCGGGGTTTCCGTTGTCAGCGTGAACGGCTCGCTCAAGCGGGAACTGTCGATCCTGCTGCGCGCGGAGAAGTTGCGCGAGTTCGGCGTGTCGGTCACGGAAGTGCTCAACGCCGTCCGCGCGCAGAACACCACCGCGCCGGTCGGCAAGGTGCGGGGCGAGCTGGAAGACCAGAGCATTCGCCTGCTCGGGCGCCTGGAGTCACCGGCCGAGTTCGAGCAGATGATCATCAAGCGCACGACCGTGAATGGCGTGGGCACCGTCATCCGGCTCGGCCAGGTGGCCGAGGTGAAGGACGGCTTCGCCGAGATGACCGGTTATTCGCTGCGCAACGGCCGTCCCAATGTGGGCATCTCCGTCACGCGCTCGCGTGACGCCTCCACGGTGAGCGTGGCGAACGACGCGCGCAAGCTCGTCGCGGAGATCGAGAAGGAACTGCCCAAGGGCACGACCCTCGAGATCACGCAGGACGGCGGCAAGGATGCTGAGAACAGCCTTCACAACGTGACGCACGCCCTGGTGTTTGGCGCGGGCCTCACGATCTTCGTCGTCTACGCCTTCCTGAACAGCTGGCGCTCCACGCTGATCACGGCGCTGTCGCTGCCGACCTCCGTGCTGGCCGCGTTCATCGCCGTGTGGCTGATGGGTTTCTCGCTGAACTTCATGAGCCTGCTCGGTCTGTCACTGGCGATCGGCGTGCTGATCGACGACGCGATCGTCGTGCGGGAAAACATCGTCCGGCACATGGAGCGTGGCAGTGACCGCGTGACGGCAGCACGCGAAGGTACGGCCGAGATCGGCCTGGCTGTCGCCGCCACCACCTTTGCCATCGTGGCGGTGTTTGTGCCGGTGGCCTTCATGGGCAATGGCCCGGGCCAGTGGTTCAAGCCCTTCGCGCTGACGGTGGTGGCTTCGGTCATCGTGTCTCTGCTCATCAGCTTCACCCTGGATCCGATGCTCTCGGCCTATTGGGGCGACCCGCCGGGCTACCACGAGCAGCCCAAGCGCGGCATCGGCAAATGGTTCGAAGGCTTCAATCATTGGTTCGACGGCGTGGCTGACCGCTATGGCCACGTGATCGCCTGGGCGCTGCACCACCGCCGCTGGATGACGGCATTCGCCATCGCCAGCTTGTTCGGCGCGCTGGCGCTCCAGTACAAGTTTGGCGGATCGAGCTTCCTGCCTCAGGCAGACGCCGGCTTCCTCGCCATCGAGGTGCGCAGCCCGGCGTCCAGCAGCCTCGACTACGCCAAGCTCAAGCTCGATGCCGCGGCTGCGCTGGCGTCGACGATGCCGGAGACCAAGGCGACCACGGCGTATCCGAACGCCAGCGGCGGCCGCATCTACGTGGACATCGGCAAGAGCACCGAACGCCAGCGCTCGGCCGCCGACGTCGCCAAGGAATTCCGAGAAAAGGTCGGGCGCCTCGTGGGTGCCGAGTACGTCGTGCTCGACGATCTCAACAACGGCGCGCAGAAACCTGTCCAGATCCGCTTCTACGGCACCGACACCCGCAAGCTCCAGCAGATCACACAGGACTTCCAGAAGACGATGGCCGGCATCAAGGGTGCCGTCGACATCGGTTACTCCGAGCAAGACCCGCAGAACGAACTGCAGATCGAACTCGACCGTGGCCTGGCTAACCAGATGGGCATCTCGGTCAACGATGCCGCCCAGGCCCTGCGTGTGGCGTTTGCCGGGGTCGAGGCGGGAGACTGGGTGGACCCGACCGGCGAGACGCGAGACGTGTCCATCCGCCTCCATCCCAGCGATCGGGTGGATGCCGCCAACATCGAACGGCTGCCGATCGCGGTCTCAGGGACGAATCGCATGGTGCCGCTGGACCAGATCGCCACCATCACCATGGGCAAGGGGCCAGGCCAGATCCAGCACGGCGATGGCAAGCGCACGATCACGGTCAGTGCCAACGCCCAGGGGCGCTCGCCGGGTGAGATCACGGCCGAGGCCAAGAAGCTGGCCGAGAAGATCGACTTCCCGCCGGGCTTCGGCATCGAACTCGCGGGCGCCGCGCGCGATCAGCAGGTCGTGTTCACCGCCATGATCACCGCGCTGCTGTCGGGCATTGCGCTGATGTACTTCGTGCTGGTCATCCAGTTCAACAGCTTCACGGCACCCCTCAGCGTGATGATGTCGCTGCCGCTGAGTCTGATCGGCGTGGTGCTGGCGCTCCTGATGACCCGCGGCACGCTGAACCTGATGAGCCTGATCGGCGTCATCATGCTGATGGGGCTGGTGGCCAAGAACGCCATCCTGCTGCTGGACGCGACGCGCCAGGAGGAAGCCGCCGGCATCGACCGCGAAGAGGCGCTGATGCATGCCGGCCGCAAGCGCTTTCGGCCCATCCTGATGACCACGCTCGCGTTGATCGCCGGCATGCTGCCGGTGGCCATCGGCGTGGGGGAGGGCGGCGAGTTCTACCGCCCGATGGCCGTGGCCATCATCGGCGGCACGATCACGTCAACGCTGCTCACGCTGCTGATCGTGCCGACCTTCTACGACAGCATCGAGATCGCCCGCGACCATGCCGTCGCGAAGTTCCGCCGCCGCTCGGAGCGCTTCACGGTGGCCGGTGGCTTCGTGCTGACGTTGATCGAGGCCGTGCTGGCGCTGGTGCTCGTGCGCTTTGCGTTCCGCATGGTCATGAAGGCCGTGAGGCTGGTGACCGGCCGCGCCCCGAGCGAGCCTGCAGCGGTCTGACTCAGATCACCCGCCCCGGATTCAAGATCCCGAGCGGGTCCAGTGCCCGCTTGATGGCGCGCATCAGTGCCAGCGCGGTCGGGTCCTTGCGGACGGCGAGTTCCTCGCGCTTGAGCCGGCCGATGCCGTGTTCGGCCGAGATGGAGCCGCCGCGCTGCTGGACGGCGTCGTACACCATCGCGTTGATGGGCCCCTCGTGTGCGGCCAGAAAGGCGGCTGGCGCCACGCCGACAGGCGCCTGCACGTTGTAGTGCAGATTGCCGTCGCCGAGATGGCCGAAGTCGACGACCTGGATGCCAGGCAGGTAGTGCTCCAGCGCCGCATCCATGTCCGCGACAAACCCCGGGAGGGCGGACACCGGCAGCGAGATGTCGTGCTTGATGTTCAACCCCGCCTGCGCCTGGGCCAGCGGGATGGATTCGCGCAGGTGCCAGAAGGCGGCCGACTGTTGCAGGTTCTGCGCCACGACCGCATCGTGCATGGCGCCGGCGTCAGCCGCTGCCTCCAGTAGCCCCTCCAGAATGGCGCGCGCGTGAGCGGCACTCTCGGCATCGGACAGCTCCAGCAGCACCGTCCAGGGCGCGGCAGGCAGCGGTTGCGGCAGTTGGGGCAGCTCCCGGGCCACCAGCGCGAGCGACGTCCGATTCATGACCTCGAAGCCGGTCAATGCATCGCTGGCCCGCTCGCGGGCCAGCGCCAGCAGTGCCACGGCGCCCGCCAGCGACTCGCAGGTCGCCAAGGCCGTGAGCCGTTCACGCGGTAGCGGGAAGAGCTTCATCGTCGCCGCCGTGATCACGCCCAGCGTGCCTTCGCTGCCGATGAACAGGTCGCGCAGGTCGTAGCCGGTGTTGTCCTTGCGCAGGCCCGACAAACCCTGCCAGACCTCGCCGGACGCTGTCACCACCTCCAGCCCCAGGCACAGCTCGCGGGCATTGCCGTAGCGCAGCACCTGGGTGCCGCCGGCATTGGTCGCGAGGTTGCCGCCCAGCGTGCAGGAGCCTTCGGCCGCCAGGCTCAGCGGGAACAGCAGACCGGCATTCGCCGCGGCCGCCTGCACGTCAGCCAGCACGCAGCCGGCCTCGGCCGTGAGACTGGCGTTGGCCACATCCACACTGCGCACCCGCTTCATGCGGGACAGGCTCAGCACCAGTTGCTGCCCGGTGTCATCCGGCGTCGAGCCCCCCACGAGGCCGGTGTTGCCGCCCTGCGGCACGACGGCCACGCGATGGGCGTGGCACAGCGCCATCACGGCCGCCACCTCTTGCGTCGATGCCGGCCGCGCGACGGCGAGCGCCCGGCCGGGGTAGCGTTTGCGCCAATCGGTCTCGTAGGCTGCCAGGTCCCCGCCCACGAGCAGGCCGGCGTCGCCGAGCCGCTCCCGCAAGGCGCGGAGCAGCTCGCTCATGCCACCTTTGCGGCTGCCAGCCGCTGCCGGATCTGGGCCGTGCAGGCCGTGAAGACGGTCAAGCTCAGCACCACCTCGGCCACCGCGAGCCCTTGGCCCAGGCCGCCTTCGCTGGTGGACCGCACCAGGCCTTCCAGCACGTACAGCCAGATCACGAGCGCCAGCCAGCGGTAGGTGTAGAGGCGATATCGCCACAGGCCGACCGGCGCGGCCAGCAGCGGCAACGCCTTCAGCGCCAGCGTGCCGCCACCCGTTCTGGCGAGCGCCAGTTCCCAGGCAAGGCACAGCAGGATCAAGCCCGCGACGCTGGCCACGGCGACGTTGCGGGACAGGCGCTCGTTGGGGCGGGGTTCAGTTCTTTCAGCAGGAGTGGACATGGCTGCGGCATCATAGAAGCCATGTCCCTGTCCCTACCGCCGACTTTGCCGTCCGAAAACCCTGACGCGCCGCTCGAACGCAACCCCATCGCACTGGCGCGCCAATTCCTCACCGAACTGCTGGCCTGGCCGTGGCTGCAAACCCTGCACACCTTTCGCCAGCGCTTCCGGGAGGAAAAGCTGGGCCTCACGGCCGGCAGCCTCACCTTCACGACACTGATTTCACTGGTGCCGCTGCTGACCGTGATGCTGGCGATCTTCACGGCCTTCCCGATGTTCTCCAGCTTCCAGTCGGCGCTAGAGCAGTACTTCCTGAAGAGCCTCATCCCGCCCAATATCGCCAAGCCGGTGCTTGCGTCGCTCACGCAGTTCGCGGCTAAGGCCAACAAGCTGGGGGCGCTGGGCCTCGTGGCCTTGGGTGTCACGGCGCTGGCCTTGATGCTCACCATCGACCGCACGCTGAACGCCATCTGGCGCGTGCAGCGGCCGCGCCCGCTGGGCCAGCGGGTGCTCGTGTACTGGGCAGCCCTCACGCTCGGTCCGCTGCTGCTCGGCGGGAGCCTGACGCTGACGAGCTACGCGGTGAGCGTCGGGCAGGGGCTCTTCGCCAAGATGCCGGGCGACGTGGCAGCGCTGCTGGGCGGCGCCGACATCGTGCTGCTGGGTCTCGCCGTGGCAGGGCTCTTCCACTACGTGCCCAACACCCATGTGCGCTGGCGACATGCGCTGCTGGGCGGGGCCTTCGTGTCCCTCGGTTTCGCCTTGGCCAAGTCGCTGCTCGCCTGGTATGTGAAGCAGGTGCCGACCTACTCGACGCTCTATGGCGCCTTTGCGACCGTGCCAGTCTTCCTGATCTGGGTGTACCTCGGGTGGGTCATCGTGCTGCTGGGCGCGATCCTGGCGGCCAACACCCCGAGCCTCACCGGTCGACTGCACCTGCGCCCGGATTCACCCGGTCAACCGCTCGCGCTCGCGCTGGAAGTGCTGCGCGCGCTGTGGCACGCCCGCGAAGCGGGGCAGCGAGGGCTGTCTCATCTGGGCCTGGCGATGGCCTTGCGCGTGGACCCGCTGCAGCTCAGCCCGATCGTCGACAAGCTGCTTGCCATGGACTGGATTGGCCGCCTGGAAGAAGAGGGCGCTCAGCGACTCGTGCTGCTGCATGCTCCCGAGCAGGTGGCCGCCGAGCCCTTGCTGACGCATTTCCTCGCCGAGCGGCAGGGCCTGCTGGCCAACCTGTGGACTCAGGGTGATTGGTCCACGCTCACGCTCGCCCGCTTGCTGGGCAGCCCGAGCCCCTGAACCAGCATCTGCGGCAGCACGAGTTCGAAGGTCGTGCCTTGCGCGCCGGTGGATTGCAGGCGAGCCGTGCCCTGGTGCAGCGCCATCACCCGGTCGACGATGTAAAGCCCAAGGCCCAGCCCATGGGCACCACGACTGCTGCGGCCGTGTGCGCCACGGCTGAACAGACGAGGCAGCACCTCGTCCTCGATGCCCGGGCCGGTGTCACTGACGGCCAGATGCAGGGCGGGTGGGTCCTCGGTCTCCGAAATGCGCAGCACGACGGGGGAGCCTGACGGACTGAACTTGAGTGCGTTGGACAGCAAGTTGCGCAGTGCCAGCCGCATCAGGCTCATGTCCATCGTGCCCGTGCGCAGGTGCGGGTCCTGATAGACCTGGACACGGTGGCGCTCATTGGCGGGCAGGTCGGCGATCGTGATCGAGGTCAGGGCTGCGATATCCACGTCGTGCGTGTCCACCGGATCGGGGCGCGCCAGCAGCGTGGCGACAGCCAGCGTGTTGTCGATGCTGCCGAGCACCTCGCCCAGCACCTGTTGCGCCTGCTCGACACGACCCGAGACCACGTCGTCCGCCTGCTTGCGCAAGGCGCCCTGGGCACTTTGCAACGCGGCGGAGGCGTTGTTCAGCGGCTGGCGCACTTCATGGGCCAGCACGTTGAGCATCTCCGTGCGCTCCTGCAAGGCCGTCTGCAACTGCACGGTGCGACGCTCCAACTCGGCCCGCAAGGCGGTCTCGCGCTGCAATGCTGCCTGCGTTTCCTTGAGCTCGGTCACATTGGTGACCTGCACCAGAAAGCCGCGCACCTCACCGTTGACCGTGTCGGGGATGTACTCCGCCAGGCTCTGGCGCTGCACGCCTCCGGGCCCAGGCACCACCCGCTCGAACACTTGCCTTTCGCCGGCCAGGGCCTTCAGCATGAACGGGTAATTCATTTCAAAGAGCTGGGGGCCGAGCAGGTCCTGGATGCGCGTGCCCAGCAGGCGGTCAGGGTCGGCCCCGAACCAGGCCTCGTAGGCCCGGTTGGCAAAGCGGCAGATCAAGTCGCGGTCCCAGTAGGCCAGCATGGTCGGCACCCGGTCGACGAGCAGCCGCATGTAGTAGTCGGCGTCCGCGATGGGGCTGGCGTTCGTCATGGTGAAGTGGCGTCAGGCCCGGTGCGGTGTACGGTCACTGCGGCTGGAAGCCGCCGGCCTTGATGATGCGGGCCCAGGTTGCGGCATACGCACGCTCGCGCGTTGCAAGCTGGGCCGAGCTCATCAGGCCGACCGCCAGGCCGAGTTCGGTCAGTCGCGCCTTGACGGTGGGCTGCGCGAGGATCCCAGCCAGCGCAGCCGAGAAGCGGTCGACCAGGGCTGGCGGCGTGCCTGCCGGCGCGAAGAACCCGTAGTAGGGCAACTCCTCGAAGCCGGCGACGCCCAGTTCGGCAAAGGTCGGCACATCCGGCAGCACGGCCTGACGCTGCTGGCCCATCACGGCGACGATGCGCAACTTCTTTTGCTGGTGGTTCACGATCAGGTCTGGCACCGAGCCGACCCCTGCGCTGATCTGGTTGCCGAGCATGTCGCTGATCATCGGCGCGCTGCCGCGGTAGGGCACGGCCAGCAGGTTCAGACCATGCCGTTCACCCAGCAGCTTGACGAGAAACTCCGGCACGGAGGCGGGCGCCGGCACGCCAACGCTCCCCTGGCCCCCCTGCTTCTTCACCCAGGCGAGGTACTCCGGCAGGCTGATCGCCGGGGTGCCGCTCGACAGCGCCAGTGCATTGGCGAAGGTGGCGAAGCCGGCGACGGGAACAAAGTCCTTGGCCGGGTCGAACCCCGGGTTCTTGATGACCAGTGGCAGGATGGAGATGGTGTGGTCGTGGCTCAGCAGGAAGGTGCTGCCGTCCGGCGCCGCAGCCTTCAAGGCCTGGGCCGCGATCTGCCCGCCGGCGCCGGGCCGGTTCTCCACCAGCACCGAGGTACCGAGCGACACCTGTAGGGCCTCCCCCAGCAAGCGCGCAATCGCGTCGGTGCCGCCGCCCGCCGGAAAACCGACGAGCAATCGGAGGGGCTTGTCGTCGGCGCGAGCGGCCCACGGCGCAGCCAGCGGCAGGGTGGCCAGCGCGGACAGCGCAGAACGGCGGTCGATCATGTCGGGGCTCCGGGTTGGGACCCCGACAAGTCTACGGGTGCAACACCACCAGCAGGGCGGTGGCGGGTGTCTTGCTCGCGTTGCGGATCACGTGGGGCCCGTCGACAGCATAACGCGCTGTCTCACCGGCCTTCAGCTTGCTCGTGACGCTCTGGGCGGTGACCTCCAGGCTGCCCGTCAGCACGCTCAGATGCTCCCGCGAGCCGGGCTCGTGGGCCTGGCTGTCCAGCACGCCCCCCGGTTGAACGCTGAGCTCGTACCACTCGAACTGCCCCGCCAGCTCGATCGGCCCGAGGATGCGCAGCTTGCACAGGCCGTCCGGGCTGGTGAGCCCGGGTGTGGCGTGGGCCGGTACGGTTTCGATCGCGGGTACAGCCGTTCGCTCGGTGCCCAACAGTTCTCCCATTTCCACGCCCAGAGCATTGGCCAGGCGCCAGACCACGGCAACCGTGGGGTTGGCCTGATTGCGCTCGATCTGCGACAACATGGATTTGCTCACCCCAGCGCGCTTGGACAGGTCGTCCAGCGACAGCCCGCGGCTGCTGCGCAGTGCCTGGAGAGCAGCGCCCACGCGGGGCGGTTCGATGTCGATGCTCATGCTTGACGGGGATGGAAGTTTTTCAGATACTGCACGCAAGTTCGATATATCGAACACGTTCAATTTACCGAATTGTGCACCAGGAGCCGCGCGATGAGCCAAGCCTTCTACCAACATCTGCAGTCCGAGCTCGACGGCATCCGCGCCGCGGGCTTGTTCAAGGCCGAGCGCATCATCACGACGCCTCAGGGGGCCGTTGTGACGACGACCGATGGCCGTGAGGTCATCAACCTGTGTGCCAACAACTACCTGGGGCTGTCCTCGCACCCGCAGGTCATCGAAGCGGCGCACGAGGCGCTGCGCACGCACGGCTTCGGCTTGTCGTCGGTGCGCTTCATCTGCGGCACGCAGGACCTGCACAAGACACTGGAGCAGCGCATCGCCCGCTTCGTCGGCTGCGAGGACGCCATCCTCTACGCCGCTGCGTTCGATGCCAACGGCGGCCTGTTCGAGCCGCTGCTGGGCGAGCAGGACGCCATCATCAGCGACGCGCTCAACCACGCGTCCATCATCGACGGCATCCGTTTGTGCAAGGCCCAGCGCTGGCGCTACGAGCACAACGATCTCACCGACCTCGAGCGTTGCCTGCAGGAGGCCACGGCCAAGGGCGCGCGCTTCAAGCTGGTGTTCACCGACGGTGTGTTCTCGATGGACGGCACCATCGCCCAGCTCGACAAGATCCGCGAGCTCTGTGATCGCTACGACGCGCTGCTCGGCGTGGACGAGTGCCACGCGAGCGGCTTCCTCGGCAAGACCGGCCGCGGCACGCCCGAGTACCGCGGCGTGTTCGGCAAGATCGACATCATCACGGGCACCTTCGGCAAGGCCCTGGGCGGCGCCTCGGGCGGCTTCACGGCAGCCCGCAAGGAGGTGGTGGAACTGCTGCGCCAGCGTTCGCGGCCCTATCTGTTCAGCAACACGCTGGCCCCGAGCATCGCGGGCGCGTCGCTGGCCGTGCTGGACATCCTCGAAGGGTCCACCGCGCTGCGCGACAAGCTGGAAGCCAACACCGCCTACTTCCGCGAGGCCATCCAGGCGGCGGGCTTCGAGATCAAGCCGGGCACGCACCCGATCGTGCCGATCATGGTCTACGACGCCGTGAAGGCGCAGGCGTTGTCGCGCCGCATCCTGGAGCTGGGCATCTATGCCGTGGGCTTCTTCTTCCCCGTCGTGCCCAAGGGCCAGGCGCGCATCCGCGTGCAGATCTCAGCAGTGCACGATCGCGAGCATCTGGAGAAGGCCGTGGCCGCGTTCGCTCAGGCCGGCCGTGAGCTGGGGATCGTGCAATGAGCCGGCCCACGCGCATCCTCATCATCGGCGCCAACGGCCAGATCGGCACCGAGCTGGCTGCCGAACTGGCCCGCCTGCACGGCGACGACGCCGTGATCACGAGCGACCTCAGCCCCCAGGGGCGGGTGCGGACGCTGCAGCATGAGGCGCTGGACGTGACCGACGCCGGCGCGCTGGCCACGGTCGTCAAGCGCCACAAGGTCACCCAGATCTATCACCTCGCGGCCGCGCTGTCGGCCAACGGCGAGAAGCACCCGATGTGGGCCTGGGACCTCAACATGAAGGGCCTGCTCAACGTGCTGGAGCTGGCCCGCCACGAGAAGCTGGACAAGATCTTCTGGCCGAGCTCGATCGCTGCCTTCGGCCCGAACACACCAGCGCTCGACACGCCGCAGACCACGGTGATGGACCCGACCACCGTCTACGGCATCTCCAAGCTGGCCGGCGAGCGCTGGTGCGCCTGGTACCACGCCAAGCACGGCGTGGACGTGCGCAGCCTGCGCTACCCGGGCCTGATCAGCTGGAAGACCCCGCCGGGCGGTGGCACGACCGACTACGCGGTCGAGATCTTCCACGCCGCGATCAAGGCCGGCCGCTACACCTGCTTCCTTCAGGAAGACCAGGCGCTGCCGATGATGTACATGCCCGATGCGCTGCGCGCGACCATCGAGCTGATGAACGCACCGGCCGAGTCGATCCGCCAGCGCGGCAGCTACAACCTCGCGGGCGTGAGCTTCACGCCGGCTGGCATTGCGGCCTCGATCCGGCGGCGCCTGCCGGCGTTCACGATGGACTGCGTGCCCGACTTCCGGCAGGCGATTGCCGCGAGCTGGCCGCAACGCATCGACGACCGGGACGCCCAGCGCGACTGGGGTTGGGCGCTCAAGTACGACCTGGATGCCATGGTCGACGACATGCTGCATGAATTGACCCGTGAACTCGCCGGAGATCACCCGGCCCGCTGATCTACCTTTGTTAGGCTGTTGACATGAAAACAGCCGTCGCCTTCGTGGGCCTTGTCGTCACTTGGCCGGTGCTCGCGCAACAGGCGGAGCAGACCCCGGAAGATCAACCTGCGCGCTATCTGCTGGGGGCCTCGGTCGCGAGCCGGCCCGAGTACGACGGCGCCAGCACCCGCCAGACGAAGCTGCGCCCGCTGTGGGCGGTGCAGTGGGGGCGCTGGCGCATCAGCACGTCGGGCGGCAGTGCCATCCTCGGCTTCGGGCGGGATGCCGGCGGCGCCGGTGCTAGCACGCTGCTGATCGACAGCAGCCGGCTACGGTTGGGCGTGGCCTTGCGGGTGGACAGCGGCCGCAACAGCGGTGATGCCAGCACCACCCAGGGCCTGCCCGACGTGAAGCGCACGCTGCGGGCGCGCCTCTACGCCAACTACAGCCTGGCGACCGACTGGAACCTGGGCGCCAGCCTGTCGCAGGACATCCTCGGCCGCAAAGGGGGGCTCACCGCCGGCGTCGACCTCGGCTGGCGCTTCTACCGCAGCCCGACGCTGGAATGGGCCAGCGGCATCGGGGTGTCGGCTGCGGATGGCACGAACATGCGCAGTTATTTCGGCGTGCCCGAGTCGGCCGTTGCCGCCAGCGGCAAGCCGGCCTATTCGCCCGGTGCGGGCCTGCGGGACCTGCATGCCGGCGTGAGCTTCACGCGGCCGCTGTCCAAGCACTGGTTCGTGTTCGGCGGCGCGGGCGGCAGCCGCCTGCTCGGGCCCGCCGCAGACAGCCCGCTCACGCAGCAGCGCAACGGCACCTACGCGAACGTGGGCGTGGCCTGGCGCAACTGATCGTCAGAGCTTGATGCGGCCGCGCCAGATGTCGGCGTACATGACCCAGTCGCCGATGAAACTGTAGAACGGGTGCTTGAAGGTCGCCGGGCGGTTCTTCTCGAAGAAGAAGTGGCCGACCCAGGCAAAGCCGTAGCCGCACAGCAGGCCGTAGAGCGCCCACACCGGCTCCCCGGTCCTGACGAGTTGCAGCACGCAGGCCAACACCAGCGTCGAGCCGGCGAAGTGCAGGCGCCGGCAGGTCGGGTTGCGGTGCTCGCTCAGGTAGAAGGGATAGAAGTCGGCAAAGCGGTTGAAGCGGGCGGTGCTCATGGCGTGATTCAAGCGCGGGTTGCTCCGGAGCAGCAAGCGGGGATGCCCTCGAAATAATGCGCCGATGACCGCTTCGCTGAGAGAAGTCCCGCCGGCCGGGTCGCGCCTGGTGGCGGGCCTGCAGCGGCGCATGGTGCAGAGCCTCCTCCAACCGGCTCTTGACCCGCGCCATCCCATCACCCGTCAACGTCGCCGTGCCGACCTGCTCGGCGGCCTGCAGCCGCTGGCCTGGGGCGTGCGCCGTGAGGCCGACGCCCGCGGGGAGTGGCTGCGCCCTGACGTGGCCGACGCGCCGGGCAGCCTGCTCTACCTGCATGGCGGGGCCTACTGCATCGGTTCGCCGCGCAGCCACCGGGCCCTCACGACGCGGATCGCCCGCGCCACGCGCCGGCCCGTGTACGTGCTGGACTACCGCCTCGCCCCCGAGCATCCCTGGCCCGCGGCGCTGCATGACGCCGTGGCCGCCTTCGATGCCATGCCCGGTCCGGTCCTGATTGCCGGAGACTCCGCCGGCGGTGGCCTCGCGCTGCTCACGGCGCTGGCCCTGCGCGACCGGGGCGGGGCCCAGCCGGCTGCGCTGTGGCTCATGTCGCCCTGGGTGGACATGGCGCCCTGGCCGGCACCACCGCCCGGCGAAGCCATGCTGAGCGACGCCTGGGGCCAGGCCTGTGCGGCCCACGTGCTGGCCGGGCAGCCGCGCGACGTGATGTCGCCGCTGCACCAGGACCTGCACGGCCTGCCGCGGGTGCTGCTGCAATTCGGCACCGACGAGGCCCTGCACGACCAGGGCCGCGCCCTGCACGACGCGCTCGCCGGTGCGCGGGTGCCCGTGCAGACGGAGGTCTACGCCCGCCGCTGGCATGTGTTCCAGCTCCATGCGGGGCAACTCCGCAGCGCCGATGACGCACTCGCCCGCGCGGCCGACTTCCTTCGCCATGACCGCTGAAACCCACGTCGAAGTCGCCATCCTCGGCGCCGGCATGTCCGGCCTGTGCATGGCCATCCAGTTGCAGCAGGCGGGCATCACCGACTTCCTGCTGATCGAGAAATCCAGCGGCATCGGCGGCACCTGGTGGGACAACCGCTATCCCGGCGCCCAGGTCGATGTGCCGGCACCGGCGTACAGCTTCAGCTTCGCACCGAACCCGGACTGGACGCATCGCTTTGCCGACGCGCCCGAGATCCAGCGCTACCAGCAGCAGCTCGCCGAACGCCACGGGCTGGCGGCCCGCACGCGGCTGGGCGTGGCGGTGGCCGAGGCGCGGTTCGACGCCGGGCAGGGCCGCTGGCACCTGCTGCTGGACAACGGCGATCGGCTGAGCGCGCGGTTCTTCGCCTGCAGCACCGGCGTGCTCAACACCGCGCGCTGGCCGGACATCGCGGGGCTGCAGGACTTCCAGGGGCGGCTCCTGCACAGCGCCCGCTGGCCGGCCGACGTCGACCTGTCCGGACTGCGGGTGGGCGTGATCGGCACGGGCTCGACCGCCGCGCAGCTCGTCCCCGCGATTGCCCCCCGGGTGGCCCGGCTCAGCGTGTTCCAGCGCACGCCGAACTGGGTGCTGCCCCGCATGGACCGGCGCTACGGCCGCCTGGACCGCTGGCTGCTGAAGCTGCCCGGCTACGCCCCGCTGGTGCGGCGCTGGTGGGTGCAGGTCATGGAATGGGGGCGCCGCGGCTTCGACGAAGGGACGCTGGCGCGGCGCCTGATGCTGGCCGCCGCCAATGCCCACCGCCGCCGCAGCCTGCCGGACGCGCGGCTGCGCGAGCAACTGGCCCCGCCGTATCCGCTGGGTTGCAAACGCATCATCTACTCCAACGACTACTACCCAGCCCTGGCCCGGCCGCAGACCGCGCTGGTGACCGACGGCATCCACCGCATCACGGCCGCTGGCGTGCTGACCGAGGACGGGCGCGAGCACGCGCTGGACGTGCTGATCTGCGCCACGGGCTACGACACCGTCCGCCCGCTGAGCAACGTCCGCATCGAAGGCCTGGACGGCCGTTTGCTGAGCGAGGCCTGGGCCGAGGGCGCGCAGGCCTACCTCGGCATCGCCGTGGCGGGCTTCCCGAACTTCTTCCTGATGCTGGGGCCCAACACGGCCACGGGGCACACGTCGACGCTGCTCTACATCGAGCCCCAGGTGCGCCACGCGATCGCCTGCATGCAGCGCGTGACGCGGGAAGGGCGGCGCTGGATTGCCGTGAAGCCCGACGTGGCACGGGTCCACGACCTGGCCCAGCAGCAGCGGCTGTCAGCGTCGGTATGGAGCCGCTGCAAGAGCTGGTATCGCGCCGAGAACGGCCGCATCGTGGCCATCTGGCCCGGCTACACCGGCGAATACGTTCGCACGGTGCGCCAGCCCGAGCCTGCAGCCTACGAACTCGGCTGAAGCGCAGCCCGCAAGGCGGCGAGCACGGCGTCAGGCACCTCGGCCATCAGGGCATGGCCTGCCGGCACCGTGTGGACCTGCGGCTTCAGCAGGGCGCCGAGCACGGCGTTCTGCTTCGGGCTGGTCATCTGGTCCAGCGCGCCGAGGATGAAGTGCACCGGGCAGCTCATGCGCGCCGCAGCCGCCTCGCCGCCGGTGTAGCGGTCGCACACCTGGAAGTCGTTCTCGAACAGGTTCACGGCAGTCTGCCGGCTCTGCAGGCGCCTCATCAGCGCCAACGAGCTGCCACGCAGCCAGGCACCGGGGCCCGGGTAGCCCGGCTTGGCGCTGGCCAGCGAATGCGAGAAGGCCGTGACCATGGCCATCGCGGCCTCCGGGCGGTCGCGTGCGGTGCTCAGCAGCGCGTCGGACACCTTCATCGGGTAGGCCGTGCCCACCATGACGAGGGTGCTCGCCCGGCTGGCGGCTTCGAGCGCGATCAGCGAGCCCATGCTGTGGCCCACCAGGGCAGCCTTCTCCACACCCACCGCGTCGAGCAGCCGGTGCAGCCACGCGGCGATGTCCTCGACACGCGTCAGCGGCGCGCCGGCGCTGCGCCCGTGGCCGGGCAGGTCCACGGCCAGCACGCCGTAGCCGTGGTGGGCGCACCAGCGGGCCAGCAGCGTCCAGACGCTGTGGTCGTTCAGCGCGCCGTGAATGAACACGACGCAGGGCAGGGCGGGGTCGAAGGCCTTGCCGCCGGTGTAGACGTAGGCCTCGTGGCCGTCGATGAGCAGCTTCATGCCGCGCCTCCGGCCTTGGCCGCCACCTTGAGCGCACGCTTGAGGTCGTCGATCAGGTCGGCCGGGTCTTCCAGGCCGATGGACAGGCGGATGGTGGCGGGGCCGATGCCGGCCTGCTTCAGCGCGGCGTCGTCCATGCGGAAGTGCGTCGTGCTCGCCGGGTGGATGACCAGCGACTTGGCGTCGCCCACGTTGGCCAGGTGCGAGAACAACTTCAGGGCTTCGATGAAGGCCCGGCCCTGCTCGCGGCTGGCCTTCAGGTCGAACGAGAACACGGCGCCTGCACCCCGGGGCAGGAGCTTCTGCGCCAGGGCATGGTCGGGGTGCGAAGGCAGGCCGGGGTAGCTGACCTTCTCGACCAGGGGCTGCGCCGCGAGGAACTCCGCCACGGCCTGCGCATTGGCCACGTGCCGGGCCATGCGCAGTGGCAGGGTTTCCAGCCCCTGCAGCATCAGCCAGGCAGTGTGCGGGCTCATGCAGGCGCCGAAGTCGCGCAAGCCCTCGCGGCGGGCACGCAGCAGGAAGGCGCCTACCGTGCTTTCCTCGGTGAAGACCATGCCGTGGAACCCGTCGTACGGCTCGCACAACGTTGCGAAGCGGCCGCTGCGCGCATGGGCGGCATCCCAGTCGAAGGAGCCGGCGTCCACCAGCACGCCGCCGACCACCGTGCCGTGGCCGCACAGGAACTTGGTGGCGGAGTGGTAGACGAGGTCGGCGCCGAGCTCGGACGGGCGCTGCAGGTAGGGCGTCGTGAAGGTGGCGTCCACCAGCAGCGGCAGGCCGGCCTCATGGGCCAGCGCGCTGACCACCGGGATGTCCAGCACGTCCAGCCCCGGGTTGCCCAGGCTTTCGCCGAACAGCAGCCGCGTCTCCGGGCGGATGGCGGCCCGCCAGGCGTCCAGGTCGCGGGGGTTCACGAAGCTCGTCTCGATGCCGAAACGGCGCAGCGTGTAGTGCAGCAGGTTGTGGCTGCCGCCGTACAGCGCGGTGCTGGCGACGATGTGGCCGCCGGCACCCATCAGCGTGGCGATGGCCAGGTGCAGCGCCGCCTGGCCCGACGAGGTGGCAATCGCGCCGATGCCGCCGTCCAGCGCCGCCATGCGCTCCTCGAACACGGCGGTCGTCGGGTTGGACAGCCGGCTGTAGACGTGGCCGGAGCGCTCCATGTTGAACAGCGACGCGGCATGCTCGCTGCTTTCGAAGACGAAGGACGTGCTGAGATGCAGCGGCGTGGCCCGGGCACCGGTGCCAGGGTCAGGCACGGCGCCGGCATGCAAAGCAAGGGTGTCGAAGCCCGGCATGGTGTTTTCTATGGGGTGGAGTGGCGGGGATTGTGTGCTATGTTGCCCAGGCAAATTCGATCCGGAGGCAACCATGAAAGTCGTCGATATCCTGCGAGTGAAGGGCGGCACCTTGTTCACCGTGTCGCCGGACCAGGCCCTCAAGGAAGCGCTGGACGTGATGTCCGAACACGACATCGGCTCGCTCGTCGTCATGGAGCACGGCGACCTCGTCGGCATGCTCACCTTCCGCGAGGTGATCCAGGCCGTCGTCAAGAACGGTGGTGCCGTGGGCACGACGATCGTGCGTACCGTCATGGACGACGCGCCGCTGACCTGCACGCCCGAGACCGAGATCGACGAAGTGCGCCGCATGATGCTGGGCCGCCACGCGCGCTACATGCCCGTGCTGAACGGCCGCACGCTGATGGGCGTGATCTCGTTCTACGACGTCGCCAAGGCCGTGGTGGACAGCCAGGATTTCGAGAATCGCATGCTCAAGGCCTACATCCGCGACTGGCCGGTCGAGGAAAACGCCGCCGAGGCCGAGCCCAAGCTCTGAGGGCCGGCTGGTTCGCATCCCGAGAAGGCGGCCTTGACGGGCCGCTTTTGCTTGGCCGGCCCGCCTAAACTTGCGGGCTATGTCAGGCAGCACCTTCGGCGAACTCTTCCGCGTCACCAACTTCGGCGAAAGCCACGGGCCGGCCATCGGCTGCGTCATCGACGGCTGCCCGCCGGGCTTGGCGCTGAGCGAGGCCGACATCCAGCCCGAACTGGACCGCCGCCGCCCCGGCACCAGTCGGCACGTCACCCAGCGCAACGAGCCCGATGCCGTGCGCATCCTGTCCGGCGTCTTTGAAGGCGTCACCACCGGCACGCCGATCTGTCTTTTGATCGAGAACACCGACCAGCGCAGCAAGGACTACGGCAACATCCTCGACACCTTCCGCCCCGGCCACGCCGACTACACCTACTGGCGCAAGTACGGCGTGCGGGACCCGCGCGGCGGCGGCCGCTCCTCGGCCCGCCTGACCGCCCCGATGGTGGGCGCCGGCGCGGTGGCCCGCAAGTGGCTGCGCGAGGCCTACGGCACCGCGTTCCGCGGCTGCATGACGCAGCTGGGCGAGCTGGAGATCCCGTTCGAGGGCTGGGAGCACGTCGGCCAGAACCCGTTCTTCGCCGCCAACACCAGCAAGATCGCCGAGCTGGAGGCCTACATGGACGCGCTGCGCAAGGCCGGCGACTCGGTCGGCGCGCGCATCCGGGTCGAAGCCACCGGCGTGCCCGTCGGCCTGGGTGAGCCGCTGTTCGACAAGCTCGACGCCGACATCGCCTACGCGCTGATGGGCATCAACGCAGTGAAGGGTGTCGAGATCGGCGCCGGCTTCGGCGTCGTCGCGCAGAAGGGCAGCGAGCATGGCGACGAGCTGACGCCGCTCGGCTTTGCGAGCAACAACTCGGGCGGCATGCTGGGCGGCATCTCCACCGGCCAGGACATCGTGGCCAGCATCGCCATCAAACCCACCAGCTCCATCCGCAGTCCCAAGTCGAGCATCGACCGTGCGGGCCATCCGTCCACCGTGGAGACCTTCGGGCGCCACGACCCCTGTGTGGGCATCCGTGCCACGCCGATTGCCGAAGCGATGCTGGCGCTGGTCCTCATGGACCATGCCCTTCGTCATAGGGCCCAGTGCGGCGACGTGAGCTTGCCGACGCCGCCTATCGCCGCAGCCCGTCCCGCTTGAAACGCAGTACATCGCGCCAGCGGCCGGCCTGATCGCCGGCCGGTGCAGCTCAACCCACACTTTTCGCGTTTCGTCACACCGCCGCTGCGCCTCGGCGCCCTGATTTCTAGACTGCAAAGGTCTGTTTCAGAGAGCGTTAGGGGGAGCCATGCGGAAGTCGTTCAAGTTGGGTGGTCTTGCAGCCGTCGTGCTGCTGGTGGGGGGCGCCGGGGTGGCCGTGATGGCCAGCAAGGGTGACGGCCCCAAGAAGCCCGGTGACGAGAAGGCCAAGCCGGCGCTGGAGTTCGTCGCCAGCGAAGTCGTCAAGCCGGCGCTGGCGTCCATGCCCGCGCAGATCGAGTTCAGCGGCCCGCTGGTGGCGCCGGGCACGGTGGTCGTGCGCGCCAAGTCCAACGGCACGCTGCTCAATCTGGCAGTTGGGGAAGGCAGCCGCGTGAAGGCCGGCCAGGCCCTCGGCCAGGTCGACCTGGAAGAGCTGCGCTATCGCATCGCCGAGCGCGGCGCGAGCGTCGAGGCCATGCGGGCCCAGATGGAGCAGGCCGAGCGGGCCCACAAGGCCAACGAAGGCCTGGCCAGCAAGAATTTCATCGCCCAGACGGCGCTGGACAACTCGCGCGCCGCCTTCGAGGCCGCCCGCGCCAACTGGCAGGCGGCCAAGGCTCAGCTCGACACCAGCCAGGTGACGCTGCGCCAGGCCGCACTGGTGTCGCCGATCAACGGCATCGTCGCCAAGCGTCATGCCGTGCCGGGCGAAAAGCTGGCCGCGGAGCAGCAGATCCTCACCATCGTCGACCTCGCCAAGCTCGAACTCGCCGGCCTCGTCGGCACGCATGAAGTGAGCCGCCTGAAGCCCGGCATGCCGGTGCAGGTGAAGGTCGAGGGGGTCGATCAGCCGGTCGAGGCCCGCATCTCGCGCATCGCCCCAGCGGCAGAGCCCGGTACGCGCTCCATCGGCGTGACCTTGGCACTCGACAACCCGAAGGAAGCCTTCCGTGCCGGCCAGTACGCCGTCGCCAAGGTCGTGCTGCCGGACGACACCCAGCGCCTGACCGTGCCGCTGGCCGCCGTCACCCGCAATTCCGGCCAGGAGCAGGTCTGGATGATCGAGAACGGCGCGCTCGTGCGCCGCATCGTCACCACCGGTCGAAGCGACACCCGTGAAGGCCGCGTCGAGATCCTGAATGGCTTGAAGCCCGAGGCCCAGGTGCTCGCCGCACGCTTCGACAACCTGCGCGAGGGTGACAAGGCGCAGATCGTGGCTGCCAAGTCGGCCAAGGTGGCCAGCGCCGCGGCGTCGGCCCCGGTCCAGCAGTGAGGGGCGCATCATGTGGATGACCCGCGTTTCGATCCAGAACCCGGTCTTTGCGACCATGGTGATGGTGGCCCTGTGCGTGCTGGGCCTGTTCTCGTACAGCAAGCTGGGTGTCGAGCAGATGCCCGACATCAACTTCCCCGGTGCCGGCATCGACATCCGCTACCCCGGCGCCTCGCCCGAGGCGGTGGAGCGTGAGGTCGCCAAGCCGCTGGAGGAGGCGCTGAATTCGGTGGCCGGTGTCGAGCGCGTGCAGTCGCGCAGCTTCGAGGGCCGGGTGCAGGCGAGCGTCGAGTTCGGCCTCAACACCGACATGAGCCGCGCGATGCAGGACCTGCGCGACCGCGTCGCGGCCGCCCAGGCGGCCTTCCCGAAGGACGTCAAGCCGCCCGTGGTGTCGCGCTTCCAGAACGACAACGCCCAGCCGGTCGTCGTGATGGCCCTGCTCAGCGACACCCGCGGCGCCCGTGAGCTGTCGATGATGGCCGACCTGATCGTGTCCAAGCGCCTCGGTCGCGTGGAAGGCGTGGCCCGCGTGGATGTGGGCGGCATGGTCAGCCGCGAAGTGCGCATCGACCTCGATCCCCTGCGCCTGCGGGCCTACGGCGTCACGCCGGCCGAGATCGCCAAGGCGCTGGCCGAGGCGAATGCCGACCAGCCGGTGGGGCTGCTGTCCGACCAGACGTCGGATGCCATTCTGCGTGTCGAAGGCCGCGTGAAGGACCCGAAGCAGTTCGGCCAGATGGTGGTCGCCCGCCGCGGCAACCTGGCGCTGACGCTGAACGACCTCGGCACGCTGGTCGAGCGCGAGCGCGAGATCGACAGCATCGCCCGCATCAACGGCCAGCCGGCCGTGAGCTTCAACATCTTCAAGCAGCAGGACGCCAACATCGTCGCGACCGGCGACGCCATCAAGGACGCGATGGAGGAGCTGCGCAAGGTGCTGCCCAAGGATGTCGAGCTGCGCCTGATCTACGCCAACTCCGACTTCGTGAAGGGCTCGCTCACCGGCCTCAAGCACACGCTGATCGAAGGCGCGCTGCTGACGGTGGCCATCGTGTTCCTGTTCCTGCACAGCTGGCGCTCCACCATCATCACCGGCCTGACGCTCCCGATCGCCGTCATCTCCAGCTTCATCGCCGTGCAGGCCTTCGGCTTCACGCTGAACTTCATGACGATGATGGCGCTGAGCCTGTGCATCGGCCTGCTGATCGACGACGCGATCGTCGTGCGCGAGAACATCGTGCGCCACGTCGGCATGGGCAAGGACCATCACACGGCGGCCGCCGACGGCACCAACGAGATCGGCCTGGCCGTCATGGCCACCACCTTCGCCATCTGCGCGGTGTTCGTGCCGGTCGCCTTCATGGGCGGCATCATCGGCAAGTTCTTCTACCCCTTCGGTATCACGGTGGCGGTGGCGGTGCTGGTGAGCCTGTTCGTCAGCTTCACGCTCGACCCGATGCTGTCCTCGGTCTGGCATGACCCGGTCAACCCGCGCATCCGCCACTGGCCCGTCCTCGGCCACGCCATCCGCGCGACCGACTGGAGCATGGATCGCCTGCACACCGGCTACGAGCGGCTGATCCGCTGGGCGTTCTCCGGCCGCCGCTACCGCGTCTTCGTGCCGCCCATCCCCGTGTTCGGCCGCCCGTTCGACGCCGATGGCCGCCGCATCAAGACGGCCAAGCGCCAGTTGCGCCTGGCCACGCTGACACCGCGCGGCCTCGTCATGTGGGGCGCGTTTGCGAGCTTCGTCGTGGCGCTGATGCTGGCGCCGCTGGTGGGCAGCGAATTCGTGCCCGAAACCGACAACAGCTTCACCCAGGTGAACCTGCGCATGCCGGTGGCCAGCAGCATCGAGCGCGGCAGCGCCAAGGTCGCCCAGGTCGAGGCGATCCTGAAGGACTACCCCGAGATCAAGACGGTGTCGTCCGTCGTTGGCAGCACCGGTGAAGGTCTGGCCACCGGCCGCAATCAGGCCTCGCTGAACATCTCGCTCGTGGACCGCAGCGAGCGCAAGCGCACGCAGAAGGAGATCGAGGACGCGATCCGCGCCGACATCGCCAAGATCCCCGGCGTGGAGGTCAGCGTGGGCTTCAACCGCCCGGTCTGGGTGACCATCCTCGGCACCGACCCCGAGGTGCTGACCCAGGTCACGAAGGACTTCGCCGAGAAGCTCAAGAAGATCCCCGGTGCCGTGGACGTGGACACGACCGTCAAGCCCGGTCTGCCGGCCTTCGCGGTGCGCCTGAAGGACTCCGCCATCCGCGAGCTGGGCCTGACCGCCCCGCAGATCGCGTCCTCGCTGCGCGCCTACGTGAATGGCGAGGTGGCCACCTACTGGACGACGCCGGACGGCAACCAGGTCGAGGTGCTGCTGCGCCTGCCGCGTGAGCAGCGCGAGCGCGTCGAGCAGATGCGCTCGCTGCCGGTCGCCTTCTCGAAGGAGGGCGCACCGATCACGCTGGAGCAGGTCGCCAGCATCGAGCCGGTGTTCAACCCGGAAGTCATCCGGCGCGAGAACCTGCAACGCCGTGAGGCGGTGTTCGCCGGCGTGCAGGGCCGCCCGGCCGGCGACGTGAACGCCGAGGTGCAGAAGCTCATCAAGAGCACCCAGCTGCCCCCGGGCGTGAGCTTCAAGGTGGACGGCGCGGGCAAGCAGCAGGCCGAGGCCTTCAACGGCCTGCTGGCGGCGATGGGCCTGGCGGTGATCTTCATCTACATCGTGCTGGCCAGCCAGTTCGGCAGCTTCGTGCAGCCGATTGCCATCATGGCGAGCCTGCCGCTGGCCCTGATCGGCGTGATGGTGGCGCTGCTGGTGTGGCGCTCCACGCTCAACGTGTTCTCGATGATCGGCCTCGTCATGCTGATGGGCCTGGTGACCAAGAACGCCATCCTGCTGGTGGACTTCGCCAACCACGCTCGCAAGGCCGGCGCGACGATTGCCGACGCGCTGCTGCAGGCCGGCCTGATCCGGATGCGCCCGATCATCATGACGACCGCCGCGATGGTCTTCGGCATGCTGCCGATGGCGATTGCGCTGAACGATGGTGGTGAGATCCAGGCACCAATGGGCCGCGCGATCATCGGCGGCGTCATCACCTCCACGCTGCTGACGCTGGTGGTGGTGCCGGTGCTGTACAGCTACCTGACCCGCGAGAAGAAGCCGGCGGCCAAGGCGGCAGAGCAGGGCGGCGCCAGTGTGATGCCCCAGCATGGCATGCCCGGCGTGATGCCGGCGGACAAGGAATAACGGTTCTCCCTCGAGCGCGCCCTCGCGCTTCAGGCCGGTCGCGAGAGTGGCCGGCCTTTTTTGTGTCGCCGTCGAATGGCGGCGATCACAAGGCCTCGCAGCGCGCGCGGATGCTGTCGATGAGGCGCTTGAGGGCCGGCGTGACGTGGTGCCGGCCGACGGCCATCCAGTACAGCGGCGCCGGCTCGCCCAGCCACTGCGGCAGCAGGGCCACGAGTCGGCCCGCGGCGAGGTCGTCGGCCACGTCGAGCCGGCTCTTGTAGGCCACGCCCAGGCCCGCCAGGGCCCATTCGCGCACCAGCCCGCCGTCGTCGGCCACGCGGGACCCGCTGACGTCCACCGCCACCGTCTCGCCGTCGGCCGCGGTGAAGCGCCAGCGGCCGTGCAGGCTGTCGCCGAGCACGAAGCGCAGGCCCTCGTGCTCGCGGAGGTCGTCGGGCGTGCGGGGCGTGCCCCGGCGGGCCAGATAGGCCGGGCTGGCGCACAGCACGCGGCGGTTGTCGGGTGCGAGCGGCATCGCGATGAGGCCCGATTCGGGCGGCACGCCGTAGCGCACCGCGTCATCCACCGGGTCCTGCACGAGGTCGGCCAGGCGGTCACTGAGTCGCAGCTCCAGCGTCAGGTCCGGCGCCGCCTGCTCGTGGCAGAAGGCCTCGATCCAGCGCCACAGGTGCTGCCGCCCGAGATCGCTCGGCAGGCTCACGCGCAGCCGGCCTGCCAGTGGGGCTTCGATGCCGGCTGCCGTGCGCAGCGCGGACTGGCCTTCCTGCCAGGTCGCGATCAGGCGGCGGGCATGCGGCAGCCATTGCTCACCGGCCTGGGTGAGGCGCAACCGGCGGGTCGTGCGCTCGAACAGGCGCACACCCAGTTCCCGCTCCAGGCGTGCCACCGTGGCGCTGGCCTGCACGGGGCCGAGGTCCAGCCGGCGGGCCGCGGCCGAGAAGCTGCCGGCTTCGGCGGCCGCGACGAACAAGGCCAGAGGGGCGAGGCGGTCCATCTTCATGATCTACGTGAAAGTGATTCGCGGATCCTAGGCTTTTTCGTTTGAATACCAGGGCGCACCATGCCGAGCCTCGCATCCCGCCTCACGACAACACCATGAAAGCTGTCGGCTACCGCCAATCCCTTCCCCTCACCCACGCCGAGGCGCTGCTCGACCTCGACCTGCCCGTCCCGACGCCCGGCGCGCGAGACCTGCTGGTGCGCGTGTCCGCCGTGTCGGTGAACCCCGTGGACACCAAGGTGCGGCGCAGCCGCACCCCGCAGCCGGGCCAGGCCGAAGTGCTTGGGTGGGACGCGGTCGGCACCGTCGAAGCGCTGGGGGCCGACGTCACCGGGTTCTCGGTCGGCGACCGGGTGTACTACGCCGGCGCGATCAACCGCCCGGGATCGAACGCGGAGCTGCATCTGGTGGACCACCGCATCGCTGCCCGAGCGCCGGCGAGCCTGAGCGACGCCGACGCGGCAGCCCTGCCGCTCACGGCCATCACGGCCTGGGAGCTGCTGTTCGACCGCCTCGGCGTGGAAGAAGGCGGCGGCGCCGGCGAGACTCTGCTGATCACGGGCGCCGCGGGCGGCGTGGGATCCATCCTCGTGCAACTGGCGCGCGAACTCACGCAGCTGCGTGTCGTCGGCACGGCGAGCCGCCCGCAGACGCAGGACTGGGTGCGGGCTCTGGGCGCCCATGCCGTGGTGGACCACACCCAGCCGCTGCGCCCGCAGCTGTTGGCGGCCGGCGTACCGGAGGTCGAATTCGTGGCCAGCCTCACGCACACCGACCAGCACTGGAGCGCGCTCGTCGACGCAGCCGCGCCCCAGGGGCGCATCGCCCTGATCGACGACCCCGCCGAGCCGCTGGACGTGATGGCCCTCAAGCGCAAGGCCCTGTCCCTGCACTGGGAGCTGATGTTCACGCGGTCGCTGTTCGGCACGCCCGACATGGCCGAGCAGGGCCGCCTGCTCGCCCGTGTGGCCTCGCTGGTGGACGAAGGCCGCCTGCGCAGCACGGTCAGCGAGCACCTCAGCCCGATCAATGCCGCCCAACTGCGCCGCGCGCACGAACTCGTGGAGAGCGGGCGCATGCGCGGCAAGGTGGTTCTCAGCGGGTTCTGACGGGCTCGACGCGCGCCGCAGCCCGGTAGGCCCGCGGCGTCTGCCCCACCCGCGCCAGGAACTGCGCGTTGAAGTTCGACATCGTGGCAAAGCCGCAGTCCGCGGCGATGCGGGTGATCGGCAGGTCCGTGCGGTGCAGCAGGAGCTGGGCCTCGGCCAGGCGCAGGTCGGTCACGTAGCGCGTGAAGCCACAGCCGACCAGGCGCTTGAAGGTGCGGCTGAAGGCGGCGGGCGTCACGTGCAGGTGCTCGGCGGCGGCGTCCACGCTGAGGTCCTCGTGCAGGTGATCGCGCACCCAGGTCAGCAGGGCGTCCAGGCGACGCGGGGCACGGCTGCCCGTGCCGGCCGGGCGCGGTGCCTGCAGACCGACGGGCCGGCGGTCCGGGGCTGAAGACGGCGCACCGATGCGGGCCAGCAGCGCCAGGGCCTGGCCCAGTTGCTCCAGCCCTGAGGCGCGCAGCAGGCCGGGCAGGGCGCCCACCACGTGCGCGGCCAGTTCCCCGCTCAACACCCAGGCCGAGGTCGGCTCGTCGAGCAGGCGGCCGGGGCCGTGGCGCCATTCGGGCAGGGCGGTCAGCGCTGACGACGGATGCAACTGCAGCACCTGCGCGACCGCACGCCCCGGCTGCGGGCCGGATGTCCACCAGCCGTGGGCCACGTGCGGCGCGATCAGCACCAGGTCGCCCGCGCTGAACGGTTCCACCGAATCCCCGACGAAACGCAGGCCGGCGCCTTGCTGGATGTGCGTCAGCTCCAGCACGGGGTGGGCGTGGACGGCGCCCGCAAAGGCGTCGAGCGACAGGTCCAGCACCCGCAGGGTTTGGGCGTCGGCCTGCGGAACCGGCTCCTGGATGACCTTCATGGCAGCTGATGCGTGTTGCGGGGGTCAGAAAACAGTCAGTATCGGTTGACTTTCGCGTGGTTCGCGCACGACGAGCTGCGAATACTGCGCGCCATGACCCATGCCGACCCCCTCGCCGGATCGCCCGCACCCTGGTGGCGGGGCGCCGTGCTGTACCAGGTCTACCCGCGCGCCTTCCAGGACAGCGACGGCGACGGCATCGGCGACCTCGCCGGCCTCGCGCAACGGCTGCCCTACATCGCTTCTCTGGGCGTGGACGGGGTGTGGATCAGCCCGTTCTTTCCGAGTCCGATGCGGGACTTCGGCTATGACGTCAGCGACTACTGTGGCGTCGACCCCCGCTTCGGCACCCTGGCGGACTTCGATCACGTCGTCGCGCGCGCCCATGCGCTGGGCTTGAAGGTGCTGATCGACCAGGTCTGGAGCCACACTGCAGACGACCACCCCTGGTTCCAGGAGAGCCGCGCGTCCCGCGACAACCCCAAGGCCGACTGGTACGTCTGGGCCGACGCCCGGCCCGATGGCTCGCCGCCCAACAACTGGCTGAGCTGGATGGGCGGCCCGGCCTGGCGCTGGGAGCCGCGCCGGCGGCAGTACCACCTGCACAACTTCCTGCCGCAGATGCCGGACCTCAACTTCCACTGCGAAGCCGTGCAGCAGGCCGTGCTGGCCGTCGCACGCTTCTGGCTGGACCGCGGCGTGGACGGCTTCCGGCTCGACACCGCCAACCTCTACGCCCACGACCCGCAGCTGCGGGACAACCCACCGTTGCCGCCCGAGCAGCGGGGCGACAGCCCGGTGCTGATGCAGCGCCACGCCTTCACGATGGACCAGCCCGAGTCGCTGGCCTTCCTGCGTCGGTTGCGGGCCGAGATGGACCGTTACCCCGGCCGCATGGCGGTCGGGGAGATCGGCGGCAGCGACGCGCTGGCCACGATGCAGGCCTACACCGCGGGCGACAGCGCCCTGCAGACGGCCTATTCCTTCGCCTTCCTGGGCGCTCGACCGGATGCCGCCACGGTGGCCCGGCAGCTCGCCCCCTGGTCCGAGGCCAGCGGCTGGCCCTCGTGGGCGTTCTCCAACCATGACGCGCCACGGGTGGCTTCGCGCTGGGGGCAGGGCGGCGGCGGCAGCTTCGCCTTCGGCGGTCGGCAGGCCCACGGCGCTGCGCACGGCGCCGGGCCGCTCACGTGGATGGCCCTGCTGATGGCGCTGCGGGGCACCGTCTTCGTCTACCAGGGCGAGGAACTGGGCCTGCCTCAGGCGGATGTGCCGTTCGAGCGCATGCAGGACCCGTTCGGCCTGGCGCACTGGCCGCTCGTGCCCGGCCGCGACGGCTGCCGCACCCCGATGCCTTGGCAGGCGGGGGCGCCTCAGGCAGGCTTCACCACGGGCGAGCCGTGGCTGCCGGTGGAGCCGGCCCACCTGGCCCTGGCGGTGGATCGGCAGGAAGCCGATCCCGCTTCCCTGCTGCACCAGACCCGCGCGCTGATCGCCCTGCGTCGCACCCACGACGCCTTGCGCACGGGCGAGTGCGAGGTGCTCGCCGCCGAAGGCGACGTGCTGGTGCTGCGCCGCGGCGCCGGCCGGCAGGCCTTGACTGCGGTCTTCAACCTCGGCCCCGGTGCCGCGCCCTGGCCCGCCCGCATCGCGGTGGATGCCAGCCCGCTGTGGAGCACCGAGCCCATGCCGACGCCCGGCGCGCCCCTGGCGGGCGGTGCGGCGGCCTTCTTCCGATCCATCCCCTGAGCACCGGCTCTTCCGCCATGACCGACCTCGACACGCCCTTCCGCCTCACCTCGGCCCAGGTCGCGCAGTTCCGCCGCGACGGCTTCATCAAGCTCAAGGAGGTGCTCAGCCCCGAGACGCTGGCGCACTACGGCCGCGAGATCACGCGGCTGACCATCGACCTCAACACCGAGCAGCGCCCGATGGCGGAGCGCAGCACCTACGACAAGGCCTTCCTGCAGGTCATGAACCTCTGGGAGAAGAGCCCGCTCGTGGGCCGCTTCGTGATGGGCCAGCGGCTGGCGCGGCTGGCGGCCGAGTTGCTGGAAGTGCCCGGTGTCCGGCTCTACCACGACCAGTCGCTGTACAAGGAGCCTGGCGGCGGCATCACGCCGGCCCACGCCGACCAGTACTACTGGCCGCTCGCCACCGACCGCACCATCACCGCCTGGATCCCGCTGCAGGCCGTGCCCGAGGACATGGGGCCGCTGGGCTTCTATGCCCGCAGCCAGTCCGTCTCATTCGGCCGCGACCTGGGCATCTCCGACGAGAGCGAAGCCCGGATCACCGAGAACATGGCGCGGCACGGCTTCGAGTTCGTGAGCGGCGCGTTCGACCTCGGCGAGGTCAGCTTCCACCTCGGGTGGACCTTCCACAAGGCAGGTGCCAACGTGAGCACCCAGCCGCGGTCGGTCATGACCATCATCTACATGGACGCCGACATGCGCCTCGTGCCGGCGCTGAACGCCGTGCAGGTGAACGACCGTGACCAATGGTGCCCCGGCGCGCGGGAGGGCGAGGTCATCGACACGCGCAAGAATCCGGTCATCTGGAGGGGCGCGTGATGCGGTGGCTGCGGCGGCTGATCCGGGGCGCGATGCTCGGCGTCGCACTCACCGGCCTGGGCGCGCATGCCGCGCCACCGACGGTGGATGCCGTCGAGCCGCCACACTGGTGGACGGGCTTCGCCACGGCGCCACTGCAGGTCCTGGTCTACGGGCCGGGCATTGCGCAGGCGCGCGTCAGGGTCCAGGGCAGCGGGCTCACGCTGGCGCGCGTGCAGCGCACCGACAGCCCCGATCACGTGTTCCTGCACCTGCACATCGCCCCCGGCGCGGTCCCGGGGCCGCGCACACTGGTGTTCGAGCGCGGCGCCGAGCGCACCACCGTGGCCTACCTGCTCAAGGCCCGTGCGCCCGGGTCGGCGCAGCGGCGCGGCTTCGACGGGCGGGATGTGCTGCTCAACCTGATGCCCGACCGCTTCGCCAACGGCAACCCCGCCAACGACACACTGCCCGGCCTGGGCGACCCGGCGGACCGCAGCCAGCCGGGTGGCCGCCACGGCGGTGACCTGCAGGGCATCACCGAGCGCCTGGACTACCTCGCCGGCCTGGGCTTCACGGCGCTGTGGCTGACGCCGGTGCTGGAAAACCGGCAGCCGGCCTACTCGTACCACGGCTATGCGGCCACCGACCTCTTCCGCATCGACCCCCGACTCGGCACGCTGGACGATTACAAGCGGCTCGCCGCCGAGGCGCGACGCCGCGGGCTCGGGCTGATCCAGGACGTCGTGCCCAACCACATCGGTGACGGCCATCGCTGGCTGGCCCACCCGCCGGCGCGCGACTGGTTCAACCCCGGCCCTCCGGCCGCCGCACTCACCAACCATGCCCGCAGCAGCATCCGCGATGCCTATGCCGTGTCCGCCGACCGCGACGGCTTCACGCGGGGCTGGTTTGCGCCGACGATGCCGGACCTCAACACCACGCAGCCGCTGCTCGCCCAGTACCTCGTGCAGAACGCGATCTGGTGGATCGAGGAGGTCGGCCTGATGGGCTTGCGCGTGGACACCTGGAGCTATTCGGACGCTGGCTTCCTCGCGCGCTGGGCGGCGCGGCTGCGGCAGGAGTACCCGCAGCTCGGCATCGTCGGCGAGGAGTGGAGCCTCAACCCGTTGGTGGTCAGTGCATGGCAGCAGGGCAGCCCGCTGTTCGGCGACGTGGCGCGCAGCCAGCGCCGCGCACCGGCCGACGCGACCCGGCCAGCCTTGCCCAGCCTGATGGACTTCCCGCTGCATGACACGCTGCGCCGCGCGCTGAACGAACCGGAGGGCTGGGGCACGGGCTGGACGCGGCTGTACGACTTCATGGTGAACGACCGCCTCTACGGCGACGCGTCCCGGCTCGTGCTGTTCGAGGGCAACCACGACGTGCCGCGCCTGGCGCCGGCGCTGAATCACGATCCCGCGCTGCAGCGCATGGCCCTGGCCTTCGTGCTGACGACCCGCCGCATCCCGCAGCTGTACTACGGCGTGGAAGTGATGCTCGACAGCCCGAAAGCGCACGACGCCTTCGACGGCTTTCGGGCCGATTTCCCCGGCGGCTGGGCGGGTGACGCGAGCGATGCCGTGACCGGCCGAGGCCTGCGCCCCGAGGCGCTGGCCCTGCAACAGTGGCTTCGCCGCCTGATGACCTGGCGCCAGACCCAGCCCGCGCTGCACCGCGGCCAGCTCACGCACTTCCTGCCGAGAGACGGCACCTACGTCTACCTGCGCAGTCTTGCGGGTAGCCCGTCGGTGCTCGTGGCCTTCAACAAGGGCGATACCGAGCGCGTGCTCGCGACCTCGGGCTTGGCGCCGGATCTGCCGGCCGGCTCGCGAGGCACCGACATCCTGACGGGCGAAGCCCTGGACCTTACCACCGAGCTGACCCTCGCGCCGCGCTCGGTCCGCATCCTTGAACTGGAGCGCCGGCCATGAGACTGCGGCGTGACATCAACCTCGGCACGATGCTGGCGCTGCCGCGGGCGTCGCTGGGCTGGCGGGCGAGTCTGGACGAGCAACTGGCCCTGCTGCGCGACCTCGGCTACCAGGGGGTCCAAGCCTGGGACGGCTTCGACCGCATCCACCGCGCCGGCCTGCTGCCGCTGGGCATGGCGCGTGCCACACGGCCCGCCGAGCTCGACGGCATCGCCCGTCGCCACCGCGACCAGGGCCTGGGCTTCACCAACCTGCACCTCGGCACGGGCTTCGAGACGGATGCCGAACTCGACGCCCTGGCAGCGGCCCTGCTGGACGCGCAGGCGCGGCACAGCCACGTGCTGCTCGTGGAGACGCACCGGGCCACCGCCACGCAGGACATCTGGCGCACGCTGGAATGGGTGAAGCGATTCCCGGGGCTGCGCTTCACGGCCGACCTGAGCCACTGGTACACGGGGCACGAACTGACCTACGGCGGGGAGTTCGAGCAGCGCCGCGCCCGGCTCACGCCCGTGCTGGAGCGCGTGCGAGCCATCCACGGCCGCATCGGCAACAGCGGCTGCCTGCAGACGCCGCTGGACCGGCCGGGCGACTACCTCGCGCACTACCAGGCACTGTGGACGGCGACCTGCGCGGGCTTCCTGCGCCATGCCGGCCCGGACGAGGTGCTCAGCTTCGCGCCGGAGCTGTTGCCGATGTCCGTGGGCGAGCCGCCCCTGTGGCTGCACTACCAGCAGGCCACCCAGGCTGCGCCGCACGATCCCTGGCAAGGCGAGCCCTGCGACCGCTTTGCCGATGCCGAACGACTCTGGCGCATCGCCCGCGCCTGCTTTGACGCTGCATGAACCACCCCGGAGACATCCTCATGACCGCCTTCTCACGACGTGCGCTGCTGAAGGCCTCGGCCGCGGCGCCCCTGGCCGGCGTGTGGGTCAGCGCTGCGGGCGCGGCCGGCAGCCGCCTGACCGATGAGGTGGATCCGTTCATCGGCACCAGCGGGACCGGCCACGTGACGCCCGGCGCCACGGTGCCCTTCGGCATGGTGTTCCCGGCGCCCGACAACGCCGACCGCGGCTGGAGCTACAGCGCCGGATACCAGTACCGGGACCGGCGCATCCTGGGCTTCTCCAACACCCACCAGAGCGGGGCGGGCATCCCGGAACTGGGTGATGTGCTGCTGATGCCCCGCAGCGGCACGGCGTGGACGGCGGCGACGACCGACTTCAGCGCGGCCAAGTCCCGCGAGGCGGCGCGGCCGGGCTGGTACCGCGCACGGCTGGCCCGCCATGGCGTGACGGTCGAGCTGACCGCGGCGGCCAAGGTGGCACTGCACCGCTACCGCTTCGACCGCGCGGGGCGTGTCCAGGTGATCGTGGACCTGCAGCACGGCCTGAACTACGTGGAGGCACCCTCGGTGCTGTCGGCCGACGTGCGCCCGCGGGACGACGGCCTGCAAGGCACGCTGCACCGGCGCAACTGGGTCGACCGGCAGGTGTCCTTCGTCGTGCAGTTCAGCCGGCCCGTGCTGCGGCGCCAGACACTGCCTGCAAGAGCGGGGGAGCAGGCGCCGCGGCTGCTGCTGGACTTCGACCTTGGCGCCGGCCAGGTGCTGGAGGCCCGCGTCGCCTTGTCCACCGTCGACGAAGCCGGGGCCGAAGGCAACCTCGCCACGGTGGCCGGGCAGTCGTTCGACGCCGTGCGCCTGGCCGCCGACGACGCCTGGCAGACGCTGCTCGGCCGCGTCCAGGTCGAGGCCGATGCCCGCACGCGGCGGCTGTTCTATTCGGCGCTGTACCGCACGCTGCAGCACCCGAGCGACATCGCCGATGCCGACGGACGTGTGCGCGGGCCCCGCGGCGAGATCCTGCAGGCGCCGGGCGGCGTCTACTACTCGACGCTGAGCCTGTGGGACACGTTCCGGGCCTCGCATCCGCTGTTCACGCTGATCGTGCCCGAGCGCGTGCCCGGCTTCGTCAACACCTTGCTCGCCCATCACCGCCAGATGGGCTGGCTGCCGCTGTGGGCCAGCTGGGGGCGTGAGACCTACTGCATGATCGGCAACCCGGCCCTGCCGGTGATCGCGGATGCCTTGGTCAAGGGCTTCGACGCCGGGGGCGCCATCGATGCGCATGCCGCCCTGGCCGCGATGGTCGAGACCAGCACGCGCGAGCGGCCGGACGCGCCCGAGTGGGCGCAGCGCGGCTGGACCCTGCTGGACCGCCACGGCTACCTGCCGTTCGATCTGCAAAAGGGCGAGTCGGTCAGCATGACCGCCGAGCTCGGCTACGGTGACGCCGCCGTGGCCGTCGTGGCCGAACGCCTGGGTCAGCCCGAGGTGGCGGCGCGCTTTCGCCAGCGTTCGCAGAGCTGGCTGCAGCTCTTCGACGACGAGACCCGCACCTTGCGCGGCAAGGACAGCGCCGGCCGCTGGCGCACGCCCTTCGACCCCGTGGCTGCCACGTCGCCGCTCAAGAACCCCGGTGACTACACCGAGGCCAACGCCTGGCAGTACACGGCCACGCCGGCCCTGCACGATGCCGCAGCCTTCCGCGACCGGCTCGGCGGCGCGGCGGCGCTGGAGGCTTGGCTGGACCGCTTCTTCAGCCTGCCGGTGCCCAACCCCGACAAGCACCTCGGGCAGGAAGCCCTGATCGGGCAGTACGCACACGGCAACGAGCCCAGCCATCACATCACCTGGCTCTACGCCTGGACGGCCTCACCCGAAAAGGGGCAGCGACTGCGTGAGACGATTGCCCGCCGCTTCTACGGCAGCGGGCCGGACGGCCTGGTCGGCAATGACGATGTCGGCCAGATGAGTGCCTGGCTGGTGTTCGCGATGCTGGGCTTCTACCCGGCGGAACCGTTCAGTGGCCGCTACGTGGTCGGCCAGCCCATGCTGCCGTCGGCCCGCCTGCGCCTGGCCGGTGGCCAGTCGCTGCAGATCACGGGCCGCGGGGCGGTGCCGACGTTGAACGGCCAGCCCCTGCCCGGGCGCCAGGTGTCCCACGCCGCGCTGTTGAGCGGCGGGCGGCTGCATCACGGCTGAAGCCGCCGCGCCTCACCACTTGCAACCCTTGCCCCGGGCGGCATCGACGGCGAGCGGGATCGCCGCGAGGATGCCCGCATTCGCGTAGGCCTTGCGGCAGTCCTTGTTGGCGGCGTCTTCAATGGACTGTTCGAGCTTGGACTTGCGCTCCGGCGGCTGGGGCAGCAGTTCGATCAGCCCCGGGCCCCGTCGGGCAGCGATGTCGCCGCTGCGGGGCAGGGAGAGGTTCAGCGGCGCGCGGGGAGCGCTGGCCGATGCCGACGGCGGCACCGCCACGTCGGCGCCCAGGCGCGAGCCGGCATCTGGCGAGCCGGCCGAGGCCTTGGGCGCGGCGAAGGGGTCGGCATTCGGGTCGCCCCGCGCCGGGCCGGCCGGGGCGCTGACCTGGCCGGGCAGGGCGGTCGACAGTTCCGGCACGGCGGTGCCGCTCGGCGTACCCAGGCTCGCCCGCGGGCTGGCCGTGGGCTGCAGCGGCGTGACGGCAGTGCCGCTGTCGCTCGCCTCCATCCGCTTGACGGGGGCGGGCAGGTCCTGGCCACTGGGCAGAGCATTGGGCGTCGTCGCCGCGTTGGCCGTGGCGGCGGGCGTGCGCAGGTCGCTGGCCCGGTTGAGGGGCGACACCGGCGCGGCGGCCGTTCCGGTTTCGAGGCGCTGCACCGCCGACGGCAGCGCGGTGCTCGTGGGCAGTGCAGGCGCGGTGGCGCCGGGCGGCGTTCGCAGTTCCGCTGGCCGCGGCAGCGCGGCGGCCGCCGACGGCTGGGCCGGCGCTTCCAGTCGCTGGACGGCGGCCGGCAGGGCGGTCGTGGTGGGCAGTGCGGGCGCCGTGGCGATTGGCGCAGCGCGCAACTCCGATGGCCGCGGCAGCGTGGCGGTGGCAGTCGCCGGCGCGGGCGCTTCGAGCCGCTGGACGGCGGCGGGCAAGTCCACGCTGGGTGGGGGCACGACCGTGGGGGCGGGTGCCGCGCGCAAGTCCGCCGGGCGAGGCAGCGTGGCGGGCCGGGCCGGCGGTGCGGCGGCGTCGAGGCGGTTGACGGCGGCGGGCAGGTCCGCCGGCAGCGCGGGCACGTCGACAGCCCGTTCCGGCGCGCGCAGCGGCGGGGCGGCCGGCAACCTGGCCACGCTGGCCTCGGGCCGCGCCTCCAGTCGCCCGACGGCGGCCGGCAACTCCGGTGCCGGGGTCGGCAGCGGTGTGCTGCGAGCAGCGGGTGTCGTCAGGTTCTCGCGTTCGATGGGCTTGAAGCCCTCGGGCAGGTTGAGCGTGGCCGTGCTCGGCGCGGCGTTGGAGATGTCTTCGGTGCGGGCGTCTTCCGGGGCCACCTCGCGCGGGTTCCAGCGGCCGAGTTCGGCGGCGCCCGTCTGGGTGTCGGTGGGGGCGGCAGGCCGCGCCTGGCCGCCCTGGCGCTGCGGGTTGCCGTCGCCGGGTGCCCCGTTGTCGCGCCAGGCCGGTGCGGGCTCGCCGGGCGGCGCCCCCGGTTCACCACCGCTGCGACCCAGCAACTTGACCGTCAGGCTGCCCCAGACCCCCTGGCCAGGCTCGGCGCTGCCGGTGGCATTGCCGAACACGAGCACCAGCCACACGTGAAGCAGCACGGCCAGCAACAGGCAGCGCTGGAGTTGGCGCGGGTCGGCCGGCGAGGAAGGGCGGAGGGCAAGGGCAGCGGGCACAGCGGCCCGATTGTGTCCCGGCGCCGGGTCATGCCTGTTACTGGACTCCCCGGGGGCGGACGTCCCCGCTCACCCGCGCGCCGAGGGCAACCAGAGGTCGTCGAGGTGGGTGAAGCCCCAGTCCTCCGGCGGCTCGCGGCCCACGATGACGTCCTTTTCGGACGGATGGGCCAGGTCGAGCCATTGCACGGGAATGGGCAGCTTGGACTTGGTCGAATAGAACACCTTGACCCGCGGCTTCACGAGCGAGGTCTCGTTCTGCTCCACGACCACCGCCAGCCGGCCCGACTGCAGGCGCACCAGCGTGCCGGTCGGGTAGATGCCCACGCTGCGCAGGAAGGCCTGGAAGACGTGCGGGTCGAAATGGCCCTTCCACTGGGCCATCTTCTGCAGCGAGCCCGCCGGGTCCCAGGCCGCGCGGTAGGGACGGCTGGAGGTGATCGCGTCGTACACGTCGCAGATGGCGCCCATGCGGGCCATCAGGCTGATCTGGTCGCCCGCTAGTCGGTGCGGGTAGCCGCTGCCATCGAACTTCTCGTGGTGATGCAGGGCCACATCCAGCGCAAGCGCCGGCACCTGGGCGCCGCCCTTGAGCAGTTCATAGCCGTGCTCCGGGTGGGTCTTCATCAGGCGGAACTCGTCGTCCGTCAGCGAGCCCGGCTTGTTCAGCACGTCCAGTGGCATCTGCATCTTGCCGATGTCGTGCAGCAGGCCGGCCAGCCCGGCGACCCGTGTCTCGTCCTCGGACAGGCCGAGCTGGCGGGCCAGGCCGATCATCAGGGCACACACCGCCACCGAGTGCATGTAGGTGTAGTCGTCCCTGCTCTTCAGGCGCGCAAGGCTCACGAAGGCCGACGGATTGCGCGCGAGCGAGGCGGCCACGTCCTCCACGACCGGCAGGCAGGCCTCAGTGTTGACCGACTTGCCCAGCCGGGCCTCGTTGAACAGGGCGACGACGGCCTGGCGCGAACGATGCAGTGCCTGGGCGGCGCGCTCCATTTCCGACTCCAGACTCTCGCGGGCCGGTGAAGCTGCCACGGCAGACGGCACCGCGGGCGGCTCGGCGGGCAGGGCCGCTTCGGTGTCGGGCTCGACCCCGGCCGGCGCGAGCGCCGGGGCCGGCTCCACCGCGTCGGCGCCCTTGCTGACGTCGATCCAGACCGACGGCACACTGCTCGCCTGCAGCTTGGCCAGGTCCGCGGGGTCATTCAGCACGAACTTGGTCTTCCAGAACGGATGGGAGAGCCACGGTCCGTCGAGCGACTGCAGATACATCCCGAGCGTCACCTCGGAAGTCGAGATCTTCTTCAGCATGGTGAGAAATGAAGCCCGGGCCTGAGTATGAGCCTGCGGGGGCGTCCCAGCTGTGACGCAATTCGCACCTGGGCCGGAGCTTCAATGCAGCGAGGTCAGGAAGCCGGGATGGGTGAGTGGCGCAAACGCGAAACCTTCGGCGCGCAGCCGCGTGATCAGCGTGTCCAACTGCGCCAATGTGTTGGGATGGATCTCGTGCATCAGCACGATGCCCCCATGGCGTGCCTTGACGGCCGACACGACATGGTCGACGAAGTGCTCCCGGTGGGCCTTCTCCACGCCGCAGATCTTGGCCTCGTGGGCATCGATGCTGCCGGTCTTGTCGAACGCCCAGTCGCAGCTGTCCACATGCCAGCCGACGATCCGGTAGCCGAGTTGCTGAAGCTGCGCATTGCTTTCGCAGCTGGCGTTGCCGTAGGGGTAGCGAAACAGCTTGGGTGCCTCCAGCGCGGCCAGCGTGGTGTCGCTGCGGCTGAGCTCGCTCGCCTGCCGCGCCACGGGAATGTCGTGGAAATTGGGGTGGGACCAGGAATGGTTGCCCACCAGGGCAAGCGGATGCGCCTTGATCAGCGCAGCAAGCTCGGGGTGGCGCTCGGCCTTGGCGCCGATCAGGAAAAACGCCGCGGGCACCTGGTGCTTGTCCAGCAAGGCCAGGATGGCCTGCGTGGCGCCGGGCTCGGGGCCGTCGTCAAAGCTCAGTGCCACCGTGCCCGCCATCGGCGGCGTGGCGATGTCGCTTTCGAACCTGCAGCTTTGCTTGAGCTCGTCAGGCGGACGATTCATCTGCTCGGCCAGACCCCGCACGCGGGCGGCCCGGATATCGGCGCCGTGCGCGTGGGCGTGAGATGGCGCAGACGCCGCCGAGGCGGGCGCTGCGGGTGGCAGGGGCGCGGCGGGCGGCTGAGGCAGGGCCAAACCAGGCGCGAGAGCCAGGGCGGCGGTACAGAGCAGGCGGATGGGGGTGTTCACGGTCGATATTCTGGCCAAGGCTGCAGCTGATGCACGACAGGCTGCAGCCAGCGGCCCTCGGCCGTGACGCTGCGCTCGGCGACCCAGAGGCTGCCATCAGCCCCTTGCACCAGCACCGTGGAGCAGCGGGTGCCGTAGCGGGCCCTGCGAGGCTGTTCCGGGTCCGGGATGCGCACGAAGCGCGGCGAGAGCAAGCGCTCCTGTGCCAGGCCGACGCCGGTGTCGGGCAGTTCGGTGTCCGGCGCAGGCGCCTGCTGCGCCAGGGCCGAGAACAGCCGCGCCACCAGCCCGTGCAGGTCGGCAGATGCTGCCAGCGCACGGCCGAGCTCGGCCTTCAGCCCCTCGGTCTTGGGCCAGGGCGTGTCGAGCGCTGCGTTCGACAGGCCGTGGATACCATCCGCCAACGGCACATGGCCGCCGTTGCGGTTGCTGTGGCAGTGCCAGGCGCCCGCACGCAAGTCGCCCATTACGAGGTTGAAGGCGTTGTAGCCCGAGCTCAGCGTGCGTGTGAATTCGGGGGCGGTGGCGGCGCTCCTCAACCAGCCGACGACCAGGTCGCCTCGGGACGGGGCGCCCTGCACTTGACGACCCGGTTCTCGCACGTTCGTCAGCAGCGCCAATCGCCCGGCACGCGTGAGCCCGAACCACGTGCCGCCCGCCTGCAGATCTCGACCGGACAGCACTTCCACCCCACCGGCCGACCACCAGGCCATGGGTGCCGCTGCTCGGGCGAAGAACTCGTCGCGGTTGGCGGCGATGACCAGCGGAAAGCGCGGATGGGCGTTCAGTGCGAACGCGGCGAGGCACATGGCGCCCTGAGCGGGATCAGCACTCGACGATGTTCACCGCCAGGCCGCCGCGGGCGGTTTCCTTGTACTTGGTCATCATGTCGGCGCCGGTGTCGCGCATGGTCTTGATGACCTTGTCGAGGCTCACGAAGTGCGTGCCGTCGCCGCGCAGCGCCATGCGGGCCGCGTTGATGGCCTTAACCGAGGCGATGGCGTTGCGCTCGATGCAGGGAATCTGCACCAGGCCGCCCACCGGGTCGCAGGTCAGGCCCAGGTGGTGTTCCATGCCGATCTCGGCCGCGTTCTCCACCTGCTCCGGCGTGCCGCCCATGACGGCGCACAGCGCCCCGGCGGCCATCGAGCAGGCCACGCCCACCTCGCCCTGGCAGCCGACCTCGGCGCCGCTGATCGAGGCGTTTTCCTTGTACAGGATGCCGATGGCGGCGGCGGTGAGCAGGAAGTCGATGACGCCGTCTTCCGTCGCTCCGTGCACGAAGCGGGCGTAGTAGTGCAGCACGGCCGGCACGATGCCCGCGGCGCCGTTGGTGGGCGCGGTCACGACGCGGCCGCCGGCGGCGTTCTCCTCGTTGACGGCGAGCGCATACAGGTTCACCCAGTCCATCACCTGCAGCGGGTCGCGCAGCGCCTGCTCGGGGTTGGACGTCAGGCTGGCGTACAGGCTCGGGGCCCGGCGCTTGACCTTGAAGCCGCCCGGCAGGATGCCCTCGGTGCGGCAGCCGCGCCGCACGCAGGCCTGCATCACCGACCAGATCTTCAGCAGCCCGGCGCGCGTTTCGGCCTCGGGCCGCCAGTGGCCTTCGTTGCGGCGCATGACCTCGGCGATGGACAGGCCGTACTTCTTCGTCAGGGCCAGCAGTTCGTCGCCGGTCTTGAACGGGTAGGGCAGCACCGTCACGTCGGGTGCGATGACCTTCTGCTTGCTGCCGTCGGCTGCCACCTCGTCGCTGACGATGAAGCCCCCACCCACCGAGTAGTACACGCGGTTGGCGACCTCGGCGCCGTCGGCATCGAAGGCGATGCAGCGCATGCCGTTGGCATGGAAGGGCAAGGTCTCGCGCCGCTTGAAGACGAGGTCCCTGGCCTCGTCGAAGGCGATGGCCTGCTGGCCGACGAGGTTCAGGGCGCCGGCGCGGATGGCGTCGAGCAGTGCGGGGATGGCCTCCACGTCGACCGTGTCGGGCTCGTGGCCGGCCAGGCCCAGCAGCACCGCCTTGTCGCTGCCGTGGCCCTTGCCGGTGGCACCCAGCGAGCCGTAGAGCACGACCTGCACGCGCGCCGTGCGCTCGAGCAGGCCATCATGCACGAGCCGCAGGCCGAACAGGCGCGCGGCGCGCATCGGTCCGACGGTGTGGGAGCTGCTCGGGCCGATGCCGATCTTGAAGAGGTCGAAAACACTGACTGCCATGGAAAGCTTTCGGGTGTGACGTGGCGTTCGAGGGTGATCGGTGCGGCTCGCTCAGGGGCCGGGCTGGGCCAGCCGGGCCATGAGCGCGCGCGCCGGGGTCGTGGGTTGGATCGGGTGGGCAGGGTCGGGCAGGCCCATCGCGCGCAGATGGCGCCTCGCGTCGTCATGCTCGGACGGGGCGAATTCGGCCTGTGCCATCGCCCAGCCCACCAGATCGAGGCCGGCGGCAGTGTCGCCGCAGGCCGCCAGCACCAGGCCACCCGTGGAGATCGCCTGGACGCGCAAGGGGACGGCGTGGAGCCGGTCGGCGATGGCCAGCGTGGCGTGCACGTCGTCCAGGGCCGCGAGGGATTGCGTCCGGCGGGCGCGAATGCGGGCCCGGGCCAGCCGGGCGGCGCCCTCGATGATCGGCTCGCCGAACTGCCGCGAGGTCTCGCAGGCCTGTTCCGCCAATTCGGCCGCGGGCGCCAGCCGGCCCGCCTGTTCATGAACCAGCACAAGGTTGGTCAGCAGGAAGGGAAGCATGCTGTCCGTGCCGGAGGCCCGTGCGAGGTCGAGCGCTTCTTGCAGCACCGGCAGCGCTTCGTCGAGGCGGCCCAGCACGCGCAGCAGATTCCCGAGATTGACGGGCAGGTAGAGGTTGTCGGCCAGCGTCCCGTCTCGGCGAAAGCCCTCCAGCGCGTGCTCGTAATGGCGCAAGGCCGTGGCGAAGTCTCCCCGCGACTTGGCCACGAGTCCGAGGCGGCTCGATGCACGCCGCTGCGCATCGGGCCGTCGGGCGGCCAGCGCGGCCTGCAAGGCGGTCTGGTAGGCCTGCTCGGCCGCGGCATAGTCGCCCCGCTGCCAGAGGATCCGGCCCTGCAGATCGGCGCATTCGCCTTGCAGGCCGGCCAGATCGTGCTGGCGCGCGAGCGCAGCGGCGGCGTCGGCATGCGACAAGGCCTCGTCGAATCGCCCGCTTCCGTGTTCCATGTGCGCCAGGAACAGGTGGCACCGGGCCCGTGCGCGCGCGTCGTCACGGCCCACTCCCTGCCGACCGGCGAGTGCCGAGCAGGCGGCGGCCGCACGGCTCAGCCCGTCATGCCAGCGCCCGCGGCGGCACAGGTGCGCATCCAGCGTCGTCGCCAGGGCATCGAGCACCGCCGCATCGGCCTGGGCGACCGCCCAGTCCCAGGCCGCCAGGGCGTGGGGCAGTTGCGCGCCCAGCTGGACCTCGCTGCGGCCCAGGGTCTGCGCGACATGGCGTGCATGGCGCTCCAGCACGCCCTCGGCGCCTTCGGCCAGGGCGGCTGCGCAACGCCGGATCAGCGGGTGCAGCGTGAAACGCCCCTGCTCATCGGCCCGCAGCATGCTCCGGTCCGTCAGGTAGGCCAGCACGGGCAGCGGTGCCTGCACGACCTGCCTCACCATCTCCCGGTCGCAAGGGCTGGGCAGCAGGGCAAGGCCCGCCAGGGCTTGCTGGGCTGCCGGCACCAGTCGCCGCCAGCTCTGCTCGAAGGCGCTGCGCACACTGCGCTCGCCGGGTGACGTGCCCTCCAGCAACTCCAGCGAGGCATTGAACTCGCTCAGGATGTTGCTCACGGGCATGAGCCGACGCCAGCCCGCCAGCAGCTCGATGGCCAGCGGCAGGCCTTCGACCTCGTGGACCAGCCGGACGACGTCGGCGGCCTCCGCGGCCAGCTGAAAGCCGGGTGCGAGCGGCCGGGCCCGCTGCTCGAACAGCGCCACCGCATCATTGGCGCGCAGTACCTCGGGATCGCGTTCATCGAGGTCGGGCAAGGGCAGCCCGTCCAGCGGGAGCCGCCACTCACCGGCCAGGTCGAGCGGTGCTCGGGAGGTCACGAGCACGCGCAGGCCGGCGCAGGCGGCCAGCAGCCCTGCCAGGGGTTCGGCGATCGGGATCGCCTCGGCGTTGTCCAGCACGACCAGCACGTCGCGGGGGCCGAGGGCCTCCGCGAGGCCGGCCCAACGCGGCCGGCGGCCATCGGGCTTCAATCCCAGTGCGGTGGCCATGGCCACGGCCACGGCCTCTGCGCCATCCAGCGCCTCCAGCTCGACGAACACGGCGCCCTGTTCCTGGGCCAACTGGCGCGCGAACACCGACTTGCCCACGCCAGGCGGGCCGAGCAGGGTGAGCAGGCGGCAGGCCGGATCCTGCAGGCGCTCGTTCACGCGCTGGCGCTCCAGGCGGCGTCCGATCAGCCGGGGCGCGAGCGGGGCGGGCTGCGCCGTGACCCCCTCGCGCAGGGCACGGTCGATCCGTTGCACGGCGGCGGAGGGTTCGAGCTTCCATTCGGCGCCGATGCGGTGGGCGTACTCGGCCATGGCCCGGCGCGCGGCCTCGGGTCGCCCCAGGGCCTGTTCGGCGGTCACGAGGGCCTGCAGGGCGACGTCGTCCAGCGGGTCGTGCCGCAGCATCTGGTGCGCCAGATCGAGCTGTGTCTCGGGCGCCCCGGCCAGTTCGCCGAGGCGCTGCAGGCAGGCCGCATGCCAGCGCGACTGCAGGCGCTGGCGCTCGGCATCCAGCCAGTCCTGGGCGGCGACTGGCCAGTGGCTGTCGCTGCCCTGCAGCAGCGGTCCCCCGTACAGCGCGACCGCGTCGGCCGCCTCGCGTTGGTCGCAGGCCCGCTCGAAGCGGGCCAGGTCGGAGTCGGGCTGCCAGCGCAGCAGGTCGGCCTGCTGTTCGAGGGCATCGTCGCCGGCCACCTTGCGGGCCAGGTGGATCAGCTTGCGCAGGTTGCTGCGGGCGCGCTCGATGTCGCGGCCGGGGTAGAGCAGGTCGGCCAGCTCGTCGCGCCGGACCCAGTCGCGCCGGCAGGCCAGCAGGGCGAGCAGCAGGTGGGCGCGGTCGGCCGTCAGTGGCGTGCTCACGCCGCCGGCGGCCAGGCTGGGCACCCCCAGCAGCCGCACGGCCGGCGGTGGGAGCGGCAGGTCAGCCTTCATGTCGCCAGCTGACACCCGGGCGCCGCACCGCCGCCGGCCACGAAACGGCCACGAAACGCCGCCGCCCTACCGTGGCCAGGCCGTTGCCATCCGGCGCGGTCAAACCCGGGAGATGCCCATGAAATCGCTGAATGTCTGGACCGGCCTGCTGCTTGTCTCGCTGGCCGGCTGCGGAGGTGGCCAGGAGGCAGGTGCGGAGGCAGCCCCCCTTGTGGGCGCGCTGCAGGTGGTCAGTCCGCTGCTGGACGACGAAGGCGGGCTGTACCCCACGCCGGACGCCCTGCTGCCGGCGGACCCGTCGGCACGCACGCGCCGGGCGTCCTACGCCCATCCTGCGCAGGCCGATCAGTTGCGCCAGGCCTTGGGTGAGCGGGTGGCTGTCGTCGAGGCCGGCGACGGCGAGCCGGGCTGGCACGGCGTCGCTGCCGCCGTCCGCCAGGTGCAGGGGCACCACGAAGCGCATCAACTGGGGCCGGAGGCGCCCGTCCTGGTGCGAGGCGGCGACCTGCGGCTCGCCGCGGTGGTGGCGGACGAACTGGTCGCAGCCGGCCTCACGCGGGTCTTCCTCGTGACGCGGGGGTAGCCCGCCATGATCCCGCTGCATGATCTTCTCGATACCCACGGACGCCCCGCTGACGTGCCGCGCCCCCAGCTGATCAGCCGTGAACGCTACCTGCAATGGCTGGGCTGGTGCTTCGCATTCTTCAGCTCGCTGCGGGTGTTCTCCTACCTGCCGACGCTGTGGGCCATCCAGCAAAGCGCGGACTCCAGCCAGCACTCGGTGCTGACCTGGGCCACCTGGCTGGGCGCCAACCTCACCATGGCGGCCTGGCTCTACGAGAACACCGCCCGGCAGTTCAACCGGGCCGTGCTGGTGCACCTGGTCAATGCCGGCATGTGCACGGCCACCCTGGCGCTGATCGCCTGGTACCGGTGGTGAAGCGGGGCACCCTGACATGACCGCGCTGCCGTCAGCGTCCGCCCCGGAGGTCTGCGGCTGGCTGGCCTCGGCGCTGACCCTGATGACCTTCCTGTGCTCGGACATGCGGCGCCTGCGCTGCCTGGCCCTGGGCGCCAACCTGGCCTTCATCAGCTACGGCACCCTGCATCAGCTGTGGCCCGTGCTGGCGCTGCATCTGCTGCTGGTCCCGGTCAATGCCTGGCGACTGTGCGGCACGTTTCGGCCACCGTCGCAGCCCCGGGCCACCGGAAGGCGGCTCCCGGTGGGCCGAGGGCGCGACCGCCGCCGCCATCACTGGGTCTCGTACTCGCTCAGCGGCACGCAGCTGCAGAACAGGTTGCGGTCGCCCCAGACGTTGTCGACGCGGCCCACCGGTGCCCAGTACTTCTGGCGGCGCAGGCTCGGCAGCGGGAAGGCGGCGACCTCGCGCGAGTAGCCGCGCGTCCACTCGGTGGCGCTCACGACCAGGCTCGTGTGCGGCGCATGGACGAGCGGGTTGTCCTCGCGGCTCAGCTTGCCGGCCTCGACGTCGGCGATCTCGTGGCGGATCTGGATCATCGCGTCGATGAAGCGGTCCAGTTCGGCGCGGGATTCGCTCTCGGTCGGCTCGACCATCAGCGTGCCGGCGACGGGGAAGCTCAGCGTCGGCGCATGGAAGCCGTAGTCGATCAGGCGCTTGGCCACGTCTTCGGCGCTGATGCCGGAGCTGTCCTTCAGCGGGCGCAGGTCCAGGATGCACTCGTGCGCCACGCCGCCCCCCTTCACGCCGTCGATGCCGCCGCTGAAGTGGATGTCGTAGTGCTCGGAGAGGCGCGCGGCCACGTAGTTGGCGCTCAGGATGGCGACTTCGGTCGCCTTCTTGAGACCGTCGGCGCCCATCATGCGGATGTACATCCACGAGATCGGGAGCACGGCGGCATTGCCCAGCGGTGCGGCGCTGACGGCGCCGATGTTGCTGGCCTGGCCGAGGCCGGCCGTGCGGTGCGCCGGCAGGAAGGGGACCAGATCGTCCACGACGCAGACGGGGCCGACGCCCGGGCCGCCACCACCGTGGGGGATGCAGAAGGTCTTGTGCAGGTTCAGGTGGCTCACGTCGCCGCCGAACTCGCCCGGGGCCGCCACGCCGACCAGCGCGTTCATGTTGGCGCCGTCCACGTAGACGCGGCCGCCGTGGGCCTTCACCACCGCGCAGATCTCCTTCACGTGCGTGTCGAACACGCCGTAGGTGGAGGGGTAGGTGATCATGATCGCGGCGAGCTTGTCGGCGTGCTGCTCGCACTTGGCCTTGAGGTCGGCGAGGTCGATGTTGCCTTCCTTGTCGCACTTGGTGACGACGACGCTCATGCCGCACATCTGCGCGGAGGCCGGGTTCGTGCCGTGGGCCGACTCAGGGATCAGGCAGACCGTGCGCTGGTGGTCGCCGCGCGACTCGTGCCAGGCCTTGATGGCCAGCAGGCCGGCGTACTCGCCCTGCGAGCCGGCGTTGGGCTGCAGGCTGATGCCGGCGTAGCCCGTGCACTGCGTGAGCCACAGCTGCAGCAGTTGATCGAGCTCGGTGTAGCCGGCGAGCTGGTCCTGCGGCGCGAAGGGGTGCAGGTGGGCGAACTCGGGCCAGGTGATCGGGATCATCTCGGCCGTGGCGTTGAGCTTCATCGTGCAGGAGCCCAGCGGGATCATGCTGCGGTCCAGCGCCAGGTCCTTGTCCGACAGGCTGCGGATGTAGCGCAGCATCTCGGTTTCGCTGTGGTGCGTGTTGAACACCGGGTGCGTCAGGAAGGCGCTGGTGCGACGCAGCGCGGCGGGGATCAGGCTCTCCACACCAGCGGCGAACTCGGCAACGGTCGGCACGGCCGCACCAGCCGGGGCGAACCACGACCACAGCGCTTCGAGGTCGGCGCGCGACGTGGTCTCGTCCAGCGAGATGCCGACGAGCGTGTCGCTGTGCCGGCGCAGGTTGGCCTCGGCAGCCACGGCCTTGGCCATGACCGCGGCGGCATCGCACTCGACCAGCAGCGTGTCGAAGACGTGCGGCGTGACGACCTTGACGCCCATGCGCGTCAGGCCAGCGTGCAGGATGGCGGTGTAGCTCGCCACGCGCTCGGCGATGCGCTTGAGGCCCTGCGGGCCGTGGTAGACGGCGTACATGCTGGCCACGACGGCCGGCAGCACCTGGGCGGTGCAGATGTTGCTGGTCGCCTTCTCGCGGCGGATGTGCTGTTCGCGGGTCTGCAGCGCGAGGCGGTACGCCGGCTGGCCCTGGGCGTCCTTGCTCACGCCGACGAGGCGGCCGGGCATCGAGCGCTTGAACTCGTCCTTGCAGGCCAGGAAGGCGGCGTGCGGGCCACCCGCACCCATCGGCATGCCGAAGCGCTGGGTGTTGCCGACGACGATGTCGGCGCCGAACTCGCCGGGCGCCTGCAGCAGCGTCAGCGCCAGCAGGTCGGCGCAGACGATGAAGGCGGCCTGCTTGGCATGGGCCTGCTGGGTGAAGGCCTTCAGGTCGTGGATCAGGCCGGTCGTGCTCGGGTACTGGCAGACGACGGCGAAGTAGTCGTGCTCGGCCATCAGGGCCGGCGCCATGCCCACGAGCACGTCGAGACCCAGCGGCTTGCAGCGCGTCTGGATCACCTCGATGGTCTGCGGATGCACGTCGCTGGCGACGATCAGCGTATTGCTCTTGCTCTTGACCGAGCGCTTGGCCAGCGTCACGGCCTCGGCGGCGGACGTGGCCTCGTCCAGCATCGAGCCGTTGGCGATGTCCATGCCGGTGAGATCGGTCACCATCGTCTGGAAGTTGATGATGGCTTCCATGCGGCCCTGCGAGATCTCCGCTTGGTAGGGCGTGTAGGCCGTGTACCAGGCCGGGTTCTCGAGGATGTTGCGCAGGATGACGCCCGGCGTGTGGGTGCCGTAGTAGCCCTGGCCGATGAAGCTCTTGAAGACCTTGTTCTTGCTCGCAATGACCTTCAGCTCGGCCAGCGCGCCGGCCTCGGTGATGGCGGGCGGCAGCTGCATGCCGACGGCTCGGCGGATCGACGCCGGCACGACGGCGTCGATCAGCGCGCTGCGGCTGGGCACGCCGATCGCGGCGCACATCAGGGATTCATCGACGGCATCGGGCCCGATGTGGCGGGCGTGGAACTCGGTGGCGTCTTCGAGGATGGAGA
>RXJW01000085.1 GCA_003963005.1 Burkholderiales bacterium
GGCAAGACCAACGTGATTCCGCGCGACGCCACCGTGCGCGGCGACCTGCGCTACCTCACTGCGGAGCAGGGCGCCCGCGTGCGCGAGCGCATGCAGGCCATCGTTGACCAGCCCTTGCCCGGCACGCGCTCCAAGATCACCTTCCACGAAAGCTACCCGCCGATGGCGCCCACGCCGGGCAACCTGAAGGTGCTGGACGCCTACTCGCGCGCCAGCGTCGATGCGGGCCTCGGGCCGGTGGTGGCCTTCCCGCCAGGTCAGCGCGGCGCGGGCGACGTGCAGTTCGTGGCGCCCTTCGTCGACAGCCTGGACGGTCTGGGCGCTGCGGGCGGCGGCGCGCACACGCCGGATGAATGGCTGGAGATCGCCTCCATCGAGCGCGGTGCGCTGCGCGCGGCGCTGCTCATCTACCGCCTGACGCGGTGAAAATCGCGGGCATGGCTGCCCGCACCTTGCTCGAACTGCTCGCTCCCGCCCGTGATGCCGACATCGGCATCGAGGCCGTCAACCACGGCGCCGACGCCGTCTACATCGGCGGCCCGGGCTTTGGCGCGCGTGACAAGGCCGGCAATCCGATCGAGGACATCGCGCGCCTGGCGCGGCATGCGCACCGCTTCAATGCGCGCATCTTCGTCACGCTGAACACCATCCTGCGCGACGACGAGCTTGAAGGCGCCCGCACGCTCGCCTGGCAGCTGTACGACGCCGGCGTGGACGCACTCATCGTGCAGGACATGGGCCTGCTGGAGCTCGACCTGCCGCCCATCCAGCTGCACGCCAGCACGCAGACCGACATCCGCACCCCTGAGAAGGCGCGCTTCCTGCAGGACGTGGGCTTCTCGCAGATGGTGCTGGCCCGCGAGCTGGACCTGAAGCAGATCCGCGCGATCAAGGCCGAGACGCCGCGCGCGCACCTGGAGTTCTTCGTGCACGGTGCGCTGTGCGTGGCCTACAGCGGCCAGTGCTTCATCAGCCACGCGCACACCGGCCGCAGCGCCAACCGCGGCAGCTGCAGCCAGGAGTGCCGCCTGCCCTACACCGTGACCGATGCACAGGGCCGCGTCATCGCGCACGACAAGCATGTGCTGAGCCTGAAGGACAACGACCAGAGCGCCAACCTCGAAGCCCTGATCGACGCCGGCATCCGCAGCTTCAAGATCGAAGGCCGCTACAAGGACATGGCCACCGTCAAGAACGTGACGGCCCACTACCGCACGCTGCTCGACGCCATCATCGACCGCCGCCCCGAGCTCGGCCGCACCGGCCACGGGCGCTGCACCTTCAGCTTCACGCCCGAGCCGGAGCAGGCCTTCAATCGCGGCGGCACCGACTACTTCGTCAACGGCCGCCAGATCGACATCGGCGCCTTCGACACGCCCAAACATGCCGGCATGCCGCTGGGCGAGATCCGCCGGGTCGGCGAGGCTGACTTCGATCTCGACACGGGCGAAGCCACGCGCGTCGTGAACAACGGCGATGCACTGACCTGGTGGGACCGCCAAGGCGAGCTGCAGGGCGTGCCGGTGAATGTGGCCACGCCGCTCGGCGGCACGCTGTGGCGCATCGAGCCCAACCTGTCCAAGGGCCAGGCCTTCAGTGATTTGAAGGACCTCTTCCCCGGGACGGCCGTGAGCCGCAACCGCGACATGGCCTGGGAGCGGCTCCTCGCCAAGCCGAGCGCCGAGCGGCGCATCGCCGTGGACCTGACGCTCGCGCAGGTGGCCGACGGCTTCGAGCTGAGCCTGAAGGACGAGACCGGCGCCAAGGCCGCCGTGCGCCTGCCGCATGCCCACGAGCCGGCGAGGGATGCGCAGCAGGCCGAGGCGCAACTGAAGGAGGGCCTGGCGCGCCTGGGCGACACGATCTTCACAGCCCGCCGCCTGCGGCTGGCGATCCGTGCGCCGCTCTTCCTGCCGGCCAGCAAGCTCAACGCGCTGCGCCGCGACGGCGTGGCGGCGCTGGAGGCGGCGCGCGCGGCGGCCTTCGAGAAGCTGCCGCGCGACCGGCCCGTCGAACCGCCCGTGCCCTACCCCGAAGACACGCTGACCTACCTCGCCAACGTCTACAACGGCAAGGCCGCCGCGTTCTACGCGCGCCATGGCGTCAAGGTCATCGGCGCTGCGTACGAGAGCCACGAGGAGCTCGGCGAGGTGCCGCTGATGATCACCAAGCACTGCGTGCGCTGGTCGCTGAGCCTGTGCCCCAAACAGGCCAAGGGCGTGACCGGCGTGCAGGGCACGGTGCGCGCCGAGCCGCTGAAGCTGCAGCACGGCGACGACACCCTCACGCTGCGCTTCGACTGCAAGCCCTGCGAGATGCATGTGGTGGGCGCGATGCGCAAGAACGTGCTCAAGCAGCTGAAGGCCGAACCGCTGACCTTCTACCGCACGCGACCGGCTGCGTAACCCGGCAGAACTCCCGGGCTGACCCGGTGCTGATTTGCTCGCCGCGCCCGCGGCGCGGTGACACACTGCGCCCACATTTGACAGGGAGGCAGGCGTGTCGGAGACGACCCCCGCGAACAGCCCGTTCCAACTGACCCGGCGGTGCATCATCGGCAGCGGTGCCGCTGCCGTGACGCTGCTGGTGCACGAACTGGCGCTGGCCCGCAAGCCGGGCGCAGCGCGGCTGCCCGGCGCGCGCCCGCCGATGCCGGGCGCGCCCACGCAGCCGACGGTGCCGGCGGGTGCGCCCGACTGGTCCGGCGGCCCGGGCCAGGCGCGCTTTCGCATCGACGGCCTGGCCAAGGTGACCGGCCAGAAGATCTATGCCCGCGACTTCCGCGCCGCCGATCTCCCCGGCTGGCCGCGCGTCGAGCGCGCCGCGATGATCCTGCGCGCGACCGAGCCGCGCCGCACCTTCACGGGCCTGGACCTGTCGCGCCTGGAAGCGGCCGGCGTCGTGCCCCTGCTGACCATCACCCAGGCGCCGCTGCCCGGCTACGCCTGGCCGCAGCGCGACCTCGCCTCGTTGAACCTGACGCTGCCGTTCTCCACGGCCGGTGCGAACGGCATCAAGCAACTGCTCGTGCCCTGGGGCACGGCGCCGCAGTTCTACGGCCAGCCGGTGGCCATCCTCGTGTTTGCGGACGCGGCGGCCGGGCGGCGTGCGAAGCGGGCGCTGCAGTTCGAGCCGGGCGTCGTGCGCAGCGGCGACGCCGTGCCGCCGGGCGTCGACACGCCCTATCCGCCGGCCACCTACCTCACGCGCTTCGAGGCGCCCGGCCTGGCGCCCTTCTCGCAGGTGCAGGTGGGCAGCGAGTCCGACCCCTACGCACCCGATTCGTCGGCCGCGCCCTACAACAGCACCGCCCGGGCGCTGCGCGGCCGCATCGATGCGCGCCTGCAGGACCCGTCACTGCTGAGGCTCGAAGGCCAGTACACGACCCAGGTGCTGGACCCGATGTTCATGGAACCCGAGGCGGGTCTGGCCTGGCTCGACCGCCGTGGCGGCGGCACGCTGAACCTCGTGCTCGGCACGCAGGCCACCAACGGAGACGCCGGCGACAGCCTCGCGATGTTCGGCACCCACTGTCCGATTCAGGTCGGCACCGTGGTGCTGAACGCCTGCTACCCGGGCGGCGGCTTCGGTGGGCGGGACGTGTCCACCTTCCCGCCGCTGCTGGCCGTGACCGCCGCGCTCGCCGATGCGCCGGTGCGCATCGCGCAGGACCGCTACGAGCAGTTCCAGGGCGGGCTCAAGCAGCTGGCCAGCCGCATCACGCAGCAGATCGCGGTCGACCCGGCCACGGGCCGCTTCGTCGCCTTCGGCAGTCGCCAGGTGCTGCCCGCCGGCGGCCAGAACAACTACAGCCAGTTCGTGGCCATGCTCGCGGGCTACTGCGGCCTGTCGGGCTACGACATCCGCCAGGCCTATGTGGATGCCGCGGCGCAGCCGAGCCTGGGCGTGGTGGCCGGCTCCATGCGCGGCTTCGGCGGGCCGCAGGCGAGCTTCGCGGTGGAGACGCTGGTGGATGAGGTGGCGGTGGCGCTCAAGCGCGACCCGATCGAGCTGCGCGAGCTCAACGTGCTGTGCGAAGGCGACCGCACGATCACCGGCGCACCACTGGCCCAGCCGATGACGCTGCGCGAGATCTGCCGCCGCGCCCGTGCGCACCCGCTCTGGCGCGACCGCGAGGCCGTGAAGGCGCGCAAGGCGCGTGAGGGCATTCGGTATGGCGTGGGCTTCGCGCTGGCCAACCAGGCCTACGGCACCGGCAAGGATGGCGTCATGGCCGAAGTGGCGCTGGACGCCGCGGGGCGCGTGACCGTGCGCACCAACTGCGTGGACATGGGCAACGGCTCGGCCACGACGCTGGCACTGGCCACGGCCGGCTGGCTCGGGCGCAATGCGCACGACATCGTGATGGGCGATGTCGCCAGCTTCAACGAGCTGGCGCTCAGCAGCTACACCGGCGGCAGCTGGAGCAAGCCGGACTGGACGGCCAGCTTCGCGATGTCCAGCAGCGCCTGCCTCACGGCCTTCCACCAGGTGCACGTGGCGGAGCAGGCCAGCCGGGTGCTGTTCGAAACCGGCCTGCTGCCGGCAGCTGCCGCACTGTGGGGCGTGCCGGTGGCGCGCGTGCATGGGGCCACCCGCTGGGACGCGGGACGCCTCGTGGCGCCGGGCCTGGCGCCACTGCCGTGGCCGGTGCTCGTCGAGAAGCTGCAGGCGATGGGTCTGACGTCCGGCGCGATGGTGCACGGCCTGTACGAAGGCACCTGGGTATCGGCGAGTTATGCCGTGCCCGGCGCGGCGGCGCCCTTGCTGCTGCCGATCGACGGCCTGTCGCTGCGCGCGGCGGGGCAGGCGGCGTGGCAGTCGATCACGCGGCAAGACGTGATCCCGCCCGACCCGGCCGCAGCGCTGTACGGGCGCAGCCTGTATGCACCGTCGGGCGCGCTCGTGGCGGTGGAGTTGGCCCCGCAGCGCTTCGAGCCGCGCGTGGTGGCGGTCGAGTTGATCGTCGATGCCGGCAAGGTGCTGCAGCCCGACCTGCTGCTGGGCCAGGCCCAGGGCGGCGTGGCGATGGGCATTGGCTATGCCTTGCTGGAGAACCTGCCGTTGGAGGCCGGTGGGGCCGGTGACGGGCGCTGGAACCTGGACCGCTACCACGTGGCGCTGAGTGCGGACGTGCCGCTGGGGCGGCTGAACATCACGACGCTGCCTTCGGACGAACCCACCGCCAAGGGCATCGCCGAAGCCGTGTTGTGCCCGATCGCGCCGGCGGTGGGGAATGCGGTGGCGCATGCGACGGGGAAGCGGTGTCGGCGGTTGCCGATCACGGCGGAGGATGTGAGGGGGGGCGGATGACTTTGCTCGTTCCCACAGCGGTTGGTTGGCAAGGCCCATGCCGGGAGTTCGCCCCGGCGGGCGACCTACTTTTTGTGTCGACAAAAAGTAGGCAAAAAACGCCCCCCGGCCGCACCGCCCTTCGCTTCGC
>RXJW01000131.1 GCA_003963005.1 Burkholderiales bacterium
GCACATGAGCACGGGCGTGAGCCGTCGTGCTGTGGCACTGCATCCGTCGCAGCGGCGAAGGCCCAGACATCCACTGCGTCTGGCGGCCTGCTGCTGCGCATTCCCTCCATGGACTGCCCGACCGAGGAAGGACAGATACGCCGCGCGTTGGAGGGTTTCCCCGAAGTACGAGGATTGCGGTTCGATCTGCCGGCACGCGCGCTGGACATCGACGCCCCGCCGGCAGCCTGGGAGCCCGTCATTGCCGCCATCAATGGCATCGGCTTCAAGACGGAGACGCTGTCGGCGCCGCCTCCTGCGGAGGACACTGCAAAGGCTCAGCGCACCGAGTTGACGCGCCTGGTTGCGGCGCTGCTGGTTGCCATTGCTGCGGAGCTGGTTGACTTCTTCGCGCCGGACATGCTGGCCTGGAAGGTCGTCGGTATGGCTGTTGCAGCCGGGGCAATTTGGCTTTCTGGTCTTGCCGTGTTCCGCAAAGGCCTTTCTGCCATCGTGCGGCGTGACCTCAACATCAACGCCCTGATGTCGGTGGCGGTCGCAGGCGCGTTCGTCATTGGGCAATGGCCTGAAGCGGCGATGGTGATGGCGCTGTATTCCCTGGCGGAGCTCATCGAGGCACGCTCGGTTGAGCGTGCGCGCAACGCCATCACTGGCCTTCTCGCGCTGTCACCGCCACAGGTGGAGGTGCGCCAAGCCGACGGCACATGGACCAGCGCGGACGCCAAGACGGTGGCAGTTGGGGCGACGGCGCGCGTGAAGCCTGGCGAACGCTTCGCCCTTGATGGTCGCGTGACCGCGGGCCAGGGCGCTGTGGATCAGTCCCCCGTTACCGGCGAGAGCATTCCCATCGACAAGGCACCGGGCGATGACGTCTTCGCAGGGACCATCAACCAGAGCGGTGCCCTCGAGTTCGAAGTGACCAAGCCCGCCAGCGACACAGTGCTGGCCCGCATCATCCATGCCGTCGAAGCTGCCCAGGGGCAGCGGGCGCCTACCCAGCGCTTCGTCGACAAGTTCGCTGCCATCTACACCCCGGCCGTCTTCGTGCTGGCGCTGGCGGTCGCCGTCGGAACGCCCTTCATCATGGGCTGGCCGTGGCTGACGGCGGTCTACAAGGCGCTGGTGCTGCTCGTCATCGCCTGCCCTTGCGCACTCGTCATCTCGACGCCGGTTACCGTCGTCAGCGGCTTGGCTGCCGCGGCGCGACGCGGCATCCTCATCAAGGGTGGCGTTTACCTCGAAGAGGCTCGCAAGCTCAAGGTAGTCGCGCTCGACAAGACCGGTACGCTGACCGAGGGAAAGCCGCGCCTCGTCGCACAGGCGGCGCTGTCGCAGAGCCTTCCTGAAGCCGAGGTGTTGCGCATTGCCAAGAGCCTGGCCTCGCGCTCTGACCACCCGGTGTCCAAGGCTGTGTCCAACGGCTTGGACGGGGAAGAGCTGGCCGTCGAAGACTTCGGCGCCGACATGGGCCGAGGCGTTCACGGCACCATCCACGGACGTAAGTACATCCTCGGCAATCACCGCTGGGTGCACGAGCGAGGCCTGTGCTCCGCAGAGCTGGAGGCGCGGCTGGAAGAGCACGAGGCGCAAGGGCACACGCTGTCATTGCTGGCAGACAGCGAGCGAGTCCTGGGACTGTTCGCGGTCGCCGACACCGTCAAGGAGACCAGCAGGCAAGCCGTCGCCGATCTGAAGACTCTGGGCATCCGGTCAATCATGCTGACCGGCGACAACCCGTCGACCGCCAAGGCAATCGCCGGCCAGGTCGGCATCGACGACGTTCAGGCCAACCTGCTCCCCGAGGACAAGCTCAAGGTGATTTCCGAGCTGGGTCAAACCCAGCAGACGGGCATGGTCGGCGATGGCGTCAACGATTCGCCGAGCCTGGCTGCGGCGTCGGTGGGCTTCTCCATGGGCGGTGCTGGCACCGATACCGCGAAGGAAGCGGCCGACGTGCTCATCATGAACGACGACCTGCGCAAAGTGCCCGAGACCATCCGGCTTTCGAAACGGACGCACGCCATCCTCTGGCAAAACATCGTCCTCGCGCTTGGCATCAAGGCCGTGTTCTTCGTCCTCGCAGTCTTCGGCAGCGCCACCATGTGGATGGCCGTCTTCGCCGACATGGGCGCGAGCCTGCTGGTTGTCTTCAACGGTCTGCGCCTGTTGAAAAGCACTCGCTAAATCCATCGGCCACATCGGCTCGCATCGTGCGGGCCATCTTTTTGCTCGAGAACCGAAATGAGTCTCACTAAGACAGTCCATCGCAGCGCCAGGGGGCTGGCCATCCTGGTCACGTTCCTCTTCTCAAGCGTGTCGCAGGCGTCGGAAGCCGACGTGAAGCGCGTTTGGCAAATCCTCGACTACTTGGCTGTCGACTACGCCGGCGCCGTCAAGGATGGCAAGGTCGTCTCTCAGTCCGAGTACGACGAGATGAAGGAGTTCGCACTGACGGCGCGAACCAAAATCGCGACGCTCGAAACCAAGAGCGAGCAGCCCGCGTTGATTGCACAGGCTACGGAGCTTGAAGCAGCCATCGGCGCTCGAGCTGACGCAAGCAAGGTTGGCGCGCTGTCCAAGGCGTTGGCCAAGTACCTTGTCGCCGTCTATCCCGTCCCGCTGGCGCCCTCGAGAATTCCGGACGTTGGGCTCGGGGCGAAGATCTACGCCCAGAACTGCGCCAGCTGCCACGGCGCGACTGGCAACGGCGACGGCCCCGTGGGGAAGTCACTGAACCCTAAGCCCATCGCGTTCACTGACAAAGAGCGTGCAAGTCAACGCAGCCTCTTTGCGCTCTACCAAGCTGTGTCGCAAGGTCTCGCCGGCACGGCGATGCCCGCGTTCGGTCAGCTGTCTGAAGAAGACCGATGGGCTGTGGCGACTTACCTGGGCACCTTTGCGCACGACAGCAGCGAAATCGAGCAAGGCAAGAAGGTGTGGAGCGAAGGAGAAAGGGCGAAGGCCGCTGTCCCCAATGTCGACCGCTTCGTCGGCCTCACGCAGAACGACTTGGCTGAGACGCTGAGCGGAAAGGAAGCGAGCGTGGTCATGGCGTACCTGCATGCAAATCCGGATGCGCTCAACCAGGCTCCTGCTGGTGACCTGACGCTCGCGCGAAAGCAGCTGCAGCTCAGCTTGGCGGCCTACAAGGCCGGTGACATCAAGAAGGCTCAAGACCTTGCTCTATCTTCCTACTTGGACGGTGTTGAGCCCTATGAGCATGCATTGGCTGCAAAGGATGGCTCGCTGAAAAGCCAGATTGAAGTGGCGATGAGCCGCTACCGGTCACAGCTTTCAGACAAGGCTCCGATTGACCGAGTAGCCGCATCTGCTTCTGATGTGGAGCGTCTCTTCACCCAGGGGGACCAGGTGCTCTCTGACTCGAAGGCAGACTCGACGGCTGCCTTCTTGGGGAGCCTCACCATCCTGCTACGAGAAGGTCTTGAAGCTCTGCTGGTCGTGGTGGGCATGATTGCGTTCCTGCGAAAGGCGGAACGCCCGGACGTGCTCGGCTACGTTCACGCCGGCTGGCTGACTGCCCTCGCCGCAGGTGCGGCAACGTGGGGGGCCGCGACGTACCTCGTCACCATCAGCGGCGCCAACCGTGAGGTGACAGAAGGGCTGTCGAGTCTGTTCGCCGCCGCGGTGTTGGTCAGTGTGGGCATCTGGATGCACCAGAAGAGCGTTGCTGGTCAGTGGCAGGTCTATCTGCGCGAACGCATGTCTGCAGCCTTGAACCGGAAGTCAGCGTTTTTCATGTTCGGTCTGGCCTTCGTTGCGGTGTATCGCGAGGTCTTCGAGACCATCCTGTTCTACGCGGCGCTCTGGGGCCAGGGCAATGACCGCGCGATCTTGGTTGGCCTGGCGGCCGGCGTCCTGTGCCTGGCAGCAATCACCGTCTTGCTGCTGCGCTTCAGCGCAAAGCTACCCATCGGCAAGTTCTTCTCCGCCAGCTCCTGGCTCGTCGCCGTGCTCGCCGTTGTCCTGACCGGCAAGGGTGTAGCCGCACTGCAGGAAGCCGGTTGGATTGCCCCTAGCGCCCTGCCATCGCCGCGCGTTGAGCTGCTAGGCGTATACCCTTCCACCATCGGGCTCGCCGCCCAAGCGGTCGTTCTGGCGTTCGTGTCGGGGTTCTTCCTGTGGAATGGACGTGCGCAATCCAAGCCGGAGCAGCACGCATGACGCCTGGAGGACCGCCTCGCCTTGGCGCAGTCCGGATCGCAGTCTGCCTAGCGACGGCACGGCCGGAGCGCTAAAGGCTCGCGGTAGCATCACCAGTTATCCGGCGGTCGGATTGGGGGGCAATGGCATCGAGAAGCAGCATCCCGCCAGCAACGCGACGTTGCGCCTGAGACCGTATTTTGACGCCGGCATCACTCCGGAGCAGGCGGCTTCCACCACGCTCCCGGCACACACGCCCAGTGCCGGGCTGCGCAACGCATACGCTGGGGTGGGATTCATCACCGCTCTCACGCCGCGTTGGATCCTCTTCGGCAACGCGGGGACATCGAGATTGATCGGTGATGCGGCCGCCAGTCCGCTGACCCTGAACCGCAGTTCCTACTCGGCTGGCCTGGGCCTGGCGTATCGCTGCTGCCGTTGGTAGGCGCCGCAAATCCTGATGGAGGGTGTGACTGGTCGGCGGTCCGCGCGCGGGGCACGTCGTAGCACGCCACACTGACGCCATGCATCTGATCCACAAAGTACGCGCATGGGCACGAAGCATCAAGCGCGACGCGTTGACTCTCTGGTTCGCACGTCGCCATCCCGATGCGCCATTGATCTCAAAACTGCTCGCCGCGTTCGTCGTGGCCTACGCGCTGAGTCCGATCGACCTCATCCCGGACTTCATCCCGGTGCTCGGCTACGTCGACGATGTGCTGCTGCTGCCTGGCTTGATATGGCTGGCTATCCGTCTGCTGCCCGCGTCTGTGTTGGACGCGGCACGCCTTGAAGCCGAGACCTGGATCACCGGCCGGCGCGACAAGCCGCGCAGCGTGGTCGGAGCGGCCGTGATCATCTCGATATGGTTGATCGTTGCTGTTGCGATTTCACTGTGGGCAGCTCGACATTTCCAGTTCGGCGTTTGAGTCGAGTGGTAGATTCGAGATCGAAGCTTGGCTGCGGCCAGTTTCCCTGCTTTTCCTCCCTGAGCTTAAGGGGCCTTGTTAACAGTTAGGCGCTTCGCTTGCCTTGTAGATCAAGGACTTAGCGAAGCTAACTTTTTTTGTTGTCGAGCAGTCTGTTG
>RXJW01000006.1 GCA_003963005.1 Burkholderiales bacterium
GGAGCGGGCGTCAGAAGGCCTGGCAGGCGGCGGCCATCACGGCACGCACGGAATCGCTGCAACAACTGGCACTGTCCACGCACTGGGCTCCGAAGTGGGAATGCCGAAATTGTTGCATTGCAAAATCAACCATGTCAACGAAATTTCCTATCCTCCCGGATAGGATGCGAATCATGACGATTCACACTACGCATCCCGATGTACTCAAGCGCCTCAAGCGGGCTCAGGGGCATCTGAAGAGCATCGTCACCATGCTGGAGGAGGAGCGCAGCTGCCTCGACATCGCCCAGCAACTGCAGGCCGTGGAGAGCGCGATCACCAATGCCAAGCGGGCATTGATTCACGACCACATCGACCATTGCCTGGACAAGGCCGTGCACGAGGGCAAGCAAAGCGCCCGGGACGCCATCCAGGAGTTCAAGGCCATCTCGAAGTACCTCTGATGGCGCTTCGATCGCTGCTTCGGCATCGACGCCAGTTCAGAAACTGTGCTGGCACTCAAGGGCGCTTGGGGAGCACTTCAGAAGCCGAGGCCTGATCCCGCGCCCAGAAGCGTCGCGACGCCCAGCACGGCGAAGATTCCCGCAGCGATGGTGTGCACCAGCTTCATCGGAATGCGGTTCGCAAGCTTGTCGCCGATGAACACGGCCGGCACGTCCGCCAGGAGCATGCCCAGTGTCGTTCCGACGACCACCCAGACCGGGTTGGCATAGTGAGCCGCCAGAGCCACGGTGGCGATCTGCGTCTTGTCGCCCATCTCGGCCAGGAAGAAGGTCATCAGCGTCGCGCCGAAGACGCCGAAGCGCTTGGCAACCTGCGTCTCTTCCTCCTCGATCTTGTCGGGGATCAGGGTCCAGATGGCCATGCCGATGAACGAGGCCCCCAGCACCCAGCGGAGGATTTCAGGGGAGACTGCTGAGGTGATCCAGGCACCCAAGGCGCCGGCGAACCCGTGATTCACGATGGTGGCGCACAGGATGCCGGCAATGATGGGCCACGGCTTCTTGAACCGTGCGGCCAGGATGAAGGCGAGGAGTTGGGTCTTGTCGCCAATCTCGGCGAGAGCGACGACACCAGTTGAGACGAAGAGTGCTTCCACGAATGTTCCACGGCCGGCTCACAGACGAATGACCACATCGCTTCCCCGGCCAGTGCGGAGGCGAAGTGGTCAAAGGTCTTGCCAGGTCGGGAAACTGCTGACGCCACGGCCTGCGGGCCAAGTGTGTTGACGTCAGCCTCTTCGAGCGAAGAGCGGCTACTCCCCAATGACGGCGGGATTATCGCTTGACGTTGGACTCAAGGAGCCCGGAGCAGGTCAGCGCTACTTGGGGGTGAGCCAGGATACGCGTCAAATTGATACTTAAGCAGTTTCGATCTAAAGAGCGCGACCCTTATGCAAGTTGACTACGAGTCGGCGTCGATTGCTGCCAGCCGAGCCAACGGAGCCAGGAGCTGAGTTAGCTTGGCGATGACTTCGCGCACCTCGCTGAGCCGTTCGATCAAATCAGCGGCTGCATCAGGCAGCGAAACCTCAGGCGGGCCGCCGAGTCCCGCCCCGTTTACAACCGTGCTTGCCATGGCGTGCAATTGCAGCAACTGATCGCGCACGCCTCCCTCCGATTTCAGGCTTCTCGCAAGGTTGTCGACGGCATCGACGCCGCCAAGCAATGCCCGCGTGTCGTAGCTTGCTTGCAGATCCTCAAGAGCTGATCGACTGACCAGTCCATGGGCCGTGTTGACGTTACTGGTGTCGGCGTTCATTTCTAGTCCTTTCCCTTGGTTCCTTGACCCGCTGTGCGATCGCCATTCGCCCTCGCCTGCCTCGCAGCATTCCGGTACAGCGCCTCGCGCAACCAGGGCTCCGCCGGCTTTTTGGGGTCCAGCGCGAAGGTCCCGAAGCGCTTGGCGTACTTCCCGTAGGGGCTCAAGAACGTAAGGTCCTCTTCATTGAGGTCGTAGCCGTTGGCGATCAGATCCTCGATGACTTTCATCATGTCCGCAGTGGTCTGCAGGATGACCGCCGTTGCGACCAGGTCCTTGGATCGCAGCGTTTTTTGCTGTTCGGCCGGGTCGTTCTCGGCGACGACGTCCCCCCCAAAGTCCAGCCACTTGCTGAAAGCATGGAAGGACTCGATCTTGTTGGTCTGGCTAGTGACCTCCTGCCGCATCTCCTTCGAGTTGATCCAACGCAGCAGGTAGATCGTGCGCAGCACGCGGCCCAGCTCACGGGCCGCGGCGAACACCCGGTTGTGCCGGCTGTCACTGCTCAGCTTGCGGAGGATCAGTGGCGAAGAGATGCGGCCGGCCTGGATCGAGATCGCGATCTGCATCAGGTCTTCCCAGTGATCCCGGATGAGGTTCCAGTCGACGACGTCAGTGAAGATTCGGTCGATGTGCCTGTAGCGGGCCTCCCTGTCCGGCCGGTAGAACTTCAACTCCTTCCAGCCCCGGATTCTCGGCATCAGCTCGATGCCGCAAAGGTAGGTGAACGCGAAGACCGTCTCGGATTGCCCGTGCGTGTCTGAGTAGACCGTGTCCGCCTCCACCGACAGCCCGGCCTTCTGCAGGCCCTCGATCACGTACAGCGCCTCCAGCATGCCCGGCGGGATGAAGTGGTGGAACACGGCGATGTAGTTGTCCGCCACGTGTCGGTAGGCCACGGCACCCATCTTCTTGTAGCGAAAGTGCATGCCGGCGAGCAGGTTCTGGTCGTAGAAGTCGTAGTGCGTGCCGTCGGCCGCCACCTTCGTGCCGTCACCCCACCGCTTCGGCAGCGGGAGCTGCAGGTACAGCTCGTTCATGTCGCGGAACGCCGCATCGAGTTGGTCCAGGCTCATGTGGCGACGGTCGATGTACGACAGCTGATGCGACGACATCTGGTTGACCAGGTGGCGGGAGGCCTGGACGACGCCCATGCCCGTGCCACGTGCCCAGCTGATGACCAGGTATCGGGCCCGGGCGTTGCGGATCTTCGGATCGTCACCCGACAACGGCCCGAAGTGCCTCGTGAAATCGGTCCAGTGGTCGATGTTCTGCAGCACGTCGAGCAGATGCCGCGAGGGCATGCGGGCCGCAATGGCACTGTTCAGCGCAATCGCGGACGCCGGCACTTCCTTGGGCTGTGTTCGTTTGAGGGACGGCTCGCCCGAAGGACCGATAGTCACGTCGGCCGCGTGATCCGGGAACTCGCGGTCCACTTCGGCCGCCGTATCGGTCAGCCATTGCTTCAGGGAGTCGACGAACTCTTCCGCCGTGGCGGGGATGCCGGCCCGGTCGGTGTACTCGCCAAGGACCTTCAGGCATTCCTCCCAAGGCAGGAGCTTCTTGCGATCGTCAGCGAAGGCGTCCGAGCCCGCAATGCAGACGTCGCCATTCTTCAGCTCCTTGGCGAGATAACTGAAGACACAGACTTCCAGGTAGCGACGGTTGGTGGGATGGCCGTGGCCCTGCGACCTCAACACGAGCTTCATCCAGCGCTCCGAGGCGAACGACATGTTGACGACGTCAGGGATCCATTCGGCCTTGGCACCCTGGTTGGCCAACACGACCGCGAGAGCGTCCATCAGATGGTTGTCGCGGCTCGTGGAGCTGAACGTCAGGGCACGCGCCATCCGGAACAAGGGCGCCCGCCAGGCGTTGAAGGGCTTGCGTAGCAGAGGCAGGTAGTTGGTGCCGCTCCAGATCCGAATGGCTTCGCAATCGGCGCGAAGCTGGTCCAGGCTGCCATGGGGCGCAAGAAGCTCACGCACCCGCCGCCCCGTTTCCTCGTCAGGCAGCGCTTCGGCGAGCAACTCCAGCACGGCTTCGAGCTTCAGAACCAACTCCTCGCTCAGCTCCCGCTGCCGCTGCTGGATCAGGAGCAGGTCCTCCTTGGCCGTGCCGTGGCACGCCGCCATACGGCGGATGAACATCTCCGCCATGTCGTCGCGAGCCCGCACCCGCATCTGTCGGATCAGCGCGAGCGTCATGGTGTGGCGCTTGGCCTGTTCGAGATCCTTCATCTCGAAGGCATCCAGCACGCTGGCCATCTCGCACAGGTGCTTCAGCCGCGTCGGTGCCATGTCTTCCAACAGGGTGTCGCTGTCCGGCAATTGTTCGAGCCATTCCAGTTGCTTCAGCAACTCGTCGAGGTGCTGGCGCGACGCCTTCTTGGCCGACCGCTTGAGGTCGTTGTAGCGGGTGTGCCACCTGGGCAGCTCCTGGAGCAGCAACTCGTCGAGCCAACGCCGCTGGTCGTTGGACAGCTTGTCCTCGATGGATTGGTAGAGCGCCTGTTCCGCCGCGTCGTGTTCCTTCTCGGCGATCTTGAGCAGCGTGCTGAATCCCGGCAGCTCATAGTCCAGGCGCAGCAGCTCGCCGATGAGGATGTTGATGACATCCACCACCTTGTTGACGACAGCGCTGACTTGGCGCGCGAGCCGCGCGGCGTCCGCGCGCGCCCGCGGCCCGGAGAACGGGCGCACCCTGAGAAACTCGCGCACCTTGTCGTGGTGGCGATACACCGCCCGGTGCGCCTCGGGATAGGTGATTGCCTGCTGGGCCGGCAGCCCCATGCAGCCCGCGATGTGCTCGACCACCTCCGGCGGAAAGTTCTCAACCGCGTCGAAGTAGTGCAAGTACTGAAAGCACTTCAATTGCGCCATCAGCGCCAGGCGGCGGTCGCCGCCTCTTGCGTTGGCTGCGACCCATTCCAGCTCTTCGCTCGCTGGAGTGAAGAGACGCTGCAGGGCTTGAGGTGTCAGTAGTCGAGGAAATCGTGGGTAGGCGGTGCGCTCAACGCTCGCCATGGGCCGGCGGGCGCGACATCACTTCCTGACTGCCCAGCGTGGGGGCAATCGTCCAGGCGCAATCAGTGCGCGCAGGGGTTGGGGATTCGGGTGGGTGACTTCCGAAGAAAACGGGCATGAAACAGAACCTCAATGCTGTGAACTTCGCCCCCGCACTTGTCTCCACCCGGCGCTTGGTGAGCTCATCGGCTCAGTTTTAGTGTGCACCGTGGTGTATTTGCGAATGATAGGCAAAGCGGCGCGCCGGCTGACCTAGGGTTTCAGCGGAATAGCCTCCGCGACCTACATCGCCATGCGAATCGTGCGTGCCCAACGCCGGGTGCCGGTTCCGGTGGCGCGTGAGCCGTGGCCGGCGGTGATGTCCCAGCGCGTGGTGTAAGTCCACAGCCCGGACAGGCTGAGATGCGCGGGTTACTCAGCGTGCCACTGCAGACAGCCGAGTCGGGA
>RXJW01000201.1 GCA_003963005.1 Burkholderiales bacterium
CCGACGCACTGAAGATCAGCTACCTGCTCGCAGATGGGCGTCGCAATACATCGGTGCACACGACGCCAGACTACCTGCGCATCACGGCGGATCGGGTCGTGTTCATTGAATGCAAGCGCGAAGAAGAGCTGCAGCGCTTGGCGAAAAAGATGCCTGGACGCTACCAGCGTGAGGCAGATGGCACTTGGCGATCTCGGCCCGCAGAAGCAACTGCGCAAGCGCTCGGCTGCTCGTTCGAGATCCGCTCCAGCGCACAAAACAACTGGGCCCGCCACGAGAACCTCGAACTGCTCAAGGACTACTTCCTGCAGCAGCACTCCTCGACCAGAAGCGCATCAACCGCCGGGCTTCTGGACCGACTCGCCAAGCAGTCCCGCCTGCGGCTCTTCGATCTCATTCATCTTGAGCCATCAATTCCAGCGGACGCTATCTACTTGGCAATCGCCCGCCGGCAAGTCTTCTTCCCAATCGACTCGCAACGGCTCACAGACCAAGAGCGCGCGTACGTCTACCGCGACGAGACGGCCTTCACAGCGTTTCAGACCTTCCTTCCCTGCGCCACACCGGCGATCGCCCTGCCCGCGCTTTCGGTCGAGCTCGCGCCTGAGACCAGGTTTCTATGGGACGGGGTGCCGTGGAAGATCGTCAACGCTGGAGAGACGAAGTTCACCGTTCGATGCCTCGACACCAAGGCACAAGATCAGCTGGGAGAACTTTCTCCCAATGAGTTTGATGCGCTGGTTAGGGCCAGGAAGATTTTGATCGTGGCCGCAAACGAATCGCTTTGCGCCGTGGACCTTGGTGTCGAGCTGCTGAAAAACGCATCGAAGAGCGAACTGCAAGAGGCCATCTGGAGGCTCGAGGTCCTTCAGAGCCGAGCCAACATCGATAACAACCCGCTGGCAAAGCGAAGTACGCGAGCAGTCAAGTACTGGAAGGCGGCCTTCCGTGAGGCCGAAGCGCTCTACGGCAATGGACTTGCCGGCCTGATCCCGCGACGCAGCGGCAACCGGACGCCAAAGGCATCACCCAGAGCGCTCACGCTGGCGGAGGAGCACATTCACGCCAACTTCGAAACGATCCGGGCGAAGAACCGCGTCACGGTATGGGGTCACTACTGCGTGGCCGCCTCTGCCGAAGGTGCTCCGCCGGTGTCGTATGAGTGGTTCTGCCGCATGGTGAAGAAACATTCGGGCCATGCTCAAACGGCAGCTCGGCTTGGGGAGAAGGCCGCATATGACCAAGAGCCCCACTACCTACAACTGGAATGGACAACGCCCAGGCATGGCGTTCGCCCCTGGCACATCGGGCACATCGACCACACACCCATACCGCTGAAGTTTGTCCACAGCGAGCTGGGCAAGATCGTCGACACGATCTGGCTCACGATCTTGGTTGACGGCAACACCCGGAAGGTACTTGCCTACTACTTGAGCTTCGACGAACCCAGCTACCGGTCTTGCATGATGGTCATTCGGGACTGCGTCCGACGTCACGGACGCGTCCATCAAATGCTCGTCGTGGATCAGGGCTCGGAATTCAAGAGCATCTACTTCGAAAAGCTGGTGGCCTCGCTCGGCATCGACAAGCGCGAACGCCGCGCCGGCAAACCCCGAGAGGGCAGTGTCTGCGAGCGCATCTTCAACACCTCCCAAGAGCAGTTCATCAAGCGACTGATGGGAAGCACGGAGGTGGTGGAGAACTACTTTAGGCGCGTGAGCCCGGAGGTTGAACCCACCCGACACGCGGTGTGGACGATGGATCGATTTGACGAGGGTTTCCAGGCTTATCTGGACGAGGTCTATCACGTCAACCATCACACCGGCCTGGACATGTCGCCGAACGAGGCCTGGGCACTGGGCCTTCGATCCCACGGGGAGCGCAAGCACCGCGCCATGCCGTACGACGACAACTTCTTGATGGCGAGTTGCCCCGAAGTGCACAGGGGCGTCGCCAAGGTCTGCACGGCGGGCATCAAGGTGAACTATCGCTGGTTCAAAAGCCCTGTTTTCAATCAACCTGGCGTCCAGGGCACATCTGTCCCCGCCCGATACGACCCCTTCAACTGCGGCGTCGCCTACGCGTTTGTCAACGGCACCTGGCATGCCTGCTATTCAGAGCACTTCGCCGTCTTCTCGACGCTGACGGAGCGTGCTGTGCAGCGAGCCACGGAACAGATCAGGCTAACTGACCGGATAAGCGGACGAAAGGCGCGGCTGAATGCCACGCGAATTGCCGCCTTCCTCTCAGAACGAGAACTGGAGGAAGACGTCGCGCGACAAGCCCGCAACGATTTGGAAGCTCAGAACCACAGGGCAAAGCTGACCGATTCGCGGCAGCAGACACCTCCGGATCCAAAGCCTGGTCCTGTGCCAGCACCTGATTGCAAGTCGACCTCTGCCTTTCAACCCCGCGTCTTGGAGGACCTATGAACGACTCCCACATCGACCCGCGAGTCAGGAAGTTTCGCGAAAAGATCGTCAAGCACGACCTGCTGGAGGACGTTCTGGATCACGTCATTCGCCTGGTCACTAGCCCCAGACCTGAAACGGTCGCCGCACTCGTGGGTCCAAGCGGGGTCGGGAAAAGCACCATCATTCGGGCCGTACAGCGGCATCTTTGTAACTTGCACGCCGAGCGGATGGAGCGGGACCCAGGTTTCTTGCCATATCTGTCTTTCAACGCTACGTCTCCGCTAGACGGAAACTTCAGTTGGGGTGACTTCTTCACCCGATCGCTTGTAAAGGCAAACGAGGCACTGGTCCGGAAGAAGTTCATCCCCCAAATGCAGGTGGACCTCGACGGGTCCACGGTGAATTCGCCACGGGGCCTCATCCCCCAAGAGCTCAGGCGAAGCTTCGAAAGCCTAATCGAAAGCCGTGACGTTCAGGTCATCATCATCGAAGAGGCCAGCGCCCTACTGCGCATCAAGAAGGGCGGCGTACCCATCTTGCAGTTCGAGGTGCTGAAGTCACTTGCAGTGCAGCTGAGTAAGCCGATCCTTTTGATCGGCGCCTACGACCTTCTTGGCATCCTCGATGGCGGAGGCCAGCTCTTGCGGCGCTCGGACGTCGTGCATTTCCCGCGCTACAAGCTGGATGGCGGCGCCGGCTTGACGCCGGGTGACCAAGTCCAAGCGCCTCAAGCATTCGTCGATGTCCTGCATACGTTTCTCGAGGCCCTGCCCATCGAGAAAGAGGCGGGCCTGATTGAGCACGCCGACTACTTTTTGGCGCGGTCCGTCGGTTGCGTAGGCGTCCTGAAGGATTGGCTGGACCGCGCTCTGGTTGCTGCCATCGCTAAACCAGGGTCACCAGTCTTGACCAGAACTGCGATCAAGGAGGCCGCACCTCTTAATGGCACCGTTCTGCAACTCACTGAAGAAGCGAAGGCTGGAGAACTCCGCCTGCTTCAGTGCTCCGACGACGAGCTCGCAAGGCAGCTTGGCCTCGACAGCATGCCTGCGCTTGACGCGCACGCTCCCGCCCCAATTGCTGAGGAGACAGAGAAGCCCCGCAAGCGGGGCAAATCCAGCAAGGTCGGCAACCGAGGACCAAGTCGGGATTCCGTTCGCACAGCCTGCAACCCTGCCCCGTCGACAGCCACGTGAAGGGAGCGCCGCCATGAGAAATTGTCCTGATCTGTTCGACACTGATGAGGCATCGGAACTTCCGCCCAGAAGCGCTTTGTACCGCCTGGAACCTGCCGACGCAGGGACCGCGTTGCACGAATCCTTGCTGAGCTACCTTCATCGCCTTGCGGCCAGACACTGCCTCCGCGTTCGGGATTTGATGACCGAGTTCGTGTTGCCGCGCACGCAGATCCGTGAAGTCAACTGTGGTCACAGCTTCTCCACAGACTATGCTAAGACCATCAACGGCTTTGGCAAGTACGCGACCGAGGTCTCCGCGGCCCTCAACAATCTGACAGGGCGTGATGATCTGCAGCGCTGCACGTTCATACCCTGGCGAGACTTGCTCGATCCAAAAGGCGGGGGGCTTCTGGAGCATTCGATGCGCTGGTGCCCGAGCTGCCTGGCACAGAACATCGACCGCTCAGACCCGTGCGTGTATCCGCTCTTGTGGTCTTGCCGCAGCGTCACTCACTGCCCCGTGCATGCCTCCGCGCTTGTGAACAAGTGCTTGCGCTGCGGCAGTCCGCAGCGAGTACTTTCCGACACCAACGCCTACGGAAGGTGTTGGGCGTGCAGTGGCAGCCTCGGAGCACGTACAGGCCTCTGGGAAGAGGCACAGCCCACAGCGCGACAAGCTTTCGATGCTACTGCGGTTTCCAAGATGATTGGCTCCGGCAATGCAGCGCCCGACTTCGCGACCCTTGACCGGTTCGCGCAACGCCTGCATAGACTCTCCAAGCTCCACAAGTGCGCAACGACTACGGAGTTCGCGAGACGCCTTCACATTGACTTCGACACCATGCGCGACTGGCTTGTTCGAGGCACGCGCCCTACCCTCAACAGCCTACTCGAAGTCTCGTATCGCGTAGACCTCGACCCAGTCCAGTTGCTCACCGAAGAGCCACCGATAAGCCCTCCGATGATCCGGACCGGTGAGGCGACGGCAACACGTACGTTCCATCGTCTTTCTGCGGATGCCCTGCAGAGACTGACCGCAGACATGGAGGCTTCCTTACAGGACAGCGATCAGTATGTGGACGCGGAGGACCTCGCTGAGAAGTACGGGACGACAGTGGCCTACATCAGATACCAATGTGGCGACCTATACAGGGCATTCGCCGCTCATCGTATTGCGGTTCGGGCTGAACTTCGGCAGAGGCGGATTGACTCGCTTCTCCAAAGAACCGAGGACGTCGTTCGCGCGCTGGCCGCACAGAACACACGACTTACCCGCCGAGGAATTGATCGTGCACTGTCGGCCGAAGGAATTGCTATGAAAAACCCGCGCATTCGCGAGAAGGCCTTCGAGACAGCAGCAGCTATCCGGCAAGGAAACCAGCCAGCTGGTACTCAATTGACGCTGTCGGCCCACTCACATTCCTGATGGGAGCTGATTCGTGTGGTGCACGCTGTGCGCTATCGCTTGAGGTCTACTCCGTGCGCCAGACCGGTACTCCATGCTCACAGCGCGGTACGGCGTGATCGGCGCGCTGATCTTGCCCCCGCATAACCGGACACGGTCTATGCGCTGGTTGACGCGCTCCCGGTCTGGGCGACGCGCTGTTGATGTTGCCTGAACTCTCTGG
>RXJW01000027.1 GCA_003963005.1 Burkholderiales bacterium
GGGTCTCGTCGATGAAGGCGCCGGCGCAATCACCATAGACGCCGGTCGTGCTGGCGTAGACGAGCACCGAAGGTGCGCGGCGACCGAGGGCGGCCAGCAGATGCCGGGTGCGTTCGTCGGTGGCACCGTGCGTCTGCGGCGGCGCGAGGTGCAGCACGAGGTCGGCCAGACCTGCCAGGCGGCCCAGCGTGGCTGCGTCATCCAGGTTGCCCACCAGCGGCACCGCACCCGCTGCGCGCAGTTCGGCGGCCCGCGCGGGCGACGACGTCAAGGCAAGGACGCGCCAGCGGCCAGCCAGCAACTTCAGCACCCGCAGGCCGACGTCGCCGCAGCCAATGATCAGCAGTCGTGGGGTCATCTCGGGGGTTACGGCAAAATGCGGCGCAGTCTACGGCCCCGGGGCTCCCACGCGGGGCCGCTGTCTTTTTCAGCCATTCCATGTCCTTCCAGATCACCATCCAGCCCGCCGGCCGCGTCTACACGGCCGAGGGCGACGACACCCTGCTCGCCGCGGCCATCCGCCAAGGCGTGGGCCTGCCCTACGGTTGCAAGGACGGCGCCTGCGGCTCCTGCAAGAGCAAGCTGCTGGACGGCAGCGTCGTGCACGGCCATCACCAGCCCAAGGCGCTGTCCGCCGAAGAAGAAGCCGCCGGCTTCGTGCTGACCTGCTGCGCGCGCCCGCAGACCGACTGCACGCTGGAGGCCCGCACGGTCCCGGGCGCCGGCGAATTCCCGGTGCTGAAGCTGCCCACGCGCGTCACCACCATCGCCAAGCCCGCACCCGACGTGGCCGTGCTGACGATGCAACTGGCGGCCAACCAGAACTTCCAGTTCCGCGCCGGCCAGTACGTCGAGTTCATCCTGCGCGACGGATCCCGCCGCAGCTACTCGATGGCGAACGCCCCGCACACGCTGCCGGGCCAGATCGAACTGCACATCCGGCACATGCCCGGCGGCAAGTTCACGGACCACGTCTTCGGGGCGCTCAAGGAGAAGGACATCCTGCGCATGGAAGGCCCCTTCGGCAGCTTCTTCCTGCGCGAGCACTCGGCCAAGCCGATCGTGCTGCTGGCCAGCGGCACGGGCTTCGCCCCGATCAAGGCCATCATCGAACGGGCCCGCCACATCGAGTCGACGCGCCCGATGGTGCTGTACTGGGGCGCCCGCAAGGCGGCCGACCTCTACCTCAGCGACTGGGTCACCCAGGTGGCCGCCGAGTGGCCGCTGCTGACCTACGTGCCGGTGCTGTCGGAAGCCGACGCCGGCTGGACGGGCCGCACCGGCTTCGTGCACCGCGCCGTCATGCAAGACCACCCCGACCTGTCAGGCCACCAGGTCTATGCCTGCGGCGCGCCGATCGTCGTGGAGTCGGCCCACCGGGACTTCGTCGCCGAGTGCGGTCTGCCCGAAGAGGAGTTCTACGCGGACGCCTTCACGTCGGAAGCCGACAAGCACGCGGCGGCCTGAACGCGATGTTCGAACCGCCCTGGACTGCCGCTGACGACGTCGTCGGTGCCCTCAAGCGAGACGGCGAGGCCGTGCTGGCTCCCTCAACCCTGGGCGTGCTGGGCGTCTCCGCCGCCGAGCTTGAAGCCCTGCGCCCCTGCTGGGACGACCTGCCGCCCGATGGCTACCTGCGCGACGGCGGCCGCTACCGCTTCCGCCGCCACGGCTGCTTCGTGGCCGACGGCGACACGCTGACGGTGAGCCCGCACCGCGCCCACTGGCAGCCGGTGGACTACAACGCGCTGCACGGCGGCATCCAGCGCTGGTACGTGCCGCTCGCGCAGGAGATGGTCGCGTCGCCCGCCTGGACGGCACTGCTGCTCGGTCTGGCGCGCGTGACGTCGGCGTTCAAGGGCCAGCGGCCCTGGTTCATCGAGGCGCACCCGTTTCGCATCGACACCAGCGACGGCATCGGCCGCCCGACGCCCGAAGGCGCGCACCGCGATGGTGTCGATCTCGTGGCCGTGCTGATGGTCGGCCGCCACCAGATCAAGGGGGGCGAGTCGCGCGTCTTCGAGGCGCACGGCCCGGCCGGCCAGCGCTTCACGATGACCCAGCCATGGACGACGCTGCTGCTCGACGACGAACGCGTGATCCACGAAACAACGCCCATCCAGCCGCTGGAGGCGGGTGAACGCGGCTGGCGCGATACCCTCGTCATCACCTTGCGAAGGGACGGTTTCCAAGGACCGTGAATGATCAGCCCCTCGCCGGGCTTGCAGCGCTGAATGCGCGCGCGCCCGACGGTCCCCCGCGGGGACGCGCCCGCAGGCGGCATTGAGCCGCATGCGGCCCCAGACGGGCCGGCTTGGGGCGGCCCGGCGCTCGGCCCGAAACGCGAACAGGACGCTTTGTAGAATCGCGAGCGGCCACGTCACAAGCGTGGCCGTTCTTCTTTCAACTGCCGCGCCCACAAGGCGCCTACCGTCATGACCCCGACCTCGATCTTCGGCCTGCCCGAGCAAGCACCCCACGAGCGCGTGCTGCTCGCCACCGACCCCGCCACCGGCCTGAAGGCCATCCTCGCCGTCCACAGCACGGCCCGCGGCCCGGCCTTCGGCGGCTGCCGCCTCTGGCACTACGACTCCGAACTCGCCGCGCTGAATGACGCACTGCGCCTGTCGCAAGGCATGAGCCTGAAAAACGCACTGGCCGACCTGCCCTTCGGCGGCGGCAAGGCGGTCATCCTGAAGCCCGAAGGTCAGTTCGACCGCCCCGCCCTGTTCGCCGCCTTCGGCCGGGCCGTGCAGTCGCTGCAGGGCGCCTACATCACGGCCGAGGACGTCGGCACGACGACGGCCGACATGCGCGGCATGCAGGCCGTGACGCCCTTCGTGAGCGGCATCCCGCGCGAAGGCGCCTTCGGTGGCGACCCGAGCCCGAAGACGGCCTGGGGCGTGTTCGTGTCGATCCAGGCCGGCGCACGCCTCGTGCTGGGTCGCCCGTCGCTGGAAGGGGTTCGTGTCGCGCTGCAGGGCCTGGGTGCGGTCGGCTGGCATCTGGCCGAGTTCCTGCACAAGGCGGGCGCGAAGCTGGTGGTCGCGGATGTCGACGCGGCCAAGGTCGAACGCGCCGTGGCGCAGTTCGGCGCGCGGGCGGTGCATGTGGCCGAGATCCTGGCGGCCGACGTGGACGTGCTGGCGCCTTGCGCTCTGGGCGCGTCGCTCAACGAGCAGACCGTGCCCACGATCCACGCCAAGCTGATCGCCGGCGCGGCCAACAACCAGCTTGCCACGCCCGCCGATGGCGATGCGCTGCAACGCCGCGGCATCTGCTACCTGCCCGACTACCTCGTGAATGCCGGCGGCATCATCAGCGTGGCCCGCGAGTACCGCGGCGAAGGCGAAGAGGCCGCCGTGATGGCCGAGGTCAGCAAGATCGCCGAGCGCGTGGAAGAGCTGCTGCAGCGCGTGCAGACGGCCGACTCGACGCCCTCGCGCGTGGCGGACGACTGGGCACGGTCGAAACTTTGACCCGCCCCCTACCGGCTGCGCCGGCCCCCTCAAGGGGGCGCTGCCAGTGGCCTGGCAAAGCCAGATCCACGGCAGCTGCTGGATGAGGAAACGCCTGGCAGCGCTAGGCGTTTCCATTGAACCCTCCGAAGTCTTACTCGCCCAGGTAGGCTGCGCGCACTTTGGGGTCGTTCAGCAGCGCGTGGCCTTCGCCGTCCATCGTCACTTCGCCCGACTCCATCACGTAGCCCCGGTTGGCCAGCTGCAGCGCGCGGCTCGCGTTCTGCTCGACGAGCAGGATCGTGACGCCCTGCTGGTGGATGTCGTTCACGACCTCGAAGATCTTGTCGACCATGATCGGCGACAGGCCCATCGACGGCTCGTCCAGCAGCAGCACCTTCGGCCGGGCCATCAGCGCGCGGCCCATGGCCAGCATCTGTTGCTCGCCACCGGACATCGTGCCCGCCAGTTGCTTGGCGCGCTCCTTCAGGCGCGGGAAGAGTGCGAAGACCTTGTCCATGTCCGCCTGGATCTCACCGTCGTTGCGGTTGTAGGCGCCCATCTGCAGGTTCTCGATGATGGTCATGCGCGTGAACGTGCCGCGACCCTCGGGCACCATCACGAGGCCCTTCTTGGCCAGGTCCCAGGCGCCCTTGCCCTTGATGGACTCGCCGAGGTAGCTCACCTCGCCGGCCGCAATCGGCTGCAGGCCGGTGATGGCCTTCATCGTGGTGGTCTTGCCCGCGCCGTTGGCGCCGATGAGGGACACCAGTTCGCCCTCGCGCACCTCGAAGTTGACGCCCTTGACGGCCTGGATGCCGCCGTACGCGACCTTCAGGCCGCTGACCTTGAGCAGGGTTGCGTTGTTTGCCATGTCGTTCTCTCAACTCAAGTCGTGAATTTCCCAGCAGCACCCGTGGAACTGGCTTTGCCAGGCCACTGGGTGCTGCCAAGGCCAGAGGCCTTGTCCTTCGCCAGGCTCAAACAGTCCTCAGGACTGTTTGTGTCCAGGTTCAGCCCCCTTGAGGGGGAGCGCGAAGCGCTACGGGGGTGGGCCATCAATGCGGCTTGTGGCCGGCGCCGAGGTAGGCCTCGATCACCTTCTCGTTGCTCTGCACCTCGGCTGGCGTGCCTTCGGCGATCTGCTTGCCGTAGTCCAGCACCGTCACGCGGTCGCACAGGCCCATCACCAGCTTCACGTCGTGCTCGATCAGCAGGATGGTGCGGCCGTCGTTGCGGATGCGATCGATCAGCTCGCGCAGCACGACCTTCTCGGTCGCGTTCATGCCGGCGGCGGGCTCGTCCAGCGCGATGAGCTTGGGGTCGGTGGCCAGCGCCCGGGCGATCTCCAGGCGGCGCTGGTCGCCGTAGCTCAGCGTGCGGGCCTTGAACTCGGCGAACTGGCCGATGCCGACGTAGTCGAGCAGCTCCTGGGCGCGAGCCTTGATGGCAGCCTCTTCGGCCTTGAAACCCGGCGTGCGGAAGACGGCGCCAATGAGGCCGGACTGGGTCCGGATGTGGCGGCCGACCATGACGTTCTCCAGCGCCGTCATCTCGGCGAACAGCCGGATGTTCTGGAAGGTGCGGGCGATGCCCGCCTTGGCCACCTGGTGCACCGCCTGCGGCGTGTAGGGCGTGCCGCCGAGCGAGAAGCTGCCGCCGTCCGGCACGTACAGGCCCGTGATGACGTTGAAGAAGGTCGTCTTGCCGGCGCCGTTCGGGCCGATCAGGCCGTAGACCTGGCCCTTCTGGATCTGGATGCCGACGTCGGAGAGGGCCTGCACCCCGCCGAAGCGCTTGGACGCGCCGCTGACGTTCAGAACGATGTTGTCGTTGTTGCTCATGGTGCTCCTCTCCTCACTTCACCGGCTTCGGTGCCGCCTTGCCGTGCTCCGGCGCGGGCCACAGGCCGCGCGGGCGGGCCAGCATGATGCCGATCATGGCCAGGGCCACGAGCAGTTGCCGCAGGATGGAAGCGTCCAGGCGGCCGTCGGTCATCTGCTGCAGCGGGCCGGCAACGTAGCGCAGCACCTCGGGCAGGGCCGACAGCATCAGCGCGCCCAGGATGACGCCCGGGATGTGGCCGATGCCGCCGAGCACGACCATCGCCACGATCATGACCGACTCCTGCAGGCTGAAGGACTCTGGCGATACGAAGCCCTGGAAGCTCGCGAACATCGCACCCGACACGCCGCCGAAGGTGGCGCCCATGCCGAAGGCCAGCAGCTTCAGGTTGCGGGTATTGATGCCCATGGCCTTGGCGGCGATCTCGTCCTCGCGGATGGCCATCCAGGCGCGGCCGATGCGGGAGTTCTCCAGCCGGTAGCAGATCACCACGCCGGCCACGACCAGGGCGAGGAAGAGGTAGTAGTACAGCGTGACCGAGGGCAGCGTGAAGCCGAAGACCTCCCACGACTTGCCGAGGTCCACACCGAAGATGCGGAAGGAGTCGATCTGGCCGATGCCGCGCGGGCCGTTGGTGATGTTGAGCGGGTACTCCAGGTTGTTCATGAACACCCGGATGATTTCGCCGAAGCCCAGGGTGACGATGGCGAGGTAGTCGCCGCGCAGCTTCAGCGTCGGGGCGCCGAGCAGCACACCGAACAAGGCCGCGAGCGCCGCGCCCGCCGGGATGACGATCCACAGCGGCGAGTGCAGGCCGGTCGGGAACATCGCCTGGAAGGACTCGAAGTTCTCGCTCAGGTGGGGGCTGGCCAGCAGCGCGAACATGTAGGCGCCGACCGCGTAGAACGCGACGTAGCCGAGGTCCAGCAGGCCAGCGTAGCCGACGACGATGTTCAGGCCCAGCGCCAGCAGCACGTACAGCAGCGCCAGGTCGATGATGCGCACGGGGCCGTTGCCGAGTTGCTGCGCGAACAGCGGCACGACGAGCAGGCCCACGGCCGCGGCGAGGAAGGTGATGAGTTTCTTGCTGTCCATGTCGGGTCTCCGTTCAGGCGCGGTCGGCCACACGTTCGCCAAGCAGGCCAGAGGGCCGCAGCGTCAGCACGAGGATCAGGGCCACGAAGGCAAAGATGTCGGCGTAGTGGCTGCCCAGCACGCCGCCGGTCAGGTCGCCGAGGTAGCCGGCGCCGATGGCCTCGATGAGGCCGAGCAGCACGCCACCCACCACCGCACCGGCGAGGTTGCCGATGCCGCCCAGCACCGCGGCCGTGAAGGCCTTCAGGCCCGGCATGAAGCCCATGGTGTGCTGCACCGTGCCATAGTTGGCCGCCCACATCAGGCCGGCCACGGCGGCGAGCGCCGCCCCGATGACGAAGGTGGTGGAGATGATGAAGTCGGGTTTCACGCCCATCAGGCCGGCCACCCGCGGGTTCTCGGCGGTGGCGCGCATCGCGCGGCCGAGCTTGGTGTGGTTCACCAGGTACATCAGCGCGGCCAGGATGACCACCGTCAGGCCGAGGATCAGGCACTGCGTGACCGTGATCACGGGGCCGCCCAGGTCGAACGGCGTGGTGGGCAGCAACAGCGGGAAGGGCTTGGGATTCGGCTTCCAGATGATCATGGCCAACACCTGCAGCAGCAGGGACATGCCCATCGCGGTGATCAGCGGCGCCAGGCGCGGCGCATTGCGCAGCGGCCGGTAGGCGATCTTCTCGACCGAGTAGTTCAGCACCGAACAGACCACGATCGCGACCGCAAGGCCCACGAGCATGAGTGCCCAGCCCGGCAGGCCCGAGTCGGCGAGAAAGGTGACCAGCGTCCAGCTGACCATGGCGCCGACCATCAGGATCTCGCCGTGCGCGAAATTGATGAGGTTGATGATGCCGTAGACCATCGTGTAGCCCAGGGCGACGAGGGCATACATGCTCCCCAGCACCAGGCCGTTGATGATCTGTTGAATCAGAGTCTCCATGAGGGCTCCAGAAGATTTTGTTGGGCGCAGCATGCGCCACGCGACTCGGTGCAAATCGCAACCCCCGTGCCAATGACGGCGTTTCAAGGGTATTCACCGACGGGTTTGCGGGCCTGACCGTTCGATCCATCCCACGAGGGGTGGCCTGGTCAGATTTCACGAGTGTCGGGCACCGAAAACTGGGCGGAAATCCGCACAAACCGCACCGAGGCCGGGCGGTTCTCCGCCAGCACCGAAAAAACCCTGATTGGCGCTGTCGCACCGGCCGCCGGATAGGCACACTGGGCGCCCCTCCGCCATGGTGACGACCGACACATTCCGCCCGCGAGCCCTGCGCCTGACCCGGCTGCTCGGCCGCCCCGGCTTTCACCTCTTCCTGACCGGCCTGCTGATGGTGCTCGGCTTCGGTCTTGCGCACCGTTTGAGCGAGCTCAGCGGGCGCAACCAGCTCTCGGCGCTCAGCACCGAGAGGCTGGAGCTGTACGCCTCGAACCTCGCCGCCGAACTGGGCCGGCATGCGTCGCTGCCAAGCCTGCTGGCCATCGCGCCCACGCTGCAGACGATGATGCAGGCCCCGGGCGACGAGGCCGCGCGGCGCGCCGCCAGCCAAATGCTCGCGCGCGTGAACGTGCGGGCTGGCACGCACCAGATCTTCGTGGCCACACCCCAAGGCGAGGTGCTGGCGGCGAGTGAAGCCCTGACCCCGCCGCCGCGCCTGGCCGAGGCGGTCGCCCAGGGGCGTGTCCACTTCTTCGCGGCCGACCCCGCCACCGGCAGCACCGACTTCTACCTGCTGCACCCGCTGCGTCAGGGCGGGCAGGCCAACGGCGTCATCGTCGTGCGCTTCAACCTCGCGCCGCTGGAGGCGACCTGGGTGGACCTGGGCCTGCGCTCGCAAGGCGAACGCATCCTGGTGGCCGACGAGCAGGACGTGGTCATCATGAGCTCGGTGCAGGCCTGGAAGTACGCCGTGCTCGACCACGCCGACCCGTCCCGCCGCAAGGCGCTGGCGGCCAGCGCGCGCTACCCGCAGGCGATCGGCCCCGACCTGGAGCTGCCGGTCACGCTGGAGGTGCACCAGGGCCAGCAGGTGTCGATCACGCTGCCGGGTGCGAAACGCCCGCTGCCCATGCTGGCGCAGCAACGCCAGATCCTGCCGCTGGGCCTGCGGCTCGTGGCGCTGTCGGACCTGACCGAGGTGCGCCAGCGCGCCCAGGTCGCGGCCTGGGGCGGCGCGGCCTTCGGCGCAAGCGTCGGCCTGCTGACGCTCTACTTGGCGTCGCGCCGCCGGGCGCTGCGACAGCTCACGCAGGCGCAGGCCGCGCTGCGTCAGGCCCATGGCCAGTTGGAGCAGTTGGTCGACAGCCGCACGGCCGAGCTGCGCCAGACCAACGACGCCCTCAAGACCCAGATCCAGCAGCGCCTGCAGACCGAAGGAGAGCTGCTGCAGGCGAGCAAGCTGGCGGTGCTCGGCCAGATGTCAGCCGGCCTGTCGCACGAGGTCAACCAGCCGCTGACGGCGCTGCGTGCGCTGGCGCGCAATTCCATCCGCCTGCTGGAAACCGGCCGCGCCGACGCGGTCGCGTCCAACCTGCAGATCATGGACGACATGGTCGAGCGCATGAGCCGCATCACGCGCCAGCTCAAGAGCTTCGCCCGCAAGGCCGACACCGAGATCACCGGCTCGGTTTCGCTGCTGGACTGCGTGCGCAATGCCATGGTGCTGCTGGAGCACCGCAGCCGGGCGATGGACCTGCACACCGACATCGACATCCCCGCTGGCCTGCAGGTGCGCGCCGAAGCCAACCGGCTGGAACAGGTGCTCGTGAACCTGTTCGGCAACGCGATGGACGCGATGCAGCACGAACCCGTTCGGCGCCTGCGCGTGCAGGCCGTGTCGCTGGATGGCGGGCGACGCGCGCTGGTGCGCGTGCAGGACAGCGGCCCCGGCGTCAGCGAGGCCGACCTGCCGCATCTCTTCGAGCCCTTCTTCACGACCAAGCCGGCGGGTGAAGGCCTGGGCCTGGGCCTCGTCATCTCGGCGAAGATCGTGCACGAGTTCGGTGGCACGCTGCGCGCCGAGCGCCTCGCCGGGGGAGAACCCGGCATGAGCTTCGAATTCGATCTGACTGCGCAATCCTGGGAGGGCGGCGATGTTTGAGGGCTACAAGGTGGTGTTCGTCGAGGACGACCTGCCGGTTCGCGTGAGCCTCACGCAGACGCTGGAGCTCGAAGGCTTTGCGGTCGTGCCCTGCCGCAGCGCCGAGGAAGCCCTGCCCCACATCCAACCCGGCGCGCCGCTGGTCGTCATCACCGACGTGCGCCTGCCCGGCATGGACGGCCGCGCCCTGCTGGCGCACGTGCAGGCCACCGACCCCGCCATCCCGACCATCCTCATCACCGCCCACGGCGACGTCGCCATGGCCGTGCAGGCGATGCGCGCGGGCGCCTACGACTTCATCGAGAAGCCCTTCGCGCCGGAGCGGCTCGTCGACGTGACGCGCCGCGCGCTGGACCTGCGCACGCTGCGCCACTCGGCCGACGAGCTGCGCACGCAACTGCAGCGCGCCAGCGGCATCGAGGCGGCGCTGCTCGGCCAGTCCCCGGCCATGCAGCAACTCCGCCGCCAGGTGCTGAACCTGGCCGGCACGTCCGCTGACGTGCTGATCGTCGGCGAGACCGGCACCGGCAAGGAGCTGGTCGCCCGCTGCCTGCACGACCAGAGCCCGCGGCGTGACCGGCATTTCGTCGCGATCAACTGCGGCGGCCTGCCCGAGGCCCTGTTCGAGAGCGAGCTCTTCGGCCACGAGCCCGGCTCCTTCACGAGCGCGGCCAAGCGGCGCATCGGCAAGATCGAGCATGCCAACGGCGGCACACTGCTGCTGGACGAGATCGAGACCATGCCGATCGCGCTGCAGATCAAGCTGCTACGCGTGCTGCAGGAGCGGCGCGTGGAACGGCTGGGCTCGAACGAGGAAGTGCCGGTCAACGTGCGCTTCATCGCCGCGAGCAAGTCCGACCTGAAGGAGCAATCCAGCAAGGGCGAGTTCCGCAGCGACCTCTACTACCGCCTCAACATCGCCACGCTCACGCTGCCGCCGCTGCGCGAGCGCCGCGAGGACATCCCGCTGTTGTTCGAGCACTTCGTCGCCCAGGCCTGCGCGCGCTACGAGCGCACCGCGCCGGAGCTGACGCCGGAGAAGCTGCGCGAGCTGATCGCCCACGACTGGCCGGGCAACGTCCGCGAGATCCGCAACGCGGCCGATCGCTTCGTGCTGGCGCTGGACGACCTCGACCCGCAAGCCGCCCTGCAGGCCGTGCCGAGCCTGCCGCTGGCCAAGCAGATGGACCTGATCGAGAAGACGCTGATCGAGCAGGCGCTGCGCCGTTGCGGCGGCAAGGTGCCGGCGGCGATGGAACTGCTCGGCACGCCGAGGAAGACGCTGTACGACAAGCTGCACCGGCACGGGATCCAGCTGGACAGCTTCCGCTGATCGGCCCGACACCGCCGCTGAAGGAACAGAGCCACAGAGACACAGAGGCACAGAGACGCTCGGCTGTGGGCACGAACCCGTCGCCTCTGTGTCTCTGTGCCTCTGTGGGTGTGTTCAAGACCCTGAACGGCCGCCTAGCGGTACCGCTCGGGATCAGGTGAATCCGTCGGGCTCGCGATCACCCGCCGGAACGCCGCACTCATCGGCAGCTTGAGATTGAGCCCCGACGGCGGCAGCGGGGACTCGAACCAGCGTCGGTAGATGGCGTGAATCTCGCCGCTGCGGTAGAGCCCCGCCAGCACCTCGTCGACCAGCGCCTTGAACTGCGGGTCGCCCTTGCGCAGGCCGATGGCATAGGGCTCCACGGTGAGCGCCTGATCCGAGATGCGGTAGTCGTCTGCCCCCGGTCCCTGCTGAGCCACCAGCGCACGCAGCAGCACGTCATCCATCAGGAAGGCCGAGGCGCGGCCGCTCTTGAGCATCTGGAAGCCTTCCGGGTCGTCCAGGCCGCCGAGGATGCGGATGCCCAGGCCTTGCTGCTCGTTGACCTTGGCCAGGTGCTGGATGCTGGTGGTGCCGATGGTGGACGCCACAGGCAGCCCACGCAGGTCGAAGAGGCTGCGCACGCGCTCACCGCCGCGGGTCATCAGCCGCGTCTCGGCGACGAAGATCGTCAGCGAGAACGCCTGGCTCCTCGCGCGCTCGGCGGTGTGGGTCGTGATGCCGCATTCGAGATCGAGCGTGCCGTTGATGACCAGCGGCATGCGCGTGGCCGAGGCCACTTCCACGCGGCGCACTTCCAGGTCGGGCAACTGCAGCCGGTCCCGCACGGTGGCGACGATCCGCTCACACAGCTCGACCGTGTAGCCGGTCGGGCGCAACTGGGCATCGAGGTAGGAGAACGGCAGCGACGCCGGCCGGTAGCCCAGCACGATGACGCCGGTGTCGCGAATGCGCGTGAGCGTGGGGCCGTTGGCCGCCTGCGCCGCACCCTGCCACAGCGCCGCGAGCGCCGCGCTAGCCGCCAGCAGCCGCTTCATCGTCGAGCTGACGCAGGAAGGCCAGCTTCTCTGCGATCTTGGCTTCCATGCCTCGCGGCACGGGGCTGTACCAGCCCTGGCCTTCGAGGCCATCCGGCAGGTACTGCTCGCCGGCGGCGTAGGCGTGGGGCTCGTCGTGCGCGTAGCGGTAGGCCTTGCCGTAGCCCAGCTCCTTCATGAGCCGCGTGGGCGCATTGCGCAGGTGCACCGGCACCGGCCGGGACACATCCTGCTTGATGAAGGCCTTGACCTCGTTGAAGGCCTTGTACACGGCGTTCGACTTGGGCGCGATGGCCAGGTACACCACCGCCTCGGCCAGCGCCAGCTCGCCCTCGGGCGAGCCCAGGCGCTCGTAGGCCTCGGAGGCGTCGAGCGTGATGCGCAGCGCCCGCGGGTCGGCCAGGCCGATGTCCTCGCTGGCCATGCGGATCAGGCGGCGCGCGATGTAGCGGGCGTCCACGCCGCCGTCGAGCATACGCGCGAACCAGTACAGCGCCCCGTCCGGATGGCTGCCCCGCACCGACTTGTGCAGGGCGCTGATGACGTCGTAGAACTGGTCGCCGCCCTTGTCGTAACGGCGCAGCTGCTCGCCAAGCGCACGCTCCAGCAGCGCCTCGTCGATCTGCACGCCCTGGGCGAGCGAGGCGGCGGTGTCGAAGGCGTTCAGCAGGCGGCGGGCATCGCCGTCGGCATAGCCGATCAGGCGCTGCGCCGCGTCGGGCGTGGGTGCCGGCACACCCAGCTCCTCGGCGCCCCGCGCGATGAGCTGACCCAGTTCCTCGGCATCCAGGCTCTTGAGCACCTGGACCGTAGCGCGTGACAACAGGGCCGAATTCACCTCGAAGCTCGGGTTCTCGGTCGTCGCACCGATGAAGGTGAACAGACCGGCTTCCACGTGCGGCAGGAAGGCGTCCTGCTGCGACTTGTTGAAGCGATGCACCTCGTCCACGAACACGACGGTGCGGCGGCCTTGCGCGGCCGCGACCTGCGCGCGCTCGACCGCTTCGCGGATCTCCTTGACGCCACCGAGCACCGCCGAGATGGCGATGAACTGCGCCTCGAAAGCGCCCGCCATCAGCCGCGCCAGCGTCGTCTTGCCCACACCCGGCGGGCCCCAGAGGATCATGCTGTGCAGCCGCCCGGCGTCGAAGGCGACGCGCAGCGGCATGCCCGGGCCGAGGAGATGGCGCTGGCCGATGACCTCGTCCAGCGACTTCGGCCGCAGCCGCTCGGCGAGTGGAATGCCCGCCAGCGGCGCGATCGGCGGCGCGGCCGGCCCGGGCACCGGCGTGTCGTCGTCGAACAGCGATCCGCTCACTGCTCGATCAGGTCGGCACCGGCCGGCAGCTTGAACTGGAAGCGCTCGGCCGGCACGGGCACGTTGGACTGCACTGCGCTGAAGTCCAGCCGCGACCGTTGGCCGAAGCCGTCGACGATGTCCATCGCGGCCAGATCGCGGCCCTTGAAGCCCAGGCGCAGCGACTGGATCGTGGACTCGGCCTGCTTCGGCGCCGCCAGCACCCAGTCGAGGCCGCCTTCCGCGGGCTGGGCCTTCAGGGTGAAGTCGCGCTCCAGGTTGGCACCGGCGAGCAATGCCGCGGGCGTAGCACCCAGCGCGTCGCCGAGCTTGCGGGAGCTCGCCTGGTTCAGGTCGGCGTCGTAGATCCAGACCTTGCTGCCGTCGGCCACGATGGTCTGCTCGAAAGGCTTGGCGTAGACGAAGCGGAAGCGGTTGGGTCGCTCGAACTCGAAGCTGCCCGAGGACACCTTCTTGCGCTTGCCGTCGGGCGAGGTGACGGTCTGCGTGAAGTTGGCCTTGCCGCTCTTCACGTCGCGGGCAAAGTCGCGCAGGGCTTCCACGGCATCAGCGCGCGCCATGCCGGCCGCGGCGGCCAGCGTCAGGGACATCAGGAAGATCTTCATTCGTCGCGTTTGGGAACGATCAGTTCGCGGCTGCCATTGGCGGCCAGGGCGCCGACGAGGCCGGACTTTTCCATCTGCTCCAGCAGCCGCGCGGCGCGGTTGTAGCCGATGCGCAGATGGCGCTGCACCAGCGAGATCGATGCCTTGCGGTGCTGCAGCACGATGGCCACGGCCTGGTCGTACATCGGGTCGGACTCGCCGTTGGATTCGCCGGGCGCGGGGGCTTCACCGCCGCCCAGGTCGTCGAGCACGCCGCCTTCCAGGATGCCCTCGATGTAGTTCGGCTCACCCTGGGACTTGATGTACTCCACCACGCGGTGCACCTCGTCGTCGCTGACAAACGCGCCATGCACGCGGATGGGTAGGCCGGTGCCGGAGGGCATGTAGAGCATGTCGCCCATGCCCAGCAGCGCTTCGGCGCCCATCTGGTCGAGGATGGTGCGGCTGTCGATCTTGGAGCTGACCTGGAAGGACAGGCGCGTCGGGATGTTGGCCTTGATGAGGCCGGTGATGACGTCCACCGACGGCCGCTGCGTGGCCAGGATCAGGTGGATGCCGGCCGCACGGGCCTTCTGCGCCAGGCGCGCGATCAGCTCCTCGATCTTCTTGCCGACGACCATCATCAGGTCGGCCAGTTCGTCGATGACGACGACGATGAAGGGCAGGCGCTCCAGCGGCTCGGGCTCCTCGGGCGTGAGGCTGAACGGGTTGGGAATGCTCTGGCCATTGGCCTTGGCTTCGTCGATCTTTTTGTTGTAGCCGGCGAGGTTGCGCACGCCCATCTTGGACATGAGCTTGTAGCGCCGCTCCATCTCGCCGACACACCAGTTCAGCGCATTGCCGGCCTGCTTCATGTCGGTGACGACCGGCGCCAGCAGGTGCGGAATGCCTTCATAGACCGACATTTCCAGCATCTTGGGGTCGATCAGGATCAGCCGCACGTCGCGGGCCTCCGCCTTGTAGAGCAGGCTCAGGATCATCGCGTTGATGCCCACCGACTTGCCCGAGCCGGTGGTACCGGCCACGAGGCAGTGCGGCATCTTGGCGAGGTCGGCCACCACCGGGGCGCCGACGATGTCCTTGCCCAGGCCCATCGTGAGCTGCGAGGCCGCATCGGCGTAGACCTGCGAGCCGAGGATCTCGGACAGGCGGATGGTCTGGCGCCGCGCATTGGGCAGCTCCAGCGCCATGTAGTTCTTGCCGGGAATCGTCTCCACCACGCGGATCGACACGAGGCTCAGCGACCGGGCGAGGTCCTTCGCGAGGTTGACGACCTGCGAGCCCTTCACGCCCGTGGCCGGCTCGATCTCGTAGCGGGTGATCACCGGGCCCGGCGAGGCAGCCACGACGTGCACCTCCACGCCGAAATCGCGCAGCTTCTTCTCGATGAGCCGGCTGGTCATCTCCAGCGACTCGGGCGTGACGGTTTCCTGGCGGCCCGGGGCGGCGTCCAGCAGGTCGACCTGGGGCAGCTTGGCGTCACCCACATCGGCGAACAACGTCTGCTGGCGCTCCTTGGCCACGCGGGTGGACTGCGGCACCTCGACCACCGGCGCCTCGATGACCAGCGGTGCGTGCTCGGCCTCGACCTGACGTTCGATCTGGCGCTCGACCTCGACCTCCTGCTCACGCTCCTTCACGGCCTGCTCGCCGGCCTTCTGGTCCGCGATGATCTCGCGCCGCTCGATGCGCTGCTCACGCAGCTGCTCGATCCGCTCGCCGATGGACTCGGCGACCTGGCCCCACGAGAAGCGGAAGGCCCAGGCCAGGCCGGTCAGCAGCAGCACGATCCAGACCACACCCGAACCGGCGAAGCCGAGGCCCTTCATGCCCAGCGGCCCGAGGGCATAGCCAACGATGCCGCCGGCGTGGCCGGGCAGCCGGGGTTCGACCGCGTAAAGGCGGCTCCACTCGAGTGCGCAGCTCGCACCGATCAGCAGCACCACACCGGCCCACCAGCGGGCGCGCTGGCTCCAGCGTGCGGCGGGTGCCACGTCGTGCCGCAACAGGCCAGCCAGGCTGCGCAGCCAGCCGCGCAGCGCCAGCACCGGCAGCCACCAAGCCGAGAAGCCGAAGAGGAACAGCAGGCCGTCCGACAGCCAGGCGCCAAAACTGCCCACCCGATTGCCGACGAGATCGTGCTGGCCGCTGGTGCTGAACGCAGCGTCACGCAGGTCGTGCGTGGCCAGAGCGAGGATCAGGAGCGCCAGCGCGAAAGCCGTGAGCGCGAGCCACAGGGGCGTACGCAGCAGGCGAGACGCCGCGGAGGGCGGGGGCGCCTCACGCTTGGCGGCCGTGCGGCGAACGGGCTTGGCGGGGCTGGTGGCTTCGCCGGCAGCGGCGTCGCCCCCCAGCAGGGAACCGAGGGGAAAACTCATGCCGGCATTGTGCCCCGGCCTCCCTCACGGACCTGTATCAATCTCAATCGTGGGTCAGGCGTTCCTTGATGACCACGGAGCCGTTTTCCAGCGTCTCGATGACGCCGCGCTCTTCCAGGTCCTTCATGACGCGGCTGACCATCTCGCGGGACGCGCCGACGACCTTGGCCATGTCCTGGCGGGACACCTTGCCGCGGATGAGCTTGATGCCCTTTTCGTCCTCGGCCATGTCCAGCAGCGTGCGGGCCACGCGGCCATACACGTCGAGCAAGGCGAGCGATTCGATCTGGCGGTCGGCGTTGCGCAGGCGAGCCACCAGGCCACGCAGGATGCCGTAGGACAGGCTGCTGCTCTCCGGCAGGCAGCGCGCGAATTCCATGCGGCCGAGCACGAGCATGTCGGTCTGGACTTCGGCACGCACGGTGGCCGAATGCGGCTCGTTGTCGATCAGGCTCATCTCGCCGACGTAGTCGCCGGACTGCAGCACGGCCAGGATCACCTCGCGGCCGCGGTGGTCAGCGGTCAGCACACGGGCGCGGCCGTTGAGCAGGATGAACAACGCGTTGGACTTGGTGCCCTGCTCGACGATCAACTCACCCCGCTTGAAGCGTCGCTTGACGACGCTGTCAGCGATGGACTGCGCCTGGTCGGTCGTCAGCATCGAGAACAGCGGCACCCGACGAATCAGGTCGAGGTTGGAAATCATCGCCATATGCACTCTCCAGGTTTGAGCCCCAGGCGGGCGACCGATTGTTCGCCTGCCTAAAATGGCGTGCATTGTGCACATGTGGCGGCCCTTACCGCATCGGGTTAGGCCGGGGTTTTCACCCCTAATGCCCTCGCTGGCGCCCTTGCGCCTGATCGGACCGCCCTCAAATCCCTCGTCATGACCGCAAATACCCAACACCACGGCCTGCTCATTCTCGGCTCCGGCCCCGCGGGCTACACCGCTGCCATTTACGCCGCGCGCGCCAATCTCAAGCCCACCCTGATCACGGGAATGGCCCAAGGGGGTCAACTCATGACCACGACCGAGGTCGACAACTGGCCGGCCGACGTGATGGGCGTGCAGGGCCCGGAGCTGATGCAGCGCTTCCAGCAGCACGCCGAGCGCTTCCAGACGCAGATCGTGTTCGACCACATCAACGCGGTGGACTTCTCCAAGCGCCCCTTCACGCTGACCGGCGACAGCGGCGTGTACACCTGCGACGCGCTCATCATCGCCACCGGCGCCTCGGCCAAGTACCTCGGCCTGGACTCCGAGCAGGCCTTCATGGGCCGCGGGGTCAGCGGCTGCGCCACCTGCGACGGCTTCTTCTACCGCGGGCAGGAAGTCTGCGTGGTGGGCGGCGGCAACACGGCCGTGGAAGAGGCGCTGTACCTGTCCAACATCGCCAGCACCGTGCACCTGATCCACCGCCGCGACAAGTTCCGCGCCGAGCCCATCCTCGTCGACAAGCTCATGGAGAAGGTCGCCGCCGGCAAGATGAAGCTGCACCTGTTCCAGCAGCTCGACGAAGTGCTGGGCGACGCCTCTGGCGTGACGGGCGTGCGCACGGTGAACGTGAAGGACGGCAGCAAGACGGACATCCCCGTGCACGGCTGCTTCATCGCGATCGGCCACCAGCCCAACACCGACATCTTCAAGGGCCAATTGGAGATGAAGGACGGCTACATCATCACGCGCAGCGGCCTGAACGGCTTCGCCACGATGACCAGCGTGCCGGGCGTGTTCGCCGCCGGTGACGTGCAGGACCACGTCTACCGCCAGGCCATCACGAGCGCCGGCACCGGCTGCATGGCCGCGCTGGACGCTCAGCGCTTCCTGGAGCAGGAACACGCTTGAAGCCGCCCCCGCATCGCCGCTAGGCGAAGTGCGGGTTTGCCGCTATACTCGCGGGCTTGCCTGCCGGATGGACCGCGCTTTGGCCCTACCGCTCACGCGGACACGGGCCGGGTTTAGCAGGCATATGCGGTCAAAGGGTTGCCCGGAGGTGTTTTGGGCAACTGGTCGAGAAGTCAAACCGGAGAAGCGTCAATGGCACGCGTCTGTCAAGTCACGGGCAAGAAGCCCATGGTCGGGAACAATGTTTCCCACGCCAACAACAAAACCAAGCGTCGGTTCCTCCCGAACCTGCAATACCGCCGTTTCTGGGTGGAATCTGAAAACCGCTGGGTCCGCCTGCGCATCACGAACGCCGCTCTGCGTTTGATCGACAAGGTCGGTATCGACCAAGTCGTCGCCGACCTGCGCGCCAAGGGCGAGCTGTAAAGCGACCTCTCACCTGACCCACTGAAGGAACACGACCATGGCATCCAAAGGCGGCCGCGAAAAGATCAAGCTGGAGTCCACCGCGGGCACCGGCCACTTCTACACGACGAACAAGAACAAGAAGACCACGCCCGAAAAGCTCGAATTCATGAAGTTCGACCCGAAGGCGCGCAAGCACGTCCTGTACAAGGAAATCAAGCTGAAGTGATGCGCCGGGCGGCTTGACCGCCCTGCCCTCCCGGCCAAGAAAAACCCGCCTAGCGGCAACGCTGGCGGGTTTTTTGTTGGCCGAACGCGTCGTCTAGCGCGCAGGCGCAGCAGCCACGGCCGTGCTGAGTTCGCGCTGGATCCAACGGTCCAGCATGCGCTTCTCGTAGCGCAACGGGTCGCTGGTGTCGAAGCTGTTGAACCCGTCCTGGTAGTTGGTGTCACGCAGCCGGGTCTGGCCCTGCTGCAACACCTTTGCGCCCTCGCGGACCTCGTAGCTCAGCTCGATGGCCGGCGCCGTGTAGGAGCGCAGCACGCGCAAGCCCTGGCCGCGCCAGAAAAAGGGCTCGTACTCGCCGGCCAGGTCCACGTCGGTCACGTCGATGCGGACATCCTTGCCCGGCAAGCGCTTCTGGAATTCGGCGACGAGGTGCTGCTTGAGATCGTCCAGCACCTCGAGCTTGCGAAAGCCGTGGTTGTCGCGGATGTCCGAGAACGACTCGGGCTTGATGAAGTTGACCTCCACATCGGCCTGCGCGGCGAACGCGGCAGCCGCCAGTGCGGCACAAACGATCCAACGGGGTTTCATCGCACACCTCCTGCGTCAGTGACTGCGTGGGCCAAGTCTAGGACACACGAAGAAAAAGGGCGCCCCGCAGGGCGCCCTTTACATGGTTGAAACCAGGGTCAATCAGGCGTGCGCAGCGCGCAGACGCATGGAGAACGCCTGCAATTCAGCGATGCCGCTTTCTTCCGCACGACGGCACCAGGCTTGCAGGTCAGCCACCAGCTGCTCGGCCGACACATTGGTGCGCGTCCAAAGCTGGCGCAGTTCCTCACGCATGGTGACAAGCTTGTCGATGACCGGGCTGGCCGCGCGAGCGCTGGCCAGTTCACCCTGCACGGCGGCCGGGATGCGGTCCTGATCGCGATGCAGCCAGCGCTTGGCCAGCTTGAGCTGGGCGATGCGCTCGCTGTGCTTGCCGCCTTCGGCCTTGATGCGCGCCAGTTCCGTGGCGCAGGCCCCCTTCAGGCCCCGGGCATAGGTCGCCATCACTTCGTAGCGATTGGCGATCAGCGCTTCCAGCGTGCGGGCATCGGCCGGCTTGACTTCACCCAGGCTCAGCTTGGGCGCCGTCTTGCGGACCTTGGCCCAGCCCAGCATTTCCAGGCCGCGGATGTACATCCAGCCGATGTCGAATTCGTAGGGCTTGACCGAGAACTTGGCCGACGTCGGGTAGGTGTGGTGGTTGTTGTGAAGCTCTTCGCCACCGACGATCAGCGTCCAGGGCGTCAGGTTGGTCGAGGCGTCAGGCGCCTCGAAATTCCGGTAACCCCAGTAATGCCCGATGCCGTTGATCACGCCCGCGGCCCAAAACGGGATCCACGCCATCTGGATGGCCCAGATCGTGGCGCCGATCGCGCCGAACAGCGTCACGTTGATGATCAGCATCAGGCCGACACCCTGCCAGCTGTACTTGCTGTAGAGGTGGTTCTCGATCCAGTCGTCCGGCGTGCCGCGGCTGTACTTGGCGATGGTCTCGGCGTTCTTGGCCTCGGCGCGGTAGAGCTCCGCGCCCTCGGCCAACACCTTCTTTAGGCCGCGCGTCTGGGGGCTGTGCGGGTCTTCCTCGGTTTCGCACTTGGCGTGGTGCTTGCGGTGGATGGCCACCCACTCCTTGGTGACCATGCCGGTGGTCAGCCACAGCCAGAAGCGGAAGAAATGCGACGGGATGGGACCGAGGTCCAGCGCGCGGTGCGCCTGGGCACGATGCAGGAAGATGGTGACCGAAGCGATCGTGATGTGAGTCACAACCAAGGTGTAGACCACCAGTTGCCAGGCACTGAAGTCGGCCAGCCCGTGGGCGACCCAATTCAACAGCGCTTCGAAGAATGCATTCATGCGTTCAAAACCTCAGCCGATAGCGGCCATGCAAAAGAAGCTTCATTGTAGGGGTGTGACTCCAAAATCAAGCCGTTCATCGCACCGCATTTGGGCGGACGCGTGTGAATCCACCCGTTCCTTGACCCCAATCAAGGCCCTCAGGCCTTGCGCTCCCAGGCCACGGCGAAGAATCCATCCGTGGCATGGCGGTGCGGCCACAACCGAAGCGCCCCGCTGTCGACCAGCTCGCCGGCGCGCTCAACCTGAGCCTTCCCGAGCACCTCGTCGGCCGCCAGCGGCACAAAGTCAGGGTGAGCGGCTGCGAATTCAGCGGCAATCAGCTCGTTCTCGGCGTCCAGCAGGCTGCAGGTCGCATAGACCAGCCGGCCGCCCGGCTTCACGAGACGCGCCGCGCTCGCGAGGATGGCGCGCTGCTTGTCCTGAAGTTCGGCCACAGCCTGGGGCGACTGGCGCCACTTCAGGTCCGGGTTGCGGCGCAGCGTGCCCAGGCCCGAACAGGGCGCGTCCACCAGCACCCGGTCGATCTTGCCGGCCAGACGCTTGATGCGGTCATCGCGCTCGTGGGCGATCTGAGCCGGGTAGACGTTGGACAGCCCGCTGCGCGCCAGCCGCGGCTTGAGCGCGTCCAGGCGATGGCCCGAGACGTCAAAGGCGTACAGCCGCCCGGTGTTGCGCATCGCCGCGCCGAGGGCCAGCGTCTTGCCGCCTGCCCCGGCGCAAAAGTCGACCACCATTTCGCCGCGCTTGGGCGCCAAGAGCAGCGCGAGCAGCTGGCTGCCCTCGTCCTGCACCTCGATCGAGCCGTTGGTGAACAGCTCTAGCTTGTTCAGCGCCGGCTTGCCGTCCACGCGCAAGCCCCAGGGCGAGAAAGGCGTGGGTACCGCGTCGATACCGGCTGCCTTGAGCGCCGCCTGCGCCTCCTCGCGCTTGAGCTTCAGGGTGTTCACGCGCAAGTCCAGCGGTGCCGCTTCGTTCAGCGCTGCGGCCAGACGCCAGAACTCGTCCTCGCCCAGGCGCGCCAGCAAGGGCTCGGCCAGCCAGTCAGGCATGTTGTGTCGCAGCTTCGGCGCCAGGCTCTCGGGAGAAATCGCCTGCACCTGGCTCAACCAGTGCTTCTCCGCCGGGCTCAGGGCGCCCTGCAGGAAGCTCTCGCTGCCACGCCAGGCCAGCATGGCGAGCCGGCGCGGCATCGGGCCGCTGCCGCTCTGGGCCAGGTTCTGGAACTTCAGCCGCTCACGCAGCAGCGCGTAGACGGTTTCGGCCAGGCAGGCGCGCTCGCGCTGGCCGAGGTTCTTGTGTTGACGAAAGAAGGCCGAGACGGTGGCGTCGGCCGGCGCGTCGAGCTTGTTGACGGCACCGATCAGTTCGGCGCACAGCTCCAGCAGGGCATTAGGATGCATCGCCGCATTATCCCAAGCCGCCCCGCATGACTCTCTGGCACCAGTTGCGCCTGCGCCCTCGCCTGCTGACGGCGGTCCTCGTGGGCAGCGCGCTCGCCGCGGCCTGGCCGGGCATCACGAGCCTGCAGACGCGGCTGCTGATCGGCTGGAACCTGGTGATCTGGATCTACCTGCCGCTGGTGTTCTGGATGATGCTCGGCCAGAGCGGCCGCGTGGACGTCCAGGCCCGCGCTCGTCGCCTGAACGAAGGTGTGCCGGTGGTGCTGCTGCTCGCGGTGCTCGGCGCGCTGGCCAGCCTGGCGGCCATCACGCTGGAGCTCCAGGCTGCCCGGCAGACGCATGACACCCGCTACGTACTGCTCGCGCTGGCCACCGTGGCCGGTTCGTGGCTGCTGTTGCCTGTGGAGTTCGGGCTGGCCTACGCGAGCCTCTACCACCGCGAGGGCAAGGGCCATTGCGGCCTGGAGTTCCCGGGCGACGACAGCGCGCCGGACTACGCCGACTTCCTGTACTTCTCGATCACGGTGGCTGCCACGTCGCAGACGTCGGACGTGGTCGTCAATGCCAAGCCGATGCGCCGCCTCGTGCTGCTGCAGGCGCTGATCGCCTTCGTCTTCAACACGGGCGTGCTGGCCCTGTCGATCAACATCCTGGCCGGGCTGATCAGCTGAGCAGCAGCTGCTGAGGCGCGCCGTCGCGATGGGCGACGACCTCACCCGACCACACCAGCGCATCCTCGACGAACCAGCGCACCGACTGCGGATAGATGCGGTGCTCCGCGGTCAGCACCCGCGCCCCCAGGGCCTGGGCGTCATCACCGGGCATCACCGGCACGACCCCCTGCATGATGATCGCCCCGTGGTCGAGCTCCGCGGTCACGAAATGCACGGTCGCCCCGGCCACCTTGCAGCCCATCGCCAGCGCGCGCTCGTGCGTGTGAAGGCCCGTGAAGGCCGGCAGCAGCGATGGGTGGATGTTGAGCATGCGGCGCGCATAGCGGGCCGTGAAGGCCGGCGTGAGGATGCGCATGAAGCCGGCCAGCACCACCAGGTCGGGCGAGAAGCCGTCGATGACCTGGGCCAGCTCGGCGTCGAAGTCCTCGCGGCTGGCGAAGGCCTTGTGGTCGACCACCGCTGTTGCGATGCCGCGTGCCGCGGCGAACTGCAGGCCGCCGGCGTCGGGGCGGTTGCTGATGACCGCGGCGACCTGGGCAGGCCACCCCTCGGCCTCACAGGCCTTGACGATGGCTTCCATGTTGGAGCCCCGCCCCGAAATCAGAATGACCAGTCGCTTCATGGGGCCGCAAGTGTAGGCGAGCGACAATCCGCCCCCCATGTCGACAACCGCCCCCACCCGTCCGCGCCTCCTCTCCGGCATGCGCCCCACCGGCGCCCTGCACCTGGGCCACTACCACGGCGCCATCAAGAACTGGGTGCGCCTGCAGGACAGCCACGAAGGCTTCTTCTTCGTGGCCGACTGGCATGCGCTGACCACCCAGCGCCCCAACGGCGAGACGCTCACCCGCCACGTCTACGAGATGGTGACGGACTGGCTCGCCGCCGGCCTGGATCCGGAACGCTGCACGCTCTTCCTCCAGAGCCGCATGCCCGAGCACGCCGAGCTGTTCACACTGCTGGCGATGTGCACGCCGTCGAGCTGGCTGGCGCGCATGCCGAGCTACAAGGACCAGGTCGCAGCCGACGCCGAGCTGGCGACCTATGGCTTCCTGGGCTATCCGCTGCTGCAGGCGGCCGACATCCTGCTCTACAAGCCCGCCGGCGTGCCGGTCGGCGAGGACCAGACGGCGCACGTCGAGGTGACCCGCGAAGTCGCACGGCGATTCAACCGGCTCTATGCGGAGTCGACGCCCGTCTTCGTCGAGCCCCAGGCGCTGCTGACCGAGACCGCCCGCGTGCCGGGGCTGGACGGCCAGAAGATGAGCAAGAGCCTGGACAACGCGATCGCGATGCGGGACGAGCCCGAGGTGACGGCCACCAAGATCCGCACCATGCCGACCGACCCGCAGCGCGTGCGCCGCAGCGACGCCGGCGACCCGTCGCGCTGCCCGGTCTGGCCCCTGCACCAGATCTACAGCGACGAGGCCACGCGCGCTGCCTGTGACACCGGCTGCCGCAGCGCGAGCATCGGCTGCCTCGACTGCAAGCAGCCGCTGATCGAAGCCATCCAGCGCGAGCAGGCCCCGTGGCGGGAACGAGCCGCCGGACTGGACCCCCAGCAGGTCAAGTGGACGCTGGAGGTCGGCACCGAACGCGCCCGTGCCGTGGCGCGCAAGACGCTGCGCGAGGTGCGTGCGGCGATGGGGCTGGTGGCGTGACCCAACCCATCCACGTGACGGACCTGGAGGCCGCCATCAACTGGTGGCGCGAGCGTTCGCCATCGCCGGACGGCATCAGCGCCGCCCCCGAGGTGCGCGCCTTGGCCGAGGCCTACGCGCTGCTGGCCCTCAGCCGCGCCACCGACGTCGATGCAGGCACGCTGTCACCACGCGCGCTGGAGGCCTGGCTGACCTGGTACGCCACCACGCCAGACTCGCCGTGCATCGCGATCTGCTCCACGGCCCAGGGCGACCCGGTCTGCAAGGGCTGCGGCCGCAGCTTCGACGAAGTGCAGCACTGGCCCGGCTTCGACCCGTTCGAGAAGCGGGCCGTGTGGCAGCGCATCACGCTGGATGGCACCGCCTGGCGCTTCAACCGCTACGCCGAACGCGGAGCCCGATCCTGACCCGCATCCGCTTCACCGACAGCGTGCGCCGCATCGTGCCGCTGGCCTGGCCCGTGCTGGTCGGGCAGATCGCGGTGATGATGTTCAGCACGGTCGACACGCTGATGATGGGCCGCGTCAGCCCGGCCGACCTCGCAGCGCTGGCCGTGGGCTCCGCAGCCTACGTCACGATCTTCGTCGGCCTCATGGGCGTGGTGCTGGCGGTCGGCCCGATCGCAGGGCGCCAGTTCGGCGCCCAGGACCTGCCCGGCGCGGGGCAAAGCTTCGTGCAGGCGCAGTGGCTGGCACTGCTGCTGTGCGTCCCGGGCTGCCTGGCGCTGTGGTTCCCAGCCCCCTTCACGGCACTGGCCCAGCTCGACGCCGTGCAGGCGGGGAAGGTGCAGGCCTACACCCGACCCGAGGCCTTCGCCTTGCCCGCAGCCCTGCTGTTCACCGCCTTCCGGGGCTTCTCGACCGCGGTGAGCCGCCCCAAGGCGGTCATGGCGATGCAGCTGATCGGGCTGGCCGCCAAGGTGCCGTTGAATGCCGTGCTCGTGTTCGGCTGGGGCCCGCTGCCCGCCATGGGCGTGGCAGGCTGCGGCTGGGCCACGGCGATCGCCATGATCGGGCAGGCCGCGGCCGCGCTGGCCCTGCTGCGCCGTGATCGCTTCTATGCGCCCTTCGCCATTCCATTTCTCTGGGCCACGCGCCCGCGCCTGGCCGAGCTGGCCGCCCTCGTGAAACTCGGGCTGCCCATGGGTGGGTCCATCCTGGTGGAAGTCACCGGGTTCACGTTCATGGCTTTCTTCGTGGCACGCCTGGGCGCCACCCCGGTGGCGGGGCACCAGATTGCGGTCAACCTCGTCGCGATGATGTTCATGATTGCGCTCGCCCAGGCCACCGCGGCAGGCACCTTGGTCGCCCAGCACCTGGGCGCCGGCGAGAAGCGCGAGGCGCGCATCGTGGGCCGGCACGCCATGACTTTGGCCGTCCTGGTGGCGGCCGGCGTCGGCGCCGTCGTGGCCGTCGCCCGCGGACCGATCGTCGGCATGTACACGGCCAATGCCTCCACCGCCGCTGCTGCCTTGCCGCTGCTCGTCTGGGTGTGGTTCTTCCACCTGGGGGACGCGATGCAGACGGTGGCCGCCTACGTCTTGCGTGCCTACCAGGTGGCCACCCTGCCGATGGTCATCTACGTCGTTGCCCTCTGGGGCGTGGGCATCGGAGGTGGCTACCTGCTGGCATTTGGCGCCGGCGGCGCCGGTGCCGTCGGCTTCTGGCAGGCTGCCACCGCGGGCTTGCTGACCGCTGGGCTGCTGCTCAGCCTGCTGCTCAAGCGAGTGTTCGACGAGAACCGCTAGGCCGGCGCGGCGGGCAGGAAGATCACGAAGCGACTGCCACCGCCCTCGCGGGGCTGGCAGCTCACCCGCCCGCCGTGGCGCTCGGCAATCTGCTTGACGAGACTCAGGCCCAGGCCCACACCACCGGCCATCTCCGCATGGCCTGGCAAGCGATAGAACGGTTCGAAGATGCGCTCCCGCTGCTCGACCGGCACGCCGGGGCCGCGGTCGGCCACGACGTACTCGAAGCCACCGGCCACCGGTCGAAGCGCCAGCTCCACCTCCGGCCCGCCGTAGCGCCGCGCGTTGTCGAGCAGATTGCGCAAGGCGCGTCGCAAGAGCCGCTCCTGGCCATGCACCCGACCGGTATCGGTCTCCGGCTCGAAGGCGACCTCGGCGCGCGCCGCTTCCTCTGCACCGAGGGCGAGCAGCTCGACGGGGTGCGCATCACCGACCGAACTGCCGGCCTCCAGACGGCTGGCGAGCAGGACTTCCTCCACGAGCGCGTCCAGTTCGGCGATGTTCACGTCGATCTCTCGCGCCAGCCGCTCCCGCTGAGCCGGGGCCGCATCGTCGAACATCGCAAACGCCATCTTCAAGCGGGCCAGTGGCGAGCGCAGTTCGTGGCTCGCATTGGCAAGCAGGGTCTGATGCGAGCGCAGCAGGGTCTCGATGCGATCGGCGGCCTGGTTGAAGCTGCTGGCCAGTGCGGCGACCTCGTCCTTGCCACCATCCTCCACACGGTGGGACAGATTGCCCGCACCGAACTGCTCCACACCACGTTTGAGAGCCTCCAGCCGGCGCGTCAGGCGACGCACCACCGGGTAGGCGCCTGCGGCGACACCGATGAACAGCAGCACCAGAACGACTGCCAGCGTCGACACGGCAGGCGCTCCCGGCGACACCGGCCGGTGCAGCCACGGGCCGGCCCAGGGCCCTTCGTCGGCACGGGTTGGTCGCGGACCGGTCACCGGCGGGCTGACGGGGCCGCTGGCAACCGAGGCGCCGCCGGGCGGATTGGGCGGCCGCACGGTTCGCACCATGGCCAGCGTGCGCCCGTCGCCCAGGTGCGCGCTGACGATGATGGCGCCGACATCGTCTGAGCGCCGCAGGAACATCGGTGTCGTCGCGATGCGGCGGCCGTCGGCATCGTCCAGTGCCAAGGGCATGCGCAGCCGCTGGCCCCAATCGGAAAACGCTGCCGCCTGGTCCTCGCGCGATGCGGTCACCGGCGGGAGCGCCAGCTTCAACAGCGCCGCCATCGCATTCAGACGCTCGCCGGCGGCCGTCTCGACGCTGCCGCGCTCCTGCTCGATGTGCCGCTGGAACAACCAGGCCGAGCCAAAGGCGAACGCCAGCAGCAGCGCCACCAGCGTCAGGTAGATGCGGAGGTAGAGGCTTTTCAAGTCAGGTCGCGTCGGCGTCGGCGTCCTGCTTGCGCGCGAACACGTAGCCAGCGCCGCGCACGGTCAGCACACGGCGGGGGTTCTTGGGATCGTCCTCGATGACCGCCCGGATGCGTGAGATGTGAACGTCGATGGAGCGGTCGAAGGCCTCCAGCGGATGGCCTTTGAGGGCGTCCATGATCTGGTCACGGCTGAGCACGCGGCCGGGGCTTTGCGCCAGCACGACAAGCAGGTCGAACTGGTGGCTGGTCAGGTCGCAGATCTTGCCGTCCAGCCTTGCCACGCGGGCGGCCAGGTCGATCTCCAGGCGCCCGAAGCGCAGCACCTCGTCGCCGTCGAGCTTGGGTTCCAGGCGGCGCAGCAGCGCCTTGACACGGGCCTGCAGTTCACGCGGCTCGAAAGGCTTGGCCAGGTAGTCGTCTGCACCCAGCTCCAGCCCCAGGATGCGGTCCATGGGCTCGCCGCGGGCCGACAGCATCAGCACAGGCTGGTGGCGCCAGCGCGGGTCGCCGCGCAGCCAACGGCAGAAGTCCAGGCCATCGCCGTCAGGCAGCATCAGGTCCAGCACCAGCAGTTCGAAACGGCTGTGCGACAGCGCCTCACGCGCGGCCGCCAGTGTGCCGGCCGTGCTCACCTCGAAACCGGCAGCACGCAGGTAGTCACCCACCATGCCGGTCAGGCGGGCATCATCATCTATCAACAGCAGTCGAGCGCTACTCATCACCGGGGCCAACGAAGAAAAAGGAATCCGGCGCGCCTCCGCGCCGGTGGAACGGGGCTCAAGCATCGCAGAACTCCTGGGCGTGAGGGAATCAACCGACTCGACGGGCCGCCATGCGCTCCTGGCGCTTCTTCATGATCTCGGCGATCTTGGCGCGCTGCTCGGGCGTCAACACCCGGGCCGCGTCGATGCTGGCCTGGCTCAGACGCTTGGAACTGGTCTCGTGCAGGGCGCTCAACTGGACCCGAACGGCCTCGATGGCGGCGGCATCCACGTTGTTGGCTGTGTAGAGCGTGGCCATTTGCTGGTGGAGCTTGATGCCGGTGTCACGCTGGCCGGAGAGGTCCTGGCGCGCCGCCTTGAAGATGTTCTCGATCTGCGTGCGTTGCGAATCGGTGGCGTTCACCGCGTCGAGCAGGTGATCGATGTGGCCGCCGAACAGGCCGCCACCGGCCATCAGGCCGTGCTCACCGCGCTGGCCGGGGCCCGGCTGGGCGTGGGCGGCGACGCCACCGACGGCCAGGGCCGCCGTCACCAGGGCAATGCGGAAGAAATGCGGGATACGGGACGTTGTCATCACCGGGCTCCTTGAAGGACTGGGGTGGAGTCATCTTCTGAGCGCCCTGTGTGGGATCTTTGGGCTCCCGGTAAAGAACTGTGTCAGTCGTCGGGGTGAGGCTCACCGGGTGTGAACCTGCCCCGACGACGGCGCGCCTCACTTGATGGGCTTGAAGCGGACCCGCTTCGGGCGGGCGCCTTCTTCGCCCAGGCGCTTCTTCTTGTCGGCCTCGTACTCGTGGAAGTTGCCGTCGAAGAAGAACCACTGCGAGTCGCCTTCGCAGGCGAGGATGTGCGTGCAGATCCGGTCCAGGAACCAGCGGTCATGGCTGATGACCATGGCGGAGCCGGCAAACTCCAGCAGCGCTTCTTCGAGCGCGCGCAGGGTTTCGACGTCCAGGTCGTTGGACGGCTCGTCCAGCATCAGCACGTTGCCGCCCTGCGCCAGGGTCTTGGCCAGGTGCAGGCGGCCGCGTTCACCGCCGGAGAGCGAGCCGACGAGCTTTTGCTGGTCGTTGCCCTTGAAGTTGAAGCGGCCGAGATAGGCTCGGCTGGGCATCACGAACTTGCCGACCACGATGTTGTCCAGGCCGCCGGAGACGTCTTCCCAGACCGTCTTGCTGCCGTCCAGGCTTGCGCGGCTCTGGTCGACGAAGGCCAGCTTGGCCGTCTTGCCGATCTTGACCGTGCCGGAATCCGGCTGCTCCACGCCCTGGATCATCCGGAACAGCGTCGACTTGCCAGCGCCGTTGGGGCCGATGATGCCGACGATGGCGCCCGCGGGCACCTTGAAGCTGAGGTTGTCGATCAGCACGCGGTCGCCGAAGCTCTTGGAGACGTTCTCGAACTCGATGACTTCATTGCCCAGGCGCTCCGCCACGGGAATGAAGATCTCGTTGGTCTCGTTGCGCTTCTGGTATTCAACGTCGCTCAGCTCCTCGAAGCGGGCCAGACGCGCCTTGCTCTTGGCCTGGCGGCCCTTGGCGTTGGAGCGAACCCACTTGAGCTCCTCCTTCATCGCCTTGGCGCGCGCGTCTTCGCTCTTCTGCTCCTGCTCCAGGCGGCGTTCCTTCTGGTCGAGCCAGTCCGAGTAGTTGCCCTTCCAGGGAATGCCGTGGCCGCGGTCGAGTTCGAGGATCCACTCGGCGGCGTTGTCCAGGAAGTAGCGATCGTGGGTGATGGCCACGACGGTGCCGGGGAAGCGCTGCAGGAACTGCTCCAGCCACTCCACGGACTCGGCGTCCAGGTGGTTGGTGGGTTCGTCGAGCAGCAGCATGTCGGGCTTGGACAGCAGCAGGCGGCACAGCGCCACGCGGCGCTTCTCGCCGCCGGAGAGCACGCCGATCTGGGCATCCCAGGGCGGCAGGTTCAGCGCGTCGGCCGCGAGTTCGAGCTGCAGGTCAGTGTTCTCGGAGCCGGCCGCGGCGATGATCGCTTCCAGCTCGCCCTGCTCGGCGGCCAGGGCGTCGAAGTCGGCGTCAGGCTCGGCGTAGGCGGCATAGACCTCGTCCAGGCGCTTCTTGGCCGCCAGCACGCCGCCAATGCCTTCCTCGACGGCTTCACGCACGGTCTGGTCCGGGTCGAGCTTGGGCTCCTGCTCCAGGTAGCCGATCTTGATCCCCGGCATCGGGATGGCTTCGCCCTCGATCTCCTTGTCGACGCCGGCCATGATCTTCAGCAGGGTTGACTTGCCGGAGCCGTTCAGGCCCAGCACGCCGATCTTGGCGCCGGGGAAGAAGGACAGTGAGATGTCCTTGAGGATGTGGCGCTTGGGGGGAACCGTCTTGTTGACGCGGTTCATCGAGAAGACATATTGGGCCATGGCGCTGCTCCGAGACAAAAACAACGCAGGCCCCGACGGGATCGGGGCCTGCGCATCAATGGGTTTGCGGTGATTGTCGCCGATGCCGGCGGAGGCTCAACCACGGCGGCGGCGTACTTGCCAGCCCACGACCGCGAAACCGGCCAGGGACAGCAGCCAGATGGAGGGTTCAGGCACGGGGGTCAGCAGGATCGCCTGGCCGTTACCGGCCGCGTCCAGCAGGTAGCGTCCGACGAGCCAGCCGCTGTTGTTGATGCCCTCGAGGATGGTGTCGTTCAATGTTCCGTAAGCCAGGGCCTCGAAGGACGACGGCGTCCCCACAAAACCTTGCTGGGAACCCGGCACGCGGAAGAAGCCGGCGATCTGCCCTGCGTCGTTGATGTCACGGAAGAAGCTGGTGGTCACGCCCGGCAGGTTCTGGTCGGTCCGAATGCCGGTGCCGATGTCGTAGATGAAGGAGGTGCGCGTGGCCGGGCCGCCCGTGACGGGCACGATCTCGCTGCCCACCAGTTGGCCTGCGTTGTTGATGCCCTGCACGATCGTGAAGGCGCCCACGACATTGCTGCCCACCAGCGTGAAGGCGCCGCTGCTGCGGTCCAGCACAAAGCCGCGGACCGAACTGTCGGCGAAGCTGCCATAGCCGGAGACGTAGCGCCCGTTCGCGGAAATGCCCCGCAGCGTGGTGCTGCCGGCGCCGGGCAGGTCGATGCGGGCGTAGGTACCACCCTCGTAGATGTAGCCATGCGAGTCACCGAGCACCAGCGTGCCGGTGTCGTCCAGCACCTCGGTGTCGACGTAGGCCCCGACAACGGCACCGGCATCGGACACGCCCAGTGCATTCGTGCTCAAGGCCCCAGCCGGACCGGTCAGCGTGGTGAAGACACCCGCACTCCAGACGTAGCCGCGGGAGTAGGTGAAGCCAGCACCGCTGTACGACCCCACCACCTGCCCCAGGTTGTTGACGTCCCACGCATCCGCCGAGCTGGCTCCGGCGGGTGTCAGATTGACCACGTTGTAGCCGGCCGCCTGGACGGCGGCACTTGCCGTGACGAGGACGGCCATGAAGCACTGACGAATCGATCGCATGACAACTCCCTGATTTCGCGTCGCCCGGACAAGGCGCTCTTCGTGCAGCGGATTGTGCTCACGTCGCGGCTGTTCACGCGGCCCGCGCCGCCCCATTTCCGAGGGACGTGCACACCCGCGGCCGCCCCCCGGATAAATACCGAGTCCACAGCTGCCGTCCGTCTCCAACACTCGCCGTCAAAACGAGGGAGATCCAATGCACCGACTTGCCATTGCCGCACTGCTGACCCTGGCCTCAACACTGTCGTCAGCGCAGACCCTGCGCTGGTCCAGCCAGGGCGACCTGCAGACCACCGACCCGCACTCGCAGAACGAGGTCATGACCAACAGCCTCAACGGCCAGGTCTATGAATCACTGACGCGGCGGCAAAAAGATGGCGTCGTCGGCCCGGCACTGGCCACCGAATGGACGCAGGTCACGCCCCTCATCTGGCGCTTCAAGCTGCGGCCCAATGTCAAGTTTCACGACGGCACGGCGTTCACCGCGGACGACGTGGTGTTCTCGATGCAGCGGCTGCGCGACCCGAATGCGCCGCAGCGCGTCTATGCCAACGCCGTCGGCATCCCGAAGGCGATCGACCCGCTGACGGTCATCTTCACGCTCGACAAGCCCAACCCGATCGTGCCGGAGATGATGACCACGCTGTTCATCATGAGCAAGCACTGGTGCGAGCAGAACCGCGTCACGCGGCCACTGGACTTCAAGAAGCAGGAAGAGTCCTACGCCAGCCAGAACGCCAACGGCACCGGCCCCTTCATCCTGGTGAGCCGGCAGCCCGGCGTGAAGACCGTCTACAAACGCAACCCCAACTGGTGGAACAAGTTCGAGGGCAACCTGCAGGAGTTCGTCTACATGCCGATCTCCAACGACGCCACGCGCACCGCGGCGCTCATCTCGGGTGAGATCGACTTCGTCATCGACCCGCCACCGCGCGACATCGCCCGCCTGCGAACGCTGCCGCAGCTCAAGGTGATGGATGGCGAGGAGAACCGCCTCATCTACGTCGGCATGGACCAGACCCGTGACAAGCTGCTCTACGGCAATGTGCCCGGCGACAAGAACCCCTTCAAGGACGTCCGCGTGCGCCGGGCGCTCTATCACGCGATCGACATCGAGGCGATCAAGACCAAGCTGATGAGCGGCTATTCGCTGCCCACGGGTGGCCTCACGCCCTCGGTGCGAGGCGCCTACAACGATCCGAAGCTCGAAACCCGCCTGCCCTTCGACCTGGCGCAGTCGCGCAAGCTGCTCGCCGAGGCCGGCTACGCCGACGGCTTCGAGGTGACGATGGACTGCCCCAACAACCGCTACATCAACGACGAGCGCCTCTGCATCGCGCTGGCCAGCATGTGGGCGCAGGTGAAGGTGAGAGTCAAGGTCAACGCGATGCCGCGCACGCTGTTCTTCCCCAAGGTGGAGAAGTTCGACACGAGCCTCTACCTCGCCGGCTGGGGCGGCGGCACGACCGATGCCGAGGTCATGCTGACGCCGGTGCTGCGCAATCGCGGCGAACAGGGCGTGGGCGTCGGCAACTACGGCGGCTCCATCAACAACGAGGCCGATGCGCTGGCGGCCGCCTCCACGGTCGAGACCGACCCGAAAAAGCGCGAAGGCCTGGTCAAGGCGGCCCTGCAGTCATTCCGCGAGCAGGTGAACCTGATCCCCCTGCACCGGCAGGTCATCCCCTGGGCCATGAAGCGGGAAGTGAGCCTCCCACATTCGCCGGCCAACTGGGCCAGCATGGATTGGGTCACGATCTCTAAATAATTGAACGCGGCCGCAGCCGCTAGAATGTTGGCAACGCCGCGCTCTCAGTCTTGCGCGGCGTTCTTCTTTTCAGAGCCCCCGCACGCGGCCTGGCTTGCCCGAAGACTGGTGTTGCCTCCCCGGCGACACGGCGAGCCCCGGTGTTTGTTGGCGTGCCCTCCCCTTCTTAGGATTCGATGAGTTTCGACACCCTGGGCCTTGCAGCGCCGCTGCTCAAGGCCATTGCCGACGCCGGCTACACCACCCCCACCCCCATCCAGGCCCAGGCCATTCCTGCTGTCCTCAAGGGCGGCGACCTGATGGCCGGCGCGCAGACCGGCACCGGCAAGACCGCCGGGTTCACGCTGCCCATGCTGCACCGGCTGCAGGCATCTCCGCGCACGCTGGACAAGCGCGGCCGCCCGGCCATTCGCGCGCTCGTGCTGACCCCCACCCGCGAACTCGCCGCCCAGGTCGAGGAGAGCGTGCAGACCTACGGCAAGTACCTGCCCCAGCTCAAGAGCATGGTCATGTTCGGTGGCGTGGGCATGCAGCCCCAGATCAACAAGCTGCGCGACGGGGTGGACATCCTGGTGGCCACACCCGGCCGCCTGCTCGACCACGCGGGCCTGGGCAACCTGGACCTGTCCAAGGTCGAGATCCTCGTGCTCGACGAAGCCGACCGCATGCTCGACATGGGCTTCATCCACGACATCAAGAAGGTCCTGGCCCTGCTGCCGGCCCAGAAGCAGAGCCTGCTGTTCAGCGCCACCTTCAGCGACGACATCAAGGCCCTGGCCGACCGCCTGCTGAACCAGCCGGCCCTCATCGAGGTCGCGCGCCGCAACCAGACCAACGACCAGATCGCGCAGAAGGTCCACCCCGTGGGCCGCGAGCGCAAGAAGGAACTGCTGGTGCACCTGATCAAGAGTGGCGACTGGCACCAGGTGCTGGTCTTCACCCGCATGAAGCACGGCGCCAACCGCCTGACCGACTACCTGAACGACCAGGGCATCAGTGCCATGGCCATCCACGGCAACAAGAGCCAGGGCGCCCGCACCAAGGCGCTCGCGGACTTCAAGTCCGGTGACTTGACCTGCCTGGTCGCGACCGACATCGCCGCCCGCGGCATCGACATCGACCAACTGCCCCACGTCGTCAACTTCGAACTGCCCAACGTGCCGGAAGACTACGTGCACCGCATCGGCCGCACCGGCCGCGCCGGCGCGCAAGGCGAGGCGGTGAGCCTCGTGTGCGTGGACGAGAACGGCTTCCTGCGCGACATCGAGAAGCTGATCAAGCGCGAGATCCCGAAGGAAATCGTGCCCGGCTTCGCACCGGACCCGAACGAACGCGCCGAGCCCATCGTGCTGGGCCGCACCGTGCTCAACCCGAACGGCAGCCGGGGCCGCAACCCCAACCCGCCGCAGCATGCGGGTCGTGGTGGTCGCCCGGGTGGCGGTGGTGGTGGCCGGGGCGGTGACGCCCGTGGCGGCCAGGGCGGCGGTGGCCGTCCGGGTGGCAATGGCGGCGGTCGCCCGGGCGGCAAGCCCCAGGCGCATGCCGGCCATGGCGGCGCCAAGCCCGCACCGCGCCCGCAAGGCCAGGGCGCCCCGCGCGCGGGCGGCAGCCAGCCGAGCCGCGACGGCAGTGCCCCGCGCCACAACAACGGCCCGCGCCTGACCCAGCCCAAGCGCTGACCGATTCGGTCTCGCTCGACCCAGGCCTGCCCCTCACGGCGCAGGCCTTTTTCATGGGCCGCGCGGCCGCTCAGTCGCTCATCGTGGCGTTCGGATAGAAGGGCAGCGCCCGCACCCGCTTGCCGCTGAGCTTGGCCCAGGCATTGGCCAGTGCGGGGGCCAGCGTGGGCACACCCAACTCGCCCACGCCACCCATCACCTGGCCCCGGTCCAGCAGCGCCGGCTGCGGCATCAGCTTGACCACCACCTGCGGCATCTCGTTCAGGCGGATCATGCGGCTCGCGTTGAAGTTCCTGGCCTGCGCCGCGCCATTCACGAAGGTCTGCTTGCCGTACAGCGCCGCGTTCAGGCCGTGGACGACGCCGCCGATGAGCTGCGCCTCCACCGAGTTCGGGTTCACGACCCAGCCGCAGTCGATGGCCAGCCACACGCGCGTCACCCTCGGGCCCGCGGCCGTCGCACTGACCTCGACCACCTGCGCCACGATGCTGTTGAACGCCGTGCCGATGGCAATGCCCCGCGCCCGACCACTCGGCGGGGCGCTGCCCCAGCCCGCCGCCTGGGCCGCCGCGTCCAGCACGGCCAGCCAGCGGGCGTCGGTCAGGCGCGAGCGGCGGTACTGGTACGGGTCGGCGCCGGCCGCCAGCGCCAGTTCGTCGATCATCGATTCCACCGCGAAGGTGTTGATCGACGCCCCAACAGACCGCCAGAAGCCCACCGGGATGCCCGCGGTATGGCTGACCCACTCGGTCAGCCGCGAACCGAAGTCGTAGGGCAGCGCCTGCGAGGCCTCATAGCCCTGGCTGTCGCCCGTGGCCGGCAGCGGAATGCCGCGCTGACCGAGGATCGACGGCGACACGTTGCGATACGTCCAGCCCAGCACCTGGCCCGACTTGTTAAGGCCCGCCCGCACCCGCACCAGCGCCATCGGCCGGTACTGGTCATGCGTGAAGTCTTCCTCCCGCGGCCACATCAGCTTGACGGGCTTCTTCACCGCCATCGCCACCTGCACCGCCTGCGAGATGAAGTCCTGCTCCGCCTTGCGGCCCAGGCCACCGCCCAGCGCCGTGACGTGGATCGTGACCTGGGCTGCGGTCATGCCGGTGAGCGCCATGACCAGCGTCAAGGCCCCCTTGGCCGACTGCGTCGGCGCCCACACCTCGCAGCTCACGCCGGGATGGAAGTCCACGGTGCAGTTCAACACCTCCATGCAGGCGTGCGCCACATAGGGCAGGCTGTAGCTGGCCTCCAGCTTGATGTCGGCCGCGGCGATGGCCGCATCCGGGACGCCGCTGCGCTCGACCGTGTAGGCCGTGCCGGGCGGGTTGGCGGCGCCAGCGACGTAGGGTGTCGCATTCGTCATCAGCGCCTGGGCGTCGGCCATGAACTGCATGCTGTTCAGCGCCGCCACGTTCGCGGGCAAGGTCCACTGCAGGTTCAGCCGGCGGGCTGCCTGCCAGGCATCCCAGGTCGTCGGGCCGACCACCGCCACGGCATTGACGTTGCCGACCGCCTCCAGCCCGCGCGCCGTGCCGGCGGCCACCTTGACGGGCACGACGGCCAGCGCGCCGGACGGCACCGACGGCACCGATGCCAGCACGCCGCCGAAACTCGGGCAATGGCGGATGGCCGCGTACACCATGCCGGGTCGGCGCACGTCGATGCCGTAGACCGTGCTGCCGTCGACCTTGGCCGGGATGTCCGCGCGTGGCAGCGACTTGCCGATGCAACGCAACTGCGCATCCGGCACGAGGGGCGCCGAGCTCGGCACCGGCAGCGTGGCGGCGCGCGCGGCAACGCTTGGATAGGCGAGGCTGCGGCCGGTGGGCCCATGGGTGATGATGGCATTGAGCACCGTGTAGTTCGCCCGCGTGCTGTCGCCCAGTTCCACCATCGCGGCGCTGACGAGCATTTCGCGCGCGACCGCGCCGGCATCGCGCAGGCGCCAGAAGTTGTTGCGGGTCACGCTGGAGCCGACGGTGTTGATCGCCGCACCCACCGGGGCCGGAACTGCCAGCGACGGTGCCGCCGGCACGACCTTGATCTGGGTCGGGTCCACCATCAGGTCCTCGCACAGGATCTGCGCGAGGCCGGAGAACGAGCCTTGACCCATGTCGGACGCGCCGCTGGTCAGGATGATGCTGCCGTCGGTGCCGATGGTCAGCCAGGCATTGACGGCCGTGGCCGCCGCGGCCTCAGCCTTGCCGCCCAACACCAGCCCGAGGGTGAGCCCACCCGTGGCGGCGAGGAACTGGCGGCGGTCCACGCCGGACGCCGCTTCAGGAATGCGTGCATTCATGGCCGTCTCCTCACAAGCCGGCCACGGCCGTCTTGATGCGTTGGTAGGTGCCACAGACGCAGAGGTTGTTCACCTCGCTGGCGATGCTCGCGCCGTGGTGGCCGGCGTTCATCGCACCGGCCACGCTCATCAGCATGCCGCTCTGGCAGTAGCCGCACTGCGGCACCTGGTGCAGCACCCAGGCCTTCTGCGCCGGGTGGCTGCGGTCGGCCGACAGGCCCTCGATCGTCGTGATGCGCTTGCCCACGGCCGACGACACGTCGATGTCGCAGCTCTTCTCGGGCTGGCCGTTGATCCAGACCGTGCAGGCGCCGCAGATCTCGATGCCGCAGCCGTACTTGGTGCCGGTCAGGCCCAGCACATCGCGCAGCACCCACAGCAAGGGCATCCCGGACGAACTGACGGTGACCTGCTGGTCCCGCCCGTTCACGTTGAGCGTGTAACTTGGCATCTCGACTCTCCTTTGTCGCTTACGATTTCAAACAAATGCACAAATTGCGCATTTCATGGTGCTCGAGCAGAATTGACGCGTCAAATGGACAAACGTGATGAGTTGTTACTGCCTGCCGTCGAGTCTCTGCTCGTGCCGCTGGCCCGCCTGTGCATCGCGCACGGGCTGCCGCATGCGCCGGTGGAGGAGCTGCTCAAGCGCGCTTTCGTGCGCGCGGCCCGCGAAGCGCGCCAGGCGGCCGGCGCCACCGGAGCCCGCGACGTGAGCCAGGTGGCGATCGCCACCGGCCTGAGCCGGCGCGAAGTGGCCCGGGTCAGTGGCGAGCTGTCGGCCCTGCCGCCGCAGCGCACCAGCCCGGCCGGGCGTGCCTATGCGCACTGGATGACGCACCCCGACTACGCCGGCCCGGACGGCCAACCGGCCGACCTCCCCCGCAACGGCGTCGCGCCGAGCTTCGACAGCCTGGCCCAGGCGATCACACGCCACGTCCACCCGCGCAGCGTGCTCGACGAAATGCTCCGCCTGGGGCTGGCGCGGCTGTCGGAGGACGGCCAGACCGTGCGCTTTGAGCCGGACCGCGTGACGCCCACGCAGGACGACGCGCAGATGTTCGGCTTCCTGGGCGCCAACGTCGGCGACCACCTGGCAGCGGCCACCGACAACGTCGTGCACCGCGATCGCCGCCACTTCGAGCAGGCCATCTACGCCGACGAGCTGAGCGAAACCTCGGCCGCCGCCATCACCGAGCTCGCCCGGGCGCAATGGGCCCGGCTGCGCGCCGAACTGATCCCGGAACTCGAACGCCTCATCGACGCCGACCAGGCCGCCGGCCGCCCCGGCACCCATCGCGCCCGCCTGGGGCTCTTCACCTACCACGCACCCGACACGGAGTCTCCCGATGCCACGCCGCCTGCCCAGCCCACCTGACACACCCCTCTCTCGCCGACACTGGCTGACCCTGGCCGGCACTGCGACGCTGACCGCCTGCGGCGGCGGCGCGAATGCACCGCAGGAAGCGCCTGCACTGGCGCGGCCGCTCGGCGTGGCGACGGGCGGCACAGGGCGCGTCCAGAGCTTCCTGAGTGCAGCCGTCACGGCCACACCTCCGCTGGTCGTTGGCGGCGTGACGCTGGACACGCAGGATGCCGACATCAGCGACGGCGAAGGTGCGAGCCTGCGACTGAAGGAACTCGCCCCGGGCATGACGGCACGGGTGCTGGCCGGCAGCATCGTCGCCGGCGCAGCTCACGCCGTGACGGTGATGGTGGACACGCAGGTCGCCGGGCCCGCCACCTGGCTCGACAGCCGCACCTTGCTCGTGCTGGGCCAACGCGTGTCGGTGAGTTCCACGGCCGTGCGCGGTCCGGGTGCTGGGGGCACGCCCCAGGAGGTCCGGGTCTGGGGCCGGCTGGATGTCGTCGGCGGCCGCATCGTGGCCAGTCGCCTGGCCGTCCGCACGCCGACCGTGGCACCCATGCTCCGGGGGCTGCTGACCTCGGTGGATCGTTCTGCCGGCTGGCTTCAGGTCGGTCCGCTGGTGGCGCGGGCCGTGGATGGCGGAACGATTCCTTCGGGGCTGGCCGAGGGCTCCGTCGTGCGCCTCACGCTGGGCGAGTTGCTGCCCGACGGCAGTTGGCAACTGCTCGCCGCCCGCGACGACGCGCTGCGCCCGCCGGATGGTCTGACCGTGGAGCTGGAGGGGCAGGTCACGCAGTTCACGTCGGCGCGTCAGTTCGCGATCGATGGCGTGCCGGTCAAGGCCAGCCGCGCTCAGATCGAAGGCCTGGCGCAGCTGCAACTGGGCGCGACCGCCGAAGTGCACGGCACGATGCGCGACGGTGCTCTGGTGGCCACGGAAGTCTCTGCCCAGGCGGCAGAACCGCTGGAGCTCGCCGGCCGCATCACGGCACTGGATGCCGGCAGCCAGACCTTCCTGCTCAACGGCTGGCAGGTGCGCTGGGATGCTGCCACCCGATTCAGTGGCGGCGCGAGCGATGGCCTGCGCGTCGGTCGTCAACTGGCCTTGCGAGCACGCTGGCGGCCCGGCGCCGCGGCGCTGCAGGCCTTGAGCGTCGTGCTGGAGTGACCCGCCAGGCTGCCTAAGATGGCGGCATGACGACACGTGACTTGACCTGGGTGGCCGGTGGCAGTGGCCTCGTGGGGCGTGAGCTGCTGCGGCAACTCGCCGGCACGCCCGTGCTGGCCTTGGTGCGCCGCCCGCTGAACGGGCTGCCGGCCGACGAACGGCGCGATGAGCGCGTCGTCGATCTGCAAGCCCTCCACGCGGACCTGCCCGCACCCCGGCGCGTGTTCATCGCGCTGGGCACGACGATGGCCCAGGCAGGCTCGCAGGCGGCCTTCCGCGCCGTGGACTTCGATGCAGTGCTGGCCGTGGCGCGCGCGGCCCGAGCCCATGGCGCGAGCCACTGCGGTGTCGTGTCGGCCCTCGGCGCCGATGCGCGCTCGGGTGTGTTCTACAACCGCATCAAGGGGGAGGCGGAAGCCGCCCTGAGCTCGCTGGGGTTCGAGCGTCTCGTCATCGCGCGCCCCTCGCTGCTGGACGGCCGGCGCGAAGCCCTCGGCCAGCCGCACCGCGCTGGCGAGGCCTGGGGCCTGCGCCTGACCCGGCCGCTCGCACCGCTGATCCCGAAGGCCTGGCGCCCGATCGGTGCCGATCGCGTGGCGCGCGCGCTGCGGCTTGCGCTGGATCAGCCGGGGCCCGCCGTGCGGGTGTTGGAATCAGGCGAGATGCAAACGCTCGGAGCGCCATGAACCTGACCTTTCTCGGTGCCGCCGACACCGTCACCGGCTCGCGCCACCTGCTCACGCTCGGCGATCAGCGCCTGTTGCTCGACGCCGGCCTCTTCCAGGGTTTCAAGACGCTGCGCGAACGCAACTGGATGCCCCTGGGCGTCGCCGCCGCAGAGCTGGACGCCGTGCTTCTGTCCCATGCCCACCTCGACCACTGCGGCTACCTGCCCGCGCTGCGCCGCCAGGGTTTCAAAGGCCCGATCTACGCGACCACGGCCACCCGCGACCTGTGTGACGTGCTGCTGCGCGACAGCGCGCATCTGCAGGAAGAAGACGCCCGCCGCGCCAACAGGGAGGGCAGCAGCCGGCACGACAAGGCCCTGCCGCTGTACAGCGTGCGCGAGGCCGAAGCCACGCTCCAGCAGTTCGCCCCCCTGCCGCGGGACGGCAGGCTGCGCCTGGGTGACACCGACGTCCGCTTCACGCCGGCCGGCCACCTGCTCGGCGCCAGCAGCATCCACGTGAGCCATGCCGGGCGCTCGCTGCTGTTCTCGGGCGACATCGGCCGCGTGGGAGACCTGCTCATGCCCGTGCCCCAGGTGCCGGCGGGCGCCGACGTCGTGCTGATCGAATCCACCTACGGCAACCGCCTGCATCCGGCGCAGGACGCCCAGGCGCACCTCGGCCAGATCCTGCGCAACACCTTCAAGCGCGGCGGCTCGGTGCTGCTGCCAAGCTTTGCGGTAGGCCGCGCCCAGGCACTGCTCCTGCTGCTGCAACGCCTGCGCCGGGCGGGCGAGCTGCCGCTGGACGTGCCGATCTGGCTGGACAGCCCAATGGCCGAACTCGCCACCGAACTCACCGTCAAGCACGCCCGGCTGCTGCGCATCTCGGCCAGCGAGGCGCGCAGCCTGACCGATCGGGTTCACTACGTCACCAAGCAGGCTCAGAGCCTGAAGCTCGCCGCCGCCCTCGCGCAGCCGCGCAGCAAGCCGGCCATCGTCATCTCCGCCAGCGGCATGGCCACGGGCGGACGGGTGCTGAACTACATCGAGACCTTGGCGCCGCAGGCCCGGCATCACATCGCCTTCCCGGGCTTCCAGGCCGGCGGCACGCGGGGTGCACGGATGGTGGGCGGTGAACGAGAAATCAAGCTGCGCGGCCGCTGGGTGCCGGTGAACGCCGAGGTCAGCCAGCTCGAAGGCCTGTCGGGTCATGCCGACGCCGACGGCCTGCTGCAGTGGTTGCGCGCCCTGCCCCGACCGCCTGAGCAGGTCTACGTGGTGCACGGTGAGCCGGCCGCCGCAGATGCCCTGCGCAGCCGCATCCAGGACGAGCTCGGCTGGGCCGTGCGCGTGCCTCAGCATGGCGAGACCGTGTCCGCGTGATGACGGGAGGCGAGCCAGCCTTCGGTGTTTCGGGCGACGTCGCCGTCGGCCTGGCGGCAGCGCTGGGCAGTGGCCTGCTCGTCGGACTGGAGCGCGAGCGGCACAATGCCCGGGCCGCTGCAGCCGCAACGATGCTGGCGCCGCACCCGAGCGCTCCCGGAGGATGCTGATGCACGGGGGGCCGTCATGACCCTGAACATCGCGCCGGCCGACGTCGATTTCAGCGATCCGGCCGCCCCCGCCTCGCCGCAGTACGGCGACGTCTACCATGCGCGCGCCGGCGCCCTGGCCCAGGCGCGGCATGTCTTCCTTGGCGGGAACGGCTTGCCGGCGCGATGGCAGGGCCGGGACCGGTTCGTCGTGCTGGAGACGGGCTTCGGCCTGGGCAACAACTTCCTCGCGACCTGGGATGCCTGGCGCCAGGACCCGCAACGCTGCACACGGCTGGTGTTCGTCAGCATCGAGAAGCACCCGCTGCGGCACGAAGACCTGGCCCGCGCCCACGCGGGGCGGGCGCTCGGCGAGTTGTCGGCGCAGCTGCTGGAGCGCTGGCCACCGCTGACCTCGGGCCTGCATGCACTGGACTTCGAGGGCGGCCGCGTGCAGTTGCTGCTCGGCCTGGGCGACGCGCGCGAAATGCTGCGCGCGCTGGTGCTGCAGGCCGACGCCTTCTACCTGGACGGCTTCGCCCCGTCCCGCAACCCGGAGCTGTGGGACGACTACCTGATCAAGGGCCTCGCCCGGCACGCGGCACCGGGCGCCACGGCAGCGACGTGGAGCATCTCGCGCCCGATGCGACGCGCGCTGACGGCCGCGGGCTTCGAGGTGGCACTGGCCCCCGGCTTTGCGATCAAGCCTGAGATGACGGTCGCGCGCTTCGCACCGCGTCACGCGCCGCAGCGCCCGGCCGGGCGCGTGCCGCTGGCCCCCGACGCGCGGCGGGCCGTGATCGTCGGGGCGGGCCTGGCGGGTGCCGCCTGTGCGTGGGCGCTGTCCCGCGAGGGGGTGGCCTGTACCGTCATCGATGCGCTGCCCGGCGCGGCCCAGGCCAGCTCCGGGAACCCGGCCGGGTTGTTCCACGGCACGGTCAACCCGGACGACGGCCCCCACGCCAGGTTCAACCGCGCCGCGGCGCTGGCGACGCAGCGCGCCCTGGCCGAGCTCGGGCTGCCCCATCAGCGCGGCCTGCTGCGGCTGGAGACCCGGCTGTCGCACGCGCAGATGGCCGGGGCGGCGGCGTATGTCGAGCCCCTGGCCGCCGAAGCCGCCTCGGCCTTGGCAGGCACTGCGCTTGGCCTGCCGGCCTGGTTCTACCCCGGCGGCGGCGCGCTGGAGCCGGGGGCCTACGTCCGCGCCCTGCTGGCTGCCAGCGGTGCGACGACCCGCTTCGACGCGGCGGTCGCCCGCCTGCGGGCGGAGGCCGGCGGCTGGACGCTGCTGGACGAGGCCGGCCAGCCCCTCGCCCAGGCGCCGCTGGTGGTGCTGGCCGGCGGCCACGCGCAGCGGCCCCTGCTCGCCGCGCTGGCCGGCGACCTCGTCACCCAGCGCGGCCAGCTCAGCCATGTGCCCCAGGCGCCCTGGTGCCCGGCGGTCCCGGTCGCGGGCGACGGCTACGCGATTGCCGACGGCCGGGGCGGCGCCTGGTGCGGCGCCACCGGCCAGGACGCTGATCCCGACGCCGACCTGCGCGAGGCCGACCACGCCGAGAACCTGCAGCGCTACGCCCGCCTGGCCGGGCTGCATGCGCCACCGGCCGCCCCGCTGGCGGGCCGTGTTGGCTGGCGGCTGCTGACGGCGGACCGGTTGCCGCTGATCGGCGGGCTCGCCGCGCCCGGGCCGCTGGCCGACCAGCTCCGGTTGCAGGCGCGGCAGCCCGGCTTGATGGTCTGCACCGCCTTCGGCTCCCGCGGCATCGGCTGGGCGGCACTGGCGGGTCGCGTCGTGGCGGCGCTGGCCGTCGGAGCGCCCTGCCCGCTGGAAGCCGACCTGCTGGATGCCGTGGACCCGATGCGCTTCGCGTTGCGGCGGCAACGCAGGCCCGCGCGCTGATCCGCCGCTTCGGCAACTATTGCCGGTTTGCCCGGCTGATCAGCGGCTCCGCGCCCGGGCCCGGGCGGCACACTGCGTGGGTTTGCCGGCTCGGACCGGCGGTTTGCTTTCTGAGGGAGACCCCAGCATGTTCGGTTCAGGCAGCGGTTCGCAGAAGTTGAAGTTGGCGCTGTTCGCCATCCTCGCCGTCGTCACGGTGTCCGTCGGCATGGCGCTCTCGGGCCTGGGCGACAACGCCGGCTCGGCCAAGACCTGGCTCATCATCGGCCTGGTGCTCACCTGGGTAGCCGGCATCGCGGGTGTGGTGCTGGGCGGCGGCGGTTCGGGCGGTAGCCTGCATGCCGCCACGGAAGCGGCCGAGGCCCTCGCGCGGTTTGACCTCACCCACCCGATCCCGAACGGCGGCTCCGATGACGTGGGCCGCCTGCTGACGGCGCTCGAGGCCACACAGCGCTCGCTGCAGAAGATCATCGGCGACATGCGCAGCGCCGCCGACAGCATCGGCACCGCCAGCGCCGAAATCGCCACCGGCAACCTCGACCTCAGCCAGCGCACCGAGCAGACGGCCAGCAACCTGCAGAACGCCGCCTCGTCGATGAGCGAACTGACCGGCACCGTCAAGCAGACCGCCGATGCCGCGATGACCGCCAACCAGCTCGCTAGCTCGGCCGCCTCGGTCGCCCAGCGCGGCGGCGAGGCCGTGTCCCAGGTGGTGGCGACGATGGACGAGATCAGCCAGAGCTCGCGCAAGATCAACGACATCATCGGCGTGATCGACGGCATCGCCTTCCAGACCAACATCCTGGCGCTGAATGCCGCCGTGGAAGCGGCGCGTGCCGGTGAGCAGGGCCGCGGCTTCGCCGTCGTGGCCGCCGAGGTGCGCTCGCTGGCGCAGCGGTCGGCGGGTGCCGCCAAGGAAATCAAGACGCTGATCAGCGCCAGCGTCGAGCGCGTCGACTCCGGCACCCAGCAGGTGCAGGCCGCGGGCAGCACGATGACCGAGATCGTCGCCAGCGTGCAGCGCGTGACCGACATCATCGGCGAGATCAGCGCCGCAGCGCGTGAGCAGAGCGAGGGCATCGCCGTCGTCAACGGCTCCGTCGTGCAGCTCGACCAGATGACGCAGCAGAACGCCGCCCTGGTGGAAGAGTCCGCCGCCGCCGCCGAAAGCCTGCGCGAGCAATCGGCCCGCATGGCTGATGCAATCAGCGTGTTCAAGCTCAGCGGCGCTGGCGCCTCGCGCGGCTTCACGGCCAAGGCGCCCGCTGCGCCGAAGGCGATCAGCGCGCCGGCCAAGCCGGCTGCCGCAAAGCCTGCGGCGAAACCAGCTGCGGCGCCCAAGGCCACACCGGCGCCCGCACCGAAGTCGACCGCGGCCGCACCTGCACCCGCCCCCAAAGCGCCCGCACCCGCACCTGCACCCGCTGACGACGGCGACTGGGAGACGTTCTGACCGCACATCCGCGGTGCCCGAACGACAAGCCGGACTGATGTCCGGCTTTTCTTTTTTGTGGGCTGGCGAGGGAATCAGGTGCTGCCTGTCACGACAGCCGGTGACATGTCACCCCTCTGACATGCACGGGCAGGTGCCGCGCATAGTCGCCGTCGGCACTGCCCACCCACCCGGCGCGGCGGGCCGCTGCCGACGTGTGCCAGCAGCCTCACAAACCACCGGAGTCCCACCATGTTCCGAACCAGCCACAAGCTGTCCGCTCTCGCCCTTGCCCTGCTGTCCTGCGCTGCGCAGGCGCAGTCGCTCCCCGAGGAAGCCTCGCGCGCTGCGCAACTGCGGGCGACCGCCGAAGGCCTGGCCCGCGCCTTTCCGGGCCTGAGCCTGGACAGCAAGGAACACACCTACGAACTGCGCCGTGTGGCCGTCGATGAAGACGGTGCGAAGCATGTGCACCTGGACCGCCGCATCAATGGCCTGCGCGCCATCGGTGCCGACCTGATCGTGCAGACCGACCGCTTCGGCAACCTGGCCACGATGCACCGCAGCGCCACGATGCTGCCGACGGCTGCCCTGCCCGCCCGCGCGACGTTCAACGCGACCCGCGCCTGGCGCCTGGTGGCCGACGCTCACCCCGGTGGCACGGTCAACAAGAACCCCGAGCAGGTGATCTGGGCGCGTGAAGACCAGCCGCGACTGGCCTGGGAAGTGCTCGTGTCCGGCGAAGCCGCCGACGGGACGCCCTACGAAAAGCATGTGATCGTCGACGCGACGACCGGCCAGCGGCTCGATGCCTGGGACGACATCCACACCGCTGCCGTGAACGGCACGGGCCGCACGCTCTTCAGTGGCAACGTGACGCTGACCACCAACAGCATCACCGGCGGCTACGAGCTGCGTGACCCGAGCCGCGGCGGCACCTACACGATCAACATGGCCAACGGCACCAGCGGCGGCACGATCTTCAAGGACGCCGACAACATCTGGGGCAACAACGCCACCAGCGACACCGCCAGCGCCGCTGCCGACGCGCAGTACGGCACCGCGGTCACCTGGGACTACTACAAGAACGTCCACGGCCGCACCGGCATCGCCAACGATGGCCGCGGCGCCTACAACCGCGTCCACTACAGCAGCCGCTACAACAACGCCTACTGGTCGGACTCCTGCTTCTGCATGACCTACGGCGACGGCGACGGCACGACGTTCCGCCCGCTGGTGGCGCTGGACGTGGCCGGCCACGAGATGACCCACGGTGTGACGAGCCGCACCGCCGGCCTCATCTACTCGGGCGAATCCGGCGGCCTGAACGAAGCCACGTCCGACATCATGGGCACGATGGTGGAGTTCTACGCCGCCAACGCCAACGACCCGGGTGACTACCTGATCGGCGAGAAGATCAGCGTCGGGGGTGGTGCGCTGCGCAGCATGGTCAAGCCCAGCAGCGATGGCGCCTCGGCCGACTGCTGGTACTCCGGCGTGGGCAACCTCGACGTGCACTACAGCTCGGGCGTGGCCAACCACTTCTTCTTCCTGCTCGCCGAGGGCACGAACAGCAGCTACGGCAACAGCCCGACCTGCGTGGCCGGCAACACCCGCGTAGCCACCGGCTCGGGCAGCCTGACCGGCATCGGCCGCAATGCCGCTGCCAAGATCTGGTACCGCGCGCTGACCACCAAGTTCACGAGCAGCACCACCTACGCCCAGGCCCGCGCCGCGACCATCGCGGCCGCGCAGGAACTGGCGGCGACGCTGGGTGCCGACTACTCGGCCAAGGTGGCTGCCGCCTGGAGCGCGGTCGGCCGCAACTGAGCCCGGCTCAGTCCTGACGCGGGGCGCCCGAGGGCGCCCCTTCTTGCGTGTAGCTCGCCCGGCGCCCGCGCGCCGGGTACCAGACCTCGCGCTGCACCCAGTGGTGAAGCCGACCGGCCCGGTCGTCGCGCTGCTCCGACAGCCAGGCGAGCGCGACCTCGTCCAGCAGGTAGACCCCGTCGCGCCGGTCGCGCACGCCTTCGGGCCAGCGGCGGCGCAGCACGGGCGCGGGCATCGGCCCGCCAAGTGCCGTCGCGAGGTCGCTCAGGGCCAGCCAGCGCTGTGGCAGCAGGTCGTCATCCTCGACGCGAATGCGATGGCCCTTGAACTGGTAGAACCGACCTTGAACCGGCTTGAAGGCCAGCCAGCGCAACTGACGCCATGTCGCGCCGGCCAGCGCCACCAGTTCCGGGGCGAGAGCCTGCGCCGTGAAGCGCAACGCAATGACGACGCCCAGCGTCAAACCCATCCCCCAGCCCATCCACCATGTCAGCAGCGCGCAGGAGGCCAGGGCCGGCATCAGCTTGAACAGCAGGTTGCGCCACCATCGATGCCGCTCGTGCGAGTCGGCATCGAAGCCGTAAGGCCGGCGCGACATGCTGCGGCCCGTCAGCGGGTCAGAAGCGCAGCGTCTGCACGCCGTCGGCGCCGCCCAGCAGGCAGACCTGGGCCTTGTGCCGGGCGAACACGCCCACGGTGACCACGCCCGGCCATTGGCTCACCTCACCCTCAAAGGCGAGCGGGTCGGTGATGGACAGGCCCGTCACGTCGAGGATGTGGCCGCCGTTGTCGGTGACCACGCCGGCGCGCACGCGGGCACTGCCGCCGAGGGCGGCAAAGCGGCGCGTGAGCTGCGCAGCCGCCATCGGGATGATCTCCACCGGAAGCGGGAACTTGCCCAGCGTCTGCACGAGCTTCGACGCGTCGGCGATGCAGACGAACTGGTCGGCCAGATCAGCCACGATCTTCTCGCGCGTGAGCGCCGCACCACCGCCCTTGACCATGAAGCCCTGGTGATCGATCTCGTCCGCGCCGTCGATGTAGACCGCCAGGCGCTCGACCTCGCTGGCCTCCAGCACCGGGATGCCGGCCTTCTGCAGGCGCAGTGTCGAGCGTTCCGAACTGGAAACGGCCCCCGGGATGGCCAGGCGTCGGGCGGCGATCTCGGCCGCCAGGGCGTCGATGAAGCAGTCCACGGTGGAGCCGGTGCCCACGCCGAGGATCTGGCCGGCCGGGACGAAGGCGACCGCTGCGCGGCCGACGAGTTGCTTGAGCTGGTCTTGGTTCATCCCGCCATTTTGCGGGATGGGCGCCGGCAGCCCGGCGCCCCTGAGCCACGCGCTGCCGCGCAGACTCCTAGCGGATGACCGCCTTGCCCGGCGCGGAATCCACGGCCACCTGCCGTGCCGCATCCCAGGCGGTGAAGCGGTACTCGACCACGTCACCCGCCTTCAGGCCCCCGGCCACGTAGCGGTGCGTGGCGCCGTCCTGGCGCAGGCGCACGGTCTGCGTGTCACCGCCGTTGACGCTGTAGTGCACGTCCACCCAGCCGCTGGCAGGGGCGGTGAAGGCGAGCGTCGTGGCGCTCGTCTGCATCGTGCTGCCCGACACGGCTGCGGCCTTGGATACCGACGGCGTGACCGCCACCTTCGGCACACCCGCCACGCCCGAGTCCCAGATGATGTCGTCGAAGGCGATCTGGAATTGCTGACCCGGCAACGCACCGTCGACGCTGAAGAACTGGAACAGGTCCAGCATCGACTGCAGCGCGATCTTCGGACCGGCGATCTCGGCCACGGGGATGGTGGCCGTGCCCCATTCGCCGTCGCGCACCAGCCCGTAGGCCGTGGTGTTGGCCGGGAAGGTCACGGCGCTCTGGTTGGTGAACGTGTCGTAGATGCCGATGCGGAAGGCCACATTGGCCGGCGCCTTGATCTTCAGCTTGATGTTGCCGTTGCGGAAGCCGCTCATGTCGTGCACCTGGCGCGACTGGATGCTGCCGCCGAACCACTGGCCCGGCGAGAAATACTTGAACGCCAGCACACCGGTGCCCTCGTAGGGGGGCAGGTCACCCGCGGTCATCGACCCCTGGTTCCAGATGAACACATCGGCCGTCACGCCCGGCACCTGCTTGTTGTCGACCGGCGTGTTGTCGGTGAACACACCGAACTTGCCGACCTCGGGCTGCGTGCCCACGCCGAGCTTCACTTCGCCCAGCCCGTCGAGCTCGTAGACGCGGATGTAGTCGACGTAGGTCGTGGCCGGCAGCGGCGCCGTCACCTGGGCCGGCGTGGCCGCGGGCGTGAAGTTGCCGCCCACGGCCATGTTCAGCAGCAGGTAGAAGGGCTGGTTCAGCGCCGTGGAGTTGATGGTGATCGGCGCCTTGTACATGTCGTACTCACGGCCGTTGTCCAGCACCGTGAAGCGCATCTGCGTGTCCGTCCAGTAAAGGCGGTAGGTCACGAAGCGGTTGGCCAGCGACCGGCTGGGCGTGTACCAGTTCTTGTTCTGCCAGGCGGTCGAGCCCGCGCAGCTTTCGTTGCCGGGCACGCAGGCGGCCTGCTGGAAGGTGATCACGTTGGACCCGACGAACTGGTCGGGCGAGATCGGCGGCAGGCCGGAGGGCTGGCGGCCGCCCATTTCCATGAGGTCGATCTCGCCGTTGCGCGGCCAGGTCTGCGGGCTCACGCCCAGCATCCAGGCGGCCGGCCACAACCCGATGCCGACCTTGGGCGTGGCCATGCGCACCTCGATCAGGCCGTACTTGACCTGCACCTTGCCGGACGAATCGACCTTGCCCGACGTGAACTGGTTGCTGCCCACGGTCTCCCGCCGGGCCGTGATGGCCAGCGCCCGCGTGCCGGGCTCGAAGGGCACGTCGACGATGCTGAGGTTGGCCGGGCTGTAGAACTGCAGTTCCTGGTTGCCGTAGCCGCACAGGTTGATCTGGCAGCCGTTGCCGTTGGAGGCCGTCCAGGTGCTGGTGTTCAGGCTCGCGCCATTGAACTCCTCGGACCACAGCAGCTTGCCGATGACGGGGCTGGTGACGCTGGCCGATGCGGCCGCGCTGGCGGCGAGCAGCAGGCCGCCGATGAAGCTTTGGGGTGTCGTCATGGCGGTCATCCTTGCGTGGAAGTGGCACGGGCTCGGCGGGCTGCCGCGGCAATGAGCAGGCCGCCGGCCAGCATCAGGCCCCAGGTGTCCGGCTCGGGCACGGCGGCGGCGACCGTGATGCGCGCAGCGGGCATGCCGGTGAACGGCGAATCGACCGTCGTCCAGGTGCTGCCGGCCGAGTAGGCCCAGGCGCCGTTGGGCGAGTCAGTCCCGCTTTGCCATTGGCCGCTGAAGCCGGCGCCGGCCACCGCCACCAGCCAGTAGTTGCCCGCCGCGAGCGTCCAGCCGCTGGGGCTGAGCAGGGAGTTGGCGAAGGGGTCGGTGAGCTGCAGGCTGTAGAGCCAGCTCGCCGTGCCGGGCAGCGCGCCGGTGCGCGGCAGGATGCCGAGCGTGACGCTGCCCGTGCCGTCGACCGAGGTGAGCAACGACTCGATCGTGCCGGCACTGCCGAGGCTGAAGGCGATGGCGATGTCCTGCCCCGCGAAGAGCGGCGTGGGCCAACCGTTGAGCTGGTTGATGTCAGGCCCGTAGCTGTCGTGAATGACCATGCCCGTGGCGCTGGCGTGGGTAGCCAGCCCGGCGAGCAGCAGCGCAGCCACGGCGTGGGTCAGGGGATGGAGGCGATGTGAGGTCATGGCGGTTCTCCGGCAGGGCATCAGGCGCGACGACGGCAGGCGACCGCACCGATGACGGCGAGACCGGCCAGCAGCAGGGCCGCGCTGGCCGGCTCGGGCACCGCGGCGGTGGTCAGCGTGAACGACAGGTCGTCCACCAGCACGGCATTGGGCCGGCCGTTGAGGATGGGTCCGACAGCGGTACCGATCTCCAGAAAGAGCGTGGTCGTCCCGGCCGGGATCGCTGCGGCCTGGAAGCTGACCTGTGTCCAGCTGTCCGGGTTGATCAGGGTCTGGAACTGGCGGTCCAGCGCCACCACGTTGCCGCCGGGCGTGAAGTACTGGAGCTTCACGAAGGCATTGCCCGTCGTGCTGGCGTCGCCTTTGGCCCAGAAGGTGAGCCAGGGCGTGTCGCCCACGTTGGCGGCCGTCAACGGCGGCAGGCCGCCGTGGCCGACGGAATCCTGCAGCGCGATGGAGGCGTCGAACCCATTGGGGGCGCTGAGCAGCAACGCAAAGCTGCCGGTGTGTGCGTCCGTCGACAGCGAGGCCGGGCTGCCGGTGGCGGCCGTGAGCCAGCCTGCGGCGATGAAGCCGCCGCCGCCGGGGGCCTCGAAGCCGCCATTGGCGAAACCGTTGGTGGTGGCCGCTGCCGCAGCACCGGCGAGCAGGCTGGCGGCGAGCACCGCCGCGGTCTTCATCTTGCGCATCTTTGTCTCCTGGGTGGTGGTGGGCTCTGGCGGCCCGACGGGCGGCACATCGGCGTCGTGCCGGTGGCCGACAGCATCGAAACACTGAAAGCGCTTTCTGAAAGCGCTTTCAGTTTTCAGACCTTAAGGACCCCCGGCGCCGCTGTCAATCTGGCGAGCCCGTGGTTCCGAGGTGAAACCACCCCCCTAGAAACGAAGCCGCGGCCTGGTGGCTGGGGCCGACTGAGTGCTGGCGCAGGGTTGTGCTGACCGTTGGTGCAGGTTGCGAATCAACGCGGCGACGGTGTGGCGTGTGCGAGAGCGAGAAGGCGGCAGTGCAGCGATCTCGGTCGTTCGGCGCTGCACGCAGCAAGACCGGTTTGCGACGCATTCCAGTCATCGAGGCGTCAGCCGGGTCAGCCTCCGTA